>NZ_PNEC01000129.1 GCF_005886345.1 Pseudoalteromonas phenolica
TCATCTTTATCCCCTTTCGCTTTGATTGCTCAGTCGTTGCTGTGGGCGAGCCTAGCTCGCCATTTTTTGCTTCAGTTGGGCTAATTCTTCGTCGATTTGTTGCTGCTTTTGCTCATCTTCAAAGCGCTGCCATACATCGGGCTGCCCTAAGTCATAGGATTCGACTTCAGCTTCAAGGCGCGCCACCTTACGTTCTAACTCGTCGAACTT
>NZ_PNEC01000130.1 GCF_005886345.1 Pseudoalteromonas phenolica
AAAGTAACGGGTAAACCAAAGCCCACTGAGTGGCGATTGCTGACGGAAAAGCTTTGGCAGTACCAGTGGCTTATTCACCGCGATGAACCGCTCACAGAAGAGATCCGCAATACTTGGTTTGAGCTGTCACAAGGTGTATTAGATATTGTGGTGAAGTTATTTGTATTAGCACAACTTCGCGCAATAGTTACGGGTGTTGAAAGGTTATCTTCAAAATTACTAATTAAAGTATAAGAATCTGAATTACAGCCAATCCACCCTATGATTGAGGCGCTTAAATCAGGTAAAGCAGCCACTATCGCTAAATATTCAGATTTAAAATACAA
>NZ_PNEC01000131.1 GCF_005886345.1 Pseudoalteromonas phenolica
CCGCTCCGGAAATTTCGTTGGGAGCGGATCATCTACATTCATATAATAATAGTATTGATTGTAGTAGTTCCGGAACCCATAACCTTCAAAAAGTTATTCATAATAACTGGGATTAAACGACATGCCATACATAGGTTCTCTATCAAAACCCTCTACCATTAACCCCCACCACTTATCGCGATCCCCAAAATTTACAGGTCCATCCATTGCTTCAGCCCCACAATCAATCAGCCATTCCTTAGCAGGATCAAATAATAGATTGGCTGTTGCCTGATCATTGATACAATCAAAAAAACCAACACAACCTGTTATAAAATCAGTACCCTTATTAATATATTTTGAACTGATAAAAGC
>NZ_PNEC01000132.1 GCF_005886345.1 Pseudoalteromonas phenolica
TCCTCATCACGCCCTATAACAGGATCCAATTTACCATTACGCGCCATTTCATTCAGATTACGGGCATACTTAGGTAACATATTCAACTGCGTTTCTTGCGTTTGGGTATGAATAGATGTTCCTTTTCTTAGTTCCTGGATAGAAGCTACCAAACCTTTTTCTGTTAAGCCGGCAGCTTTTAATTCTTTACTTACGGCATCATTAACTTGTAAAATAGCTATTAATAAATGCTCAGGTGTAACAAACTCATCTTTAAAAATACTTTTTACTGCATTAGCCGTCAGCA
>NZ_PNEC01000133.1 GCF_005886345.1 Pseudoalteromonas phenolica
CCCCCCCACCCACCCCACCCAACCCCACAACCCCCCCCCCCCCCCAACCCATCCCACCCCCCCCCCACCCCCCCCGCGCCCGCGACTTTTTATTACCCCTGACGTCGCCAGATGTTAAGCTTTGCCACCACATTTGCCTTCGCCGCACTTGCCTTCTTTTTTAGCTTTGCCACCACATATACCAACACCGACGTTGACGTAAATATTGTATTATACGCAAGAGATCTCTGATGCGGCCGTAACATATAAAATATATTTGAGGGGGGTGGGGGGGTGGGGGGGGGGGGGGGGGGGGGGGGGGGGGGCGGGGGGGAGAGAGAGTGTGAAAAGAGATAAATGGGATATAAAAAATAGAATTAAGGGGAACTAAAAAAAAAGTGAAAAAAACAATCATTAAAAAAAAAAAAAAAAAGAAAAAAAGTAA
>NZ_PNEC01000134.1 GCF_005886345.1 Pseudoalteromonas phenolica
CATGAATGGCTATGATGTTGCCAAACACTTGCAAATATACCATCCGGATATAAAAATTATTGTAAATACAATTTTCGGAGACAAACGGGTTATGGAAGGCATGATTAGATACGGCGTTAAAGCATATACCAGTAAGGACTATTTTTCTGATGAAATTACCCACGCTATCCATGCGGTTATTCATAATGATTATTATATTCCAAGATCATTTGGTCTCACGGAGCAAGACATAATCAACATTCAAAATACCCCGATAGAATGGTTAGAAAGCATAACACCCAGAGAAATGAGATTGGCTCAATTATTAGACGATGGCTTACCCCTTAAAGAAGTTGCCCATCAAATGAATATTTCTGAAT
>NZ_PNEC01000135.1 GCF_005886345.1 Pseudoalteromonas phenolica
CGATACCGTTGCTATATTTGGCCTGGGTGGTATTGGTTTATCTGCAATTATTGGTGCAAAAATGGCAGGCGCGAGTCGTATTATTGGTGTAGACATTAACACCAGTAAATTTGACCTTGCCACTAAACTTGGCGCAACTGATTTAATAAACCCTAAAGACTTCGACAAACCAATTCAAGAAGTAATTGTGGAAATGACTGACGGTGGTGTTGACTACTCGTTTGAATGTATTGGT
>NZ_PNEC01000136.1 GCF_005886345.1 Pseudoalteromonas phenolica
AGCATCAGAAAAGCCGAATTAACGCAATACCCTATGTATGGCTGTTTCTCACAGTCGAAGCAAGTACAAAGTATGCTTAATGAAGCCGTTGACTCGTTAAACAAATCAACGAGTGTTAAAATTGGTAACATTGAACAAGTAATTGATGGTTTGAAGAATAGCAATAGCTTTGCAATTGCGAGTATCGAACATTCAAAAACTATCGCACAAGACCCTAACTTAGTTTTCTTAAAAACCAATAAGGCTTTGGATAGAGAACAATTGATTGTACAAACCAATCACCAAGTT
>NZ_PNEC01000137.1 GCF_005886345.1 Pseudoalteromonas phenolica
CACTTTAGAGGAGATTATGTGAGAAATTATCAAACAGTATCGGGAGCCTCATTGGCTATTAATGATGGTTTAGTCATTCAGTATGGGATGAGAAGTAATGCTAACTAACGACATATTAATATGGCTTGTCCCTGCTATTTTTATTTTGGACTTATTTCTTACGATATGCGTCAAACTAAAAAAGCTAGCTGATATTAACTTG
>NZ_PNEC01000138.1 GCF_005886345.1 Pseudoalteromonas phenolica
TACTCCATCCAACCCATTTTATGGATAAGTTCTGTATGCACAAAAATGCCCCATATTTGTGTGGCAGAATAAATGAAAGCAATATCAATAGGTCTGAAACCCATTAAAGCCAAGGGAATAAAATAAATGAATCGATATAGTGGTTGAAATACAGATGATCGGAAACCTACGGTAAAATTCATTTTTTCACTGCTATGGTGGGTAACATGAACGGCCCAGAATAGCCTTATTTCGTGATCAAAACGGTGTAGCCAGTAATACAAAAAATCTTCTGTTATCAG
>NZ_PNEC01000014.1 GCF_005886345.1 Pseudoalteromonas phenolica
ACTTCACTTTTTATGTCAACACTTAATTTTAATCTTTTTCTTTAGAGAAAGTTTAAAGCTAAGTTTTATTTGACTCGACATCGTTTTGATTTGCTTTTTAGCGTCTCGCCCCATGTCAGTGGGTGCGCATTATAGGGAGAGCAGAAAATTACGCAAGCCCTTTTTTCAATTAATTTTAAGAAACGCGCTCAACCGCTCAAAAAGAGAACAAAAAAGACTTGTTAGAATAAAAAACGCTCTATTTACCCACTTCGAATGGCTAATTTCTCTTTTTAATTATTGCTTAAACATTTTAAGACGCTAAGATAGCAGCTCGTTTGTTAAATTATTGTATACCCATTGTATATTGGTAGATCCTTATGAACCCAACTCAACAAAAGTCTCTTTTTATTGTTTTAGCAATTGCGATAATCGGCTATTTTGCTGCTAATGCTCTTCTTGCAGACTCTTCTCTTAATCTTGGTGCTACTTTTTCTATTGGCACACTCATCGGTGGTTTCATTGCAACTGTTATGTCAGCAAGTAATGTAACCCCAAAATCTGACAATGCTGAAGTAAAAACAAAAACGCTTTATGTAGGTAACTTACCTTATAAAGCAAATGAAAGTGTCGTTCGAGAGCTTTTCTCTGAACAGGGCCGTGTATTCAACGTTCGTTTATTAAAAGATAAAAATACAGGTAAACGTCGTGGTTTCGGTTTTGTGGAGATGGCAGAAGCTGATGCTGATAAAGCCATTGCAGCATTGAATGAAAAAGAGTTCCAACAACGTACGTTGAAGGTTAGAGCTGCAAAACAAAAACCAGAGACATCAGAAGAAGCTGTTGCAAGTTAAAGATGTAAACTTTTCACATCGTATCCTGTATTAATCGGGACCTCATTTAAAGCCGTTGCATAAAACTGTAGCGGCTTTTTTATTTCTATTTCACCTATACTGCCAGCCAGTAAGTGCTGCACTCTTTTTGCTATCGCAGTTCCGGAGTCGATTAATTCACATTGCGTCTGATAAAACTCTGCTATTTCATACTTCAATATTGGAAAATGTGTGCACCCTAAAATCAGAACATCAGCTTGATTATCGACCTTAATAGCTGATAGTTCCTTATTAACCCCCTCTCGCACATCTTCATTTAACCAGAATTTACGCTCTGCTAACCTTACCAACTCTGTTGAGTGGTAGAAACTTACTTGGCAATCTTGAGCAAACTCACTCACTAAAGATTGCGTATACTGGTTCTTTGAGGTAGCAGGCGTTGCTAATAAAGCAATATGCCTTCTAGTACTAATTTGTGCAGCAGGCTTTATTGCAGGCACCACGCCAACAATCGGAATTTGAGTAAACTGGCGAATATGTGCCAGTGCGTAAGTTGAAGCTGTATTGCAAGCGATCACTATTAAGTCAACTTCCCCAAAAAAATTTGAAGATATTTTATTAACGAGACTTACCAGTCTATTTTGAATTGTTTCTTCAGTCTGAAGACCGTAGGGCAGTAAATCATTATCCATTATGTAGGTATAGTCTGCCCCTGGTAGGGTATTTTGGATATGTGTTAGGACACTGGTCCCACCAATACCTGAATCAAAAACTAAAATGTGCGGCAAACTAAGACTCCTCTGTATAGAGGTGCAAGTTTGCCCGAGCCTATATAAGTTGCCAAGTCACTTAAGCTGATTTCTCTGACTTATTATCAAGTTGATTGAAGAAACTTTGCGCATAATCTAAAAGCTGAGCCATTCTTGCTTGTCCATCGTTCATCCAAGCCATGATATCTGGCAATTGCTGCTCAATGCCTAATGCTTTACCTTCTGAATGAATACTCTCTAATTGTTTATCTAGAGGTTGAAACGCTTGTTCTAACTCTTTTATGGGGTTGGCTTGTTGATATTGTGCAATTGCAGCGGTTGTTTTTGTCTGACGCAAATCCATCGTGAAGTTGGTAATTTGATCGCTCTCTATATTTAATGCCGATGCTTTTTCAAATGCATCGTCATATTCACCAGAGAAAAATGAATCACTGACATTGCGAATGTCTTTCATCATTTCATTTATGGCTTTTTGCTCTTCTTTATTAAGCTCGCCATCCACACTAATTGAAAAACTGACTTCCTCACTCGATTGCTCTGAAACAGCCAAACCATAATTATCACCGTTTTGAGCATAGCTGGCTGCTTGACCTTTTGAACGAGCATCACTCAGTGAAATAGTTACTTCATCGCCCTCTGCAGTTGTAAAACTATATTCTGCTTGATTCGACAAACTTGCATACTGTGCTGCACTGACCTGCATATAAGCAGGTTTAGGGTTAAATAACTCTTCTTCAAAATCATCGAGTCCTTTGAAAATGCCTTCTCGGGATTTTTCTATACCCTCTTCAATATCATCATTAAAAAGCGCGCTTTCTTTTAACTCCGAAGTGGCTTCATCGATGCCCATTTGGACACCTTTTCGTGCCGCACCCAACATATCTTTTAAAGTATCGTCATCTTTGCCATCGGCTTTTGCTTTATTAACTGCTCCTTTAACAAAGTCGAGTACATTTTTAACGATGGCTTCAAAATCAAATAATGGCTTTTTCTCTTTCTCTGTCTTTTCGATGCCTAAAGCTTCTGCCAATTTATCATCTAATAATTTAGCCGCTATTTTACTCTTATCACCATGATAACTATCTGGGTTTAAATGCATGGTCGGCTTAAAGGCAGCTTTATTGTTCGCCTTATTTGCCATAGTAGGATTAAAAAGCTGGTTAAGTTGTCCAATTTTCATGATCTGTCTCCCAGAAATAATGGTAGCCAAGCAGATGCTCGGTTATTTTCTACTTATCGGCAAAAATTAATGACCCTTGAGTGTTTAGTATAAAAAAACAACAAATTTTAGCGAGAAACTGGACAAATCACCTATGCCCCCTACAATAGCCGCTCTCGAATTTGTAAGGTCAGTTTAACTATGCCAGTCATCACTATTGATACCGCCACTTATGAACAGCAGCTTGCTGAAAAGCAAACGCGTATTAGTGCTCAATTTGCTCGCTTTAACGCACCAGAGCTTGAAGTCTTTGACTCAGCAAAAACGCAATACCGTCAACGTGCTGAGTTTAGAGTATGGCACGATGGTGACGATCTCTACCACATTATGTTTGACCAAGAGAGCAAACAAAAAATTCGCGTGGAAACATTTGACCCTGCCGCGCCGCTTATTAGTGAAATCATGCAAGTTATGATGGAGAAGTTACGTCATAACGAGATACTTCGTCGTAAGCTTTTCCAAATCGATTACTTATCGACGCTAAGTGGTGAGATCCTGGTAAGCCTGCTTTATCACAAACAGCTTGATGATGAATGGTTAACGGCAATTAATGCATTACGTTCTGAACTTCAGAAAACCTATAAGATTGACTTTATTGGTCGCGCTCGCAAACAAAAGATTGTGTTAGGCAATGATTTTGTTACAGAGCAGTTGACAGTAAATGGCCAAACGTATCAGTACCAGCAAGTTGAAAATAGCTTTACGCAGCCAAATGCGAAAGTAAATGAGAAAATGCTGGAATGGGCGCAAGACCTTTGTGCGCCACTGGAGAATGATTTACTTGAGCTATATTGTGGGAATGGTAATTTCTCTATTGCCTTAGCAGGCAGCTTTAATAAAGTATTAGCGACTGAAATCTCAAAGTCGTCGGTAAACTCGGCACAAATTAATATTGCAGCGAATAAGGTTGAGAACTTAGATATTATCCGTATGTCGAGTGAAGAGTTTACGCAAGCGATGAAAGGTGAACGTCAGTTCTCAAGATTAAATGGCATTAACCTTCAAGACTACAACTGCCAAACTATTTTGGTTGACCCACCTCGTGCTGGTATGGACGAGCTGACTTGCCGTTTAGTGTCTAACTACGACAACATTATATATATCTCATGTAACCCAGACACACTAGAGCGTGATTTAGACATGCTATGCGAAACTCACTCAGTATCTCGCATTGCGATTTTCGACCAGTTCCCATATACACATCATGTGGAGTCTGGTGTATTTTTACAGCGTAAATAATCCCGCTAATTCTTTTCAGCAATTGCCAGAGCACTGACTAGCTCTGGTAATTGCTCTTCACTAAAAACCCGTATGCCTGCTTTTACGAGCTTTTCAGCAGTTAAACCCATTCCAGCCACTTTAATTCCCTTATGCGACCCATCGTAAATAGTATTACGACCACACGAAGGGCTAGATTCTTTCAACAACGCAAATTTGATTTGTTGCGCTTTACATAATGCGAGGGCTTGTTCGGCACCTAGCTGGAATTCACCAGTGACATCCTCACCTGTTGCGGTTACCACTTTTGCAGCATTGATCTCTGCAGGTGGTCTTGGGGTTGGCAACCCACCTGCAACCTCAGGGCAAAATGCAACAACTCGCTTTTCTTGCAACCACAGAGTCAAGATGTCATTTTTTAAACATTTAGATTGCCCATCATAACGGACGGGTTGTCCGAGCAAACAGCTTGAAACCAAAATTTTATGCATGTCTTTTCCAATAAAAAAGCCCCGCAAGTGCGAGGCTTTATTCTAATCCATAGTTAATTATTTAGCAGCTAAATAATTAATCAGTGCACTGATCTGCTCTGGAGTCGTCGTTTTTGACTCACGTAGGCGAAGTTTGTATTTACCATTGACGATAAACGTTGGTACGCCCGTAAGCGCACGCTTTTCTTGCCACTTTTGCTGCATACGCGCCATTTTAGAAGTGTTAGTACGTACTGAAAAACTTTTGTACATTTTATCAAACTTCGTACCATCAACACCTTGTGCGACAAAGATGTCTTTCATATCCGCAAGTTCATTGATCTTATTACGCTTGGCGTGAATGTGTGTAAAAATTGCCGCAATGATTTTATCTTTTTGTGGTAACACATCTGCAAGTGCTAAGGCTTGCGCCATAATTGTCTGAATTTCAGGATTTCTTGGCCCTGAAAAATCAACATGGCTTTTCTTAAACTTCACACTATCATTAAGTTTCGGCTTAACTTGGTCAATTAAAGGTTCAAATGCATTACATGCTGGACAGAAAAATGAGAAGTACTCAGTGACTTCTGGCTTTTTAGTGCCACGCTCTGCAATTACTTCGTAGTGAACACCTTCTTCAAACTGAGCTGCATTTGCAACTACTGGTAGCATTAGAGCCAGCGCTGCGGCTTTAATTAGCTTTAACATCTTATTCTCCGTATTATTTCGCTAATAAATGTTTAACCAATGCGTTGAATTGCTCTTGGCTTTTTAAACTGTTGGTATTTACTTTGTATTTATCGCTGACGATAAATGTAGGCACGCCAGATAAGGCACCCGCCTTAGAAAAGCGATTTTGGTCATCCTGCATCAACTTTTCAGCAGCAATAACAGGCATACTTGCTAGCGCAGCATCAAATTGCTTTTCATTAATGCCATTAATATCAAGTAATTTTTTAACGTCTTTAATGTCATTTAATGGCGCGTTCTTCACATGGATGCTATCAAAGATTTTAGCTGCAATTTCATCACCTTTGCCCATTTGCTTTGCAACAATATAGGCATAGCTTAAATTGCTCTGAACTTGTGCAGGTAAGCCACCTAAGAAATTTACATGGCTTTTTTCAAACACAGCCCCTTCAGGCAGGCTTTGCTCTAACGCCTTTGCAACGGGTTCAAAGCGGAAGCAATGCGGGCAGTAAAAAGAGAAAAACTCAGTTACTTTTGCTTGCTCGCTTTTTTGAGTAGTTAAAGTTTGGTAGTGCTCACCTTCTTTAAAATCAAATTCTGCAGCCATGGCTAGTAATGGCAAACAGAGGAATAAGATAGATAGTTTTAACGCTTTCAACATAGTTATATCTCAATTTTTATGGAAATAGTTGTAACGCAGGTTCTTGTAACGCTGCAAGTTGCTCTTTTAATGCCAAAATCTGCTGCTCCCAGTATTTGTCTGTAGCAAACCATGAAAAGTTCCGTGTAAAAGCAGGATCTTCCCATCTAGTAGCTAGCCACCCCATGTAATGCACCATTCTCATTGCTCGCAGTGGCTCAATCAGTTGCAGCTCTTTTGCATCAAAAGAGTTAAATTCTTCATACCCCATCAATAGTGTATCGAGCTGAATTAATTGCTCATTTTTATCACCATTAAGCATCATCCATAAATCTTGGATTGCTGGGCCTGAGCGGCAATCATCTAAATCGACTAAGGTCAATGAATCGCCAGTGCAGAGAATATTGCCAGCATGTGCATCGCCATGCAAACGAATCGGCTTATCAACATGATACATTTGCGCTGTTTGTGAAATAACCTGTTCTAAAATAGTGTAAAACGCGGTTTCTAGATGTACTGGCACAAGCTTGCTATTTTGAATAGCGTCCTTGGCATCAAATAAGTAACTCTGCGTATTAATACTCGGTCTATGTTGAAATGGTTTACTCTTTCCAACTAGATGCAGTCGTCCGATATAACGGCCAAGCATTTCAAGCTGGTCTAAATTGTCGATTTCAAACTGGCGCCCACCAACACTCGGAAAGAGCGCAAATTTATAACCGGCATGCTCAAATAAACTTGTATTTTCTATCTGAGTAGGCGCAACAATTGGTACTTCTTCACTGGCGAGTTCAAATGCAAAAGCATGCTCTTCTTTTATTTGCGCCTCACTCCAGCGTTCTGGACGATAAAACTTTGTGACATAGCGCTTACCGTCTTCGGCTTTAAACTGATAAACGCGATTTTCATAACTGTTCAAAGGTAGCAAGCCTGTTTCAGGGTAGACACCAATACTTTCAATGGCATCCAAAATACGATCTGGATTTAAATTCGCAAAACTAAACTCGCTCATGCATTCCTCATTTGGCATAAAAAAAGCGGGAAATACCCGCTTTTGCTTGGTTTAATTAGTGTATCTAATTATTTACCTTTAAAGAAGTTAGTAGGCTGTGATAATGACACTGTAGGGTCGCCTTTAACTTGAACTCTAAAATGAAATTCAGTCACTGGCTTTTTAAGGTCATAAGGGTCAATGATCACAGAAAGTGGCACATTCATAGATTCACCCGCTTGCACTTCAACCGCTAATTTACCCAGTACATTAAAATTATTAAGCCCCTCAACAGCAATATCGTATTGTTGCACTTGTTGTGTTTTGTTAATCACTTTTAGGGTATACGTATTTTCCACTAAGCCATCGAAGTTAACTCGGTAAAGCTGATTTCTATCACGAATAATGTCGAGCTCCATCGGTTTACGCATGGCAACATTAACGACTAGGGCAGCAATTAACACTGTCATGATCAATAAGTAACCCGCTAACTTGCCTCTAAATGCTTTGGTCTTATTATCTGGTGTTTCAAGGTTTCGCTCTGTGGTATAAGAAATTAAACCACGTGGATAATTCATTTTATCCATCACCCCATCACACGCATCTATACAAGCACCACAATTGATACACTCATATTGCAAGCCGTTACGAATATCGATGCCTGTAGGGCATACCTGAACACACAAATTACAGTCGATACAATCACCCAAGCCCATTTCTTTCGGATCTTGTTTGCGTGAACGTGGGCCACGAGACTCACCACGACTTGCGTCATAGCTTACCGTAAAAGTGTCTTTATCAAACATGGCAGATTGGAATCGTGAATAAGGACACATGTGTAAGCACATAATCTCTCTCATCCAGCCTGCATTACCATAAGTACATGCCGTAAATACTACGATGCTGATGACCGCATAACTGCCCGCACTCAAAGTAAGTAAGTCAGGCACTAAATCCCGAATAGGTGTGAAAAAGCCGACAAAACTAATTGCTGTCCACAAAGAAAATAAAATCCAGCTACTGTGCTTTGCAGTTTTTCGCCAGAACTTATCAAAGTCCATTTTCCGGCTATCTAGTTTTTTACGCTGATTGGCACTGCCTTCAAACTTTTCTTCAAACCACAAAAAGATGAAAGTCCAAACGGTTTGTGGACAAGTATAACCACACCAAACTCTGCCATAAAACGTGGTCACGACAAATAAAGCAAAGGCAGCGATCATTAATAAAAATGCCAAGATAGTGAAATCTTGAGGCATCATGGTCAAACCAAAAATGTTGAACTTTTGTTCCATTAAATCGAAATAGACCGCCTGATGACCTTCAAAGTTAACCCAAGGCATAAGCATAAACGCCAGCATGCCAATAAAGCCTAAACGCTTTCTTAACTGCTGGTGTAACCCTTTCACCGCTCGAACATAAATGCGGTTTCTTGGATTAAACCTATCAGGCTGCAGGTCCGGTTTTTGGATCTTCACATCGGTTGGAATATTTTTGACTTTAATTTGTTTGTCCATCTCGGCTCCTTATGGCTGTGATCGACAGGTACTTGCTACAGTGACCTTTTTATCTATAAGGTTATTATATGCAAGCCAGCTCAAGCTGGGTACAATTGGTTCAGAAATTATTGAAATTTCCTTTATTAGGCACTAGCTTGGTGTGGTTATAGCTTAATCACTTGCATTTGAAAGCACCATTTTATTACACTCTCTACTGTGACTTCCTATTTAGATCAAGTTTAGGGTATCCAATGAAAAAGTTTTTATTACTCGTTGTTCTAGTTCTAGCATTTTTCACTATAGATCATCCCGTCATTAAGGAGCACAGAGAATCTATACTCGGTGAAGGGGTAGACTTACTCGGTGAGCAGAGCAAAGTTGCACGAAGCACTGCTGCTAAAATAGCCAGGACCCACATCACACAAAAAATTGAGCTCGATGAAACTGAGCTTGAGTATCTTAATGATGCACTCAGTACTGACGATAAATTAAAAGCATTCCACCTTCGTTATTGCAAAGAAAATGATTTGAACTTGTATTTCTATGGCAACAAGTTAAATGAAATTTGCCGTATTGCAGGTGAATCAATCTTTGAAGGAAAATCGTTGTAATGAAGTTTGATATTGATGCTTTTAATAAAAAGCGCGCAGCAGCATTTAATCAACATAAAACAATATTGAAGAAACTAAGTAAAGGCCAAGCGCTGTTTTGTGAACACTGTAAACAGCCTCTACAATTAGATTTAAATCAGACTGATAAGCATCAAGGCTTGGTGAGCTGTGGAAAAGGTTGCACACATATAGAGTTAGAACTTGGATAAGCTTGACGCTTATCCTAGCTGAGTCAATTTAGTCGATCTCTTCGTTATATAAACCACTGGCAACAGCGGCATTTTCAATTATTTGCACATACGCTGGGGCAAATTCATTGGCAATGGTATGTTGTTCAGCACAAAAATTTGCTAGCTCTAAGTTATTTGATTCGCAGAACTGCTTAATTTGCGTTTGCTCTAACGAAAAAAAGCCTAATTGCTCTGTCGCTGAAATCAAGGCCTGACGCAACTCATCAGTTAATGGTTCAGCATTCGCCAAGTCGGCATAAAAATGCTCAATACCAAGCAAAAACCCCTGAGACCATTGCTGTAAAGAGTCAAATTCAGCTATACCATACGACAACTGAAATGAGCCGTTAAATACCCGTTCACTGATATCATGGTGCAGTGCCATCAAAGCAAAGACTTGCTCTTCAGCTATGAGTTCATCACCGCCACTGACAGCCGTTAACCACTGCTCGGCTTCAATGCCGGCAGGACTACAAATCGTCGCAAACAAATATCCTTCACACAATGCATAAGGCATCGCTTGCTCTGACTGAGATAGGTAAGCCTTTAGTAATGTCTGGTGCGCTTCTGTGTACGAAAACTCAAGCATAATAAGCCTTATAAGTTAACCGGGTAACGGCCTTCTGCATCGGGGCGACCTAGGTATTTAACTGCATCATGGACTTCTTTAGGTAAAGAGGCGTCGGGTTTTACATTACCAGCCACTTTAAATTGCAACTTATCGCCTAAACTCACATCAGCTCTCAAGCCTAATAAATTATCAGGTTGAACAACAGCCGCTAGATCTCCTGATTTACAACTTAAATCGGCACCTAACTCGCCAATAGAAAACCAGCCAGATAAACCTTCAACACGTACATTCGGGCTAAACACATCCCCTGTTATTTGCTGACAATATGGCAGGCCACTTTGGTATTCGTCGATATTAAAGATCACTCGACCCGTCGCATTTACAGGAAGAGGTAAGTTCAACTGAGTTATCAACTGCTCAACCTCAAAACGCATAACAGCTTTGGTTAAATGCGCTTGTTTTGATAATAAAGCCACACTGAAATCAGTATTGCCTGACATCTCGTCAGCCGCACGCGGATTACCCCACTTAACATCTCCAGCCAGTTTACCCATGAACAATGCCTGTGGTTTTAAGCTCCATCGCACATTGAAGACTTGAATTCGGTTAATGCGAACTTCACTGACTTGCCCCTGCCAAATCGTGCCAGCAAAACTGCCTAGCTTCACATTTTTAGGTAATTGCCCTTGTGCAAGTTGAGCAGCCACTGAAGCGGGTAATTGGGAAAGCGCAAAAACCAAGAATGAAAAAATAAATAAAAGAACTAAAAAGATTTTTTGTTTCATATTACTGCTCAATCACCAATCGACTTACACGAACATAGCCAGTTTCATCACCTTGTGACACGTCTAGGTTGGCAATTGTTACACCGTGTTGATTTGTAAGTTCATCTAACCAGCCCATTAGCTTGTTAAACTCAACATTCTCAATATTCACACGCAAGCTATCGTTACTTGGCTGCATTTGACTGATTCGAATACCATAACGGCCTCGGCTACGATTAACTAACTGAGACAAATTGCCTGACGCAGCGCGTGCAGAGCTTCCTGCAGCTTTTAGCTTGCCAACACTCTGCTCAACATAGCTTTTAAGTTCTTGTTGGCGTTGAACTGCTTTCTCTGCATCCGCGACAGCTTGATTGAGCGGCTTAATAATACCCATGATTAATACAAACACCACAAAGACACCTGCGGCGACCATCAATAATCTTTGCTCTTGCTCCTTTAAAGAAGCCCAATAGTTGAGTGCTTGCTGTTTCACACTTCACCTCGCAATCTGATCTCACCAATTACTGCATCACCGTCGTTATTTAACGAGCCCTGTTGTACCGTTAAACCTTTTTGCTCAAGGATGGTTTTCACCTGCCCAAAAACTTGGAAATCCTTAGCTTTCACTCGTATACGCAGCTCATTTCGTTTGTGATCGTAGCGTAATGTCTCTGGCTGAAAATCTTTTACTTGGCTATAAACTGATACAAATTTATCGGCCAAATCTAAAAAACCACCTTGCTGAGTTGCTGAAATGGCTTTTAATTCGTTACTAATTTGTCGTCTTAATAGAGCCACTCTCACTTTTTTTCGAGGGAATGCTTTTTGATAAGTCGCAACCGCTTCACTTTTTAGTTGTTCAGCTTGTTTATTCAGTTGTACCACTTGCAAGCCTTGTGCTGCGATAAACCCAACCAAAGCAACAGAGGCAGCGATCAGACCTGAGCGCCAATCTTTCCACCACTGTGGTGTGCTTTTCTTCGGGGTAAATAGCCCTTGGCGAAGATTAAAGGTATTACTCGAGAGGTTTTTAGCTAGAAAGGCTAATGGCAGTTCATATTCTTCTTCTTTGGCAACTTTAGGCGCAATATCTGGTAACGCATCAGCAGGGCTAAAATGTACTATTTGCTCCGGAGACAAGGCATGCAAATAATCTGAGCCCCAACTTGGTTCAATGACACATGTATGCCACTGCCCTAAACGACACAACCACTGACCATCTAGTTCTATCGTAGCCAACTCTCCCTGCGCTTGTTCAGGAAGTAACAATGCATCAGGGATAATCTCTTTAGCCTGGATATCATGCTCTTCAAGTAAAGCGATTAATTCAGCAAAATTCTCGCGTTCACATAAAGCAATGTTAATTGTCGGCTTATCATCTTGCGAACCTGGCTCACCAATAGCGATAAATACATCATCGACATCACTCGCCAATTGCTCTTCTAGCATAAAGGGAAGGGCTTGCTCTAACTTGCGATTCCACTTAGCCGGTAACTCAATGGTTTTCAGTTGAACCATAGCAGCAGAAAGTAATACAACGGTTTCTCTGCCCTGAGCTTTTTCTGATAACTGTGAAAGTTCAGCAATGCTTTCATATTCACCACTGGCAATGATTTGCTCATCGGTAGAATAAATCAGCCAATGAATGGCTTGTTTTGCTGATTGATCAATACGGATCAATAATTTTTCTGTCACTGTACGCCTCCGAATTTTCGCGCCAGTATGCTCGCTTGACCTTGTTTTATTTGAATAATTGAGGTCATTGTGAAAAGCCTATCGTCAAACATGGCTTTTGCGCGCAACTTAAAATAGTCACTATTTACAGTAAATAGATCGGTTACTTGATTAATATTCTGAGCGCCCTGATTGGTCGCTTCAGTTAAGAAGTCTTCTATTTTGTCATACCCTTTTTCTGGACGAGAAGAAATAATGCCCTGCGCATCTGATTCACTCAATCCTTCAATAAGCGCGCTCAACAATAAAGCTTGTTCAGGCAAAATGGTATTCACGTTAATCTTTAATTCTTCACTGCCAGGGATAACACAGACATAGGGCAGAATTTTCTCCATCACTAAAGGATTAAACCCTCTAATAACGCGTAACTCTGACACAGACGCAAAGTAGTTATTTGCTGTTAAATAAGGGGTACGAAGCGACATATATTCGTCTTCTTCAGCACCTGAGCGATGAGTACTGCTGTCTGCATCTAGCCAGTCAAAAACACTATCGGCAAGTGACTCTTCACTCTCATCTGACGGTAAGTCTTCAATGTTATTCAATAGCTCTAAAAAGGCTTTATGCGCTGGGTTTGTGTCGTTTCGAGTGGCATTTTGAGCTTTTGGGGCTCGCAGTGCGTTTAAATTTAAGCACGCTTGTAAGTCGGTGACCTTACCACTTAAAGTACCATGATCAACTGGGAATGGCGTTTCTTCTAACGCCCATGGCTGTCCTAAGTGCACTTTATCAGGATCTTTATTTTTACTATCAATCAGTACCTTCTTTACTAGCTCTTCTGCACCATAGCTATACCACTTAGCTTGTTGGTGAGTTTGAATATTTTGCGCTCGCTGTACTTGGATCATTAAGTTTGTTGCCATTTCAGCCGCAATTACCGCTGCCAATGCAACAATGAACAAAACGATGATCAACGCAGCGCCTCGCTGCTTAGAGACTGGTGATTGCTGTAACCTCATCATGGTCGAGTACTCCCGCCACCACGATTATCATCATTCTGATCTTTATTACCTGAGTTGTTATTTGAGTTGTTATTGTTTGAACTTGAACTCACTGTCGCAACTTTGCCGTCACCTGGTGTTAAGAATAACCGCTTGATTGGCTCCATTTCTTGCAACTTAATCGTCACAGATACAGCCAACGGTAATGCTTTCTTTTCCCAATTTTCTTGCCATTTCTGTTTATCGTCTAAGAACTCAAAAGTTAAGTCTTCAATGTTTTCTAATAGCACTTGGCTTCGAGGCTCTGTGCCATCCAGTTGATCAACATAAACGCGATAAAGGCGTTCTAACTTATCGTCGACAACACGATAGCCGACCGCTTGCAACTCAGAACGAGGCAATAAACTAATTGGGTTGGTCCAGCCATCACGCACAAAGGCAATGCCGTCATACTGGCTGTCTAAGTTGTAACGACCATGCAGAATATAACTCGGTGTGAAATCGCCTGCTTCATTGCGTGTTTCACGTTTGGTCATTTGATTGAAATCTTGGTCCATTAAGCGGAATGTGGTGTTAAGTGAATCTAATTCAGCAATAACTTCTTCAGAGCCTGTTTTTGCTTGAATGGTTGAATTGAGAATTTGGTGCGTGGCTAAAACTACAAAGCCTAAAATACCCAAGGCAACCATCACTTCTAACAAGGTAAAGCCTTGTTGAATACGCATTCTGGAACGCTTTTGAGGAGATAAAGAGTGCCCCATTATTTGCCCTTCAAAATAAAGGTACTTAAGTCATATAACGAGTTTTGATATTCAGGATCACTGAATATTTCGACTTGGACTTTAACAAAGTTTGGATCGCCAGTGGTTTTAGTGACTTTTTCTTGCCAGTACCAAGTAATACCCGCAAGTTCTTCTTCGCCTTTATTATTATTTTTCCCACTCCATTTGCTGCCTTGCGAACGGATCATCACCAAACGATTTTCTGCGACCCATGAAGCATAAGTTTGCTCTTCAATGGCAGCGATATGCGAAACATGCTCGCCCGTCACTTGCATGGCTGCAATGCCGGCCATAGCACAAATGCCCATAGCCACCATGACTTCAAGTAATGTGAAACCTGCTGATTTTTTTATCATGATGCAGGCTCCACTCGTAAATTCACTGGTGCAATAAATTCGCCTTCAATAAAGTAGCTGGCTTCTTCAGTAGTGCGATCTGCAAGTTCAACAGAAAGCTGAAATGCGCTCACTTCTCCCGAAGATAAGATTAGCACCTGTGGCACTTTTAATTTCTTAAGCTCAAGTAGGCTATCTTCATCACTGGTGCCCATGAGCTCGCGCCAGTTAGACTGTTCTAACAGGTTATCTTCAGACCAGGCTAAATCTTCGATATTTAAGTTAACGCGATACTCTTTGCCAAAAGTAATCGGCTCATATAATGCTTCAGCATCAAATACTGTCCATTTCTCACCATCAAAAACGAGAAACTCCAGTACATTCTTATCTATGTGAAAACCTAATTCTATTTGATTCAGTACAGCAAATTCAGACGCTAAATTAATCACGGTATGTACTTTTAGCGCCTGTTTTTCTAGCTCTTCGGCCTCAGCGTCATCGAAAGTGTAACTAACCATCTTCACAGAAATCGCGATGATGACAAGCACAACAAGGACTTCAAGTAAACTGAAGCCCTTATTTTTATGGAGTGTCTGCTGAGTACCGCAATACATAAAGATTAACGTTCTTGGTCTTCGTCAACCCAGTTACCGATATCATCATCTGTGCCCACTTCACCGTCAGGACCCATAGAGAAAATATCGATTTTACCCATTTCACCTGGGCTTACCATTTGATAAGGGTTGCCCCATGGATCTTCTGGTAATTTAGAAATAAAGCCACCATCAGGAAAACGACGTGGTACCGGATCAATAGTCGTTTTAGTAACCAGTGCCTCTAGGCCTTGCTCTGTGGTTGGGTACTTTTTATTCTTCAACTTGTACATATTCATCGCATCTTCAAGCTGTTGAATATCTAAGCTCGCTTTATCTAACGCTGCTTCTTCTTGTTGACCCATAATGTTTGGCGCAACAATTGATAGGATCATACCGATGATAACCAGTACCACCATTACTTCTAGTAGGGAGAAACCTGATTGCTTTTTCACAATGAATACCTCTTAAGCTATATAGTAGCTGTTATTTTTTAAACTCTTTATTTGACTATAAACCGATGGCTTTGTTCATTTCCATAATCGGTTGCAGAATTGCCATAACAATAAACAACACAATAATGGCCATGGTAGCGATCATCGCAGGCTCTAATAGCTTCAATGACACACTCACCATAGTTTCAAATTCTTGATCTTGGTTATTTGCAGCACGTTCTAGCATTTGCTCAAGCTCACCTGACTTTTCACCACTGGCGATCATATGCAGCATCATAGGCGGGAATAGCTTAGTTTGCTGCAAAGAGGCACGTAAACTTGCCCCTTCACTAACACGTACCGCAGCTTCAGTTACCGCAGATTTAATTTTTTCGTTTTCAAGTACCTGACCGGCAATTTTCATACCTTCAAGTAGCGGTACTGCACTCGATGATAAAATACTTAGGGTGCGAGCAAAACGAGCCGTGTTAATACTCTTACTAATTTTACCTATTCCAGGCATACGCAGTAATTGTGTGTCATACCAAAACCTAACCTTGGGCTTCAGCAGCGCTTGCTTGATACCTATGGTTAAACCAACCACAGCGATCAAACTTGGCATCCAATAAGCTTGAACAAAGTTACTGGCTGCCATAACCCATTCAGTTGTCCAAGGCAGAGCTTGCTTTGACTTTTCAAAGGTTTTTAAGATTTCAGGTACAACTGTACCAAGTAAAACGGCGACAATACCAATCGCAAACACGACAAGAATACTTGGATACACCATCGCCTGAGTAATTTGACTACGCATATGCTGACGTTGCTCCGTGTAATCCGCCAGACGATTTAAAACCGCATCGAGATGACCGGATTTTTCGCCCGCGGCTACCATTGCTCGATACAAATTGTCGAACACATGTGGGAACTCTGACATGCCATCTGCCAAGGTATAACCTTCAACAACTTTAGAGCGCACCGACATTAACATACGCTTTAAACGTGGCTTTTCACACTGCTCAGCGACAGCCATTACAGCGGCTTCAACTGGCAAAGATGATTGAATTAATGTCGCAAGTTGGCGAGTGATCAGTGCAATATCTGACACTGAAGGCTTATAGCCACTAAACAACTGAATACCACCGCCAGAAGATTGCTGTTTTTCTTTTTCAGCCGCAGGGGTTACTTCTAAAGGCATCATACCTTTTTCACGTAACTGTTGGCGGATCTGCTTAGCGGTATCGCCTTCTAGGATACCCTTTTTTTCTTTGCCCTTTGCATCGAGCGCTCGATATTCAAACGCTGCCATGCTTAGCCTTCCTCACGGGTTACACGTAATACTTCTTCTAAAGAAGTTTGACCTTGTAGAACTCGTGAGCAACCATCTTGTCGAATACTCGGGCTGAAGGCGCGAATGTATTTTTCAACCGCTTGTTCACCTTTACCATTGTGGATAAGTTCACGTACAGCTTCATCAACTACCAGCAGCTCATGAATACCGGTACGACCTTTATAGCCGTTATAATTACAGATTTCACACCCTACAGGACGATAAATAGTCGTTTGGCTATCTTTATCAACACCAAGTAACTCACATTCACGCTCATCGGCTAAATGCGGTTCTTTACAGTCATGACATAAAGTACGAACTAGGCGTTGTGATAAAACGCCCAATAATGAGGAAGATAATAAGAAAGGCTCTACGCCCATATCTTCCATACGTGTAATAGCACCAGCAGCGGTATTGGTATGCAGCGTCGACATTACCAAGTGACCCGTTAGTGACGCTTGAACAGCAATTTGACCTGTTTCTAAATCTCGAATCTCACCAACCATTACTACATCAGGGTCTTGACGAAGAATGGCTCTCAGACCTCTAGCAAACGTCATATCAACCTTAGGATTAACCTGAGTTTGACCTATACCTGGAATTTCATATTCAATTGGGTCTTCAACAGTCAGAATGTTGCGGTCTTTTGAATTAATTTGGCTCATACCGGCGTACAGCGTGGTACTCTTACCTGAACCCGTTGGACCTGTAACCAAAATAATACCGTGTGGCTTAGCGATAAGTTCACTAAACAACGCTCGGTTACGCTCTGTCATGCCTAAATCTTCAAGATTTAGACGCGCGTTATTTTTATCAAGTAGACGTAGCACAACACGCTCACCAAAGCTTGATGGCATGGTTGATACACGCACATCTACCGCTCGGCCGGCAATACGCAACGAAATACGACCATCTTGTGGAATACGCTTTTCAGCGATATCCAGCTTAGCCATAACCTTGATACGCGAAACAAGCAGTGATGCGAGTTTTCGGTTAGGTTTAAGTACTTCTTTTAACACACCGTCGACTCTGAAACGGATCACTAAGTCTTGTTCGAATGTCTCTATGTGTATATCTGATGCACCATCTTTAATCGCTTCACTGAGCATTGCATTGATCAATTTGATGATTGGGGCATCGTCATCGGCTGCGAGAAGGTCTTCAGTTTGTGGTAGCTCTTCAGCTAATGAAAATAGGTCAACCTCATTACCAATATCTTCCATCATCTGTTGAGTTTCAGAGCTATCGCGTTGATAAGCTTCTTCTAGCATAAACTCAAACTTTTCAGCTTCTAGTTGTTCAAGTCTGAATTCAGCCCCAGCAACACGGCGAACTTCTAACAGATTCGCTATATCTAAGTCACCGGTGTAAAAAACAACTAGATTGCCTTCATCTTCGGTGAGTAACATATTGACGCGTCGCGCGTAAGAAAATGGCAGCTTAAGCGCAACCTCTTTGAGCACATCTTGCTCCGGCGCATCAGCAAGCATATCAACTTGCTCATTATCTAGTTGAGTGCTGGTCTCAATCATTGTTGCGCTCTTTCTTATTTTGCTCTTTTAAATATTCTTCGTACGTTGGCGGCAGTACCATGGCATCATTCCATTCAGGTAAAACCGGCGTTTCTTCGAATGGCATTAAGTCAATCCCATCATCACGCTGGTTATTTTGCTCACCACGAATGAAGTTATATTTAGCATGACTTAATTCGTTCATACTGCGGCTATCACGAAGAATAGTCGGACGAATAAATACCAACAGATTACGCTTGCGTCTAGTTGTGTTTGTCGACTTAAATAAATGACCTAGTATCGGAATGTCACCGAGCAGTGGCACCTTAGACACACTTTCTTGTACGTCCTCATCAATCAGGCCACCCAGAATTACCATACCACCGTCATCGGCAATTACCGTTGTATTAATCGCACGCTTATTCACTGAGATATCAACGGCAGTTGCACCACTGACACTTGATACTTCTTGCTCAATCGTTAACTGTACAGCTGTGCCATCATTAATTTGCGGTGTCACTTTTAACTTGATACCGACTTCTTGACGATCAACCGTTTGGAAAGGGTTTGAGTTATTACCACCCGTTGTAGAACCTGTGATAATTGGCACTTCTTGACCCACGATCATAGATGCTTCTTCATTATCCATTGTGGTTACAGAAGGTGTCGCTAGAATGTTTGATTTCGTATCTGTCGAAATCGCCTGAATGATCGCACCCCAGTCATTCTTAATAATGCCAGCAGCAAGACCGTTGACACCACCAAGTAACGCAGCCAGCGGGCCTAAATCACCTTCTTGTGTTTCTGTATAAGGTGTTGTAGTACCGGTTTCACTACCTGTTACTGTTTTCTCAATGGTTTTATCGCGTGCTTGCTCTGCTGCAACCGCTAATGAACCAACTGGCACATTGCTACCATTATTAAACTGTAGCATGCCGCCTTGTTCAGAAATCCATTGTAGGCCTAGGTTAATACCATCACCCTCTAGTACTTCAACAACAATCGCTTCTACTAAAACTTGTGCACGGCGAATGTCTAGCTTTTCAATTACCGACGCCAGCGAACGCATAGTATCTGGTTGCGCGGTGATCACTAATGAGTTTGAGTCAGGATGTGCCTCAATACTGGTTTCGTTTTTGTTGCTACGACTACGGGCTTTATTATTACCGCCTTGCGCTTCTTCTTGCAGCGTTTTACTGACACCTTGTAGCACTTTTACAAGATCTTCAGCTTTCGCATAATCAAGGTAGAACACTTGTGTATTACCTTGGCTCTTAAGCTCACCATCTAAGCGTTTGACTAAGTCAACCGCTCTAGAGCGTGCCTGTCCTTCACCACTAACAATGACGCTATTAGTTCGGTTATCAGCAACAACTTTAGGAATTAAGAAATCAGGTATACTGTTTTTGCCTGAGCTTTTATAAATGCTTTCGACCACTTTGACCACATCATCTGCGGTTGCATATTTCAGCTCAATAATCTCAACGAGTGTATCACCCGCTTGGTCCACAGATTTAATAATGTCTACAAGACGATTTACTGAAGCTGCATGACCTGTCAACATCATTACGTTAGCAGAACTAAAGTTAGTGACGTGGCCGCCATCTTTTTGGTCACTAAACTGACGAATTAGTGGGCCAAGTTCTTGTACAGAAACATTCTTAACACGGATAACACGTGTGACTAATGTATCACCTGCGGTTGCTTTATTATCTTGTACTAGAGGTACATTACTTTTTTTACCATCTGAACTACGTAAGATTTTTAAAATCCCACTGTCCATTTCAATGACAGCATAGCCATATACTTCAAGTACATTTAAGAAGAATTGATAATATAGCTCTTCATCCATTAACTCATAACTGCGCACATTTATATTGCCGCGCACGTTAGGATCAATGATGATGGTTTTGTTTAGGTTCTTTCCTACGATATTAATAAATTCATTAATATCAGTACCTTTAAAGTTCGCCGCATACTCTACAGCTGAAACAGATAACGATAACCCAGCTGCAAACATCAGAGCCGCATACTTAGCTAACCCTTTTTTGATTTTTTTGAGGTCTAGCTTATTTCTCATTATTTTTAACTCCAAAAATTGTGCTTACAGGCTAAATTGTACGTCGATTACTCGACCGTCACGTTCAATGCTAATGGTGGCATCAGTGGCTTCTCTCAGCTCCTGCATGGCCGTCATTGCCTGTCTCATATCCGTTAATTGATAACCATTAATAGCAATGGCTAAATCATTATTCTTTAAACCCATTTTTTTAAATAGTTCAGGATCTTTACCTGGACTTAAGCGGTAGCCAATCAACTCGCCATTTCTTTTAGCTTGAGAAATGCGAATGTAATCAAGTAACTTTCCTGGCTCTTTTAATAACTCTTTGCGACGTTGAGCAAGCTCAGCCCTATCGATATCGGCTTTTTTTGGTGATGGGCGTGCTTCTCTCGGGCCCGAAACTGGCATCGCGACCTGTTTAGTATATTCAAGGCCATCTAACATCAGAGTCTCAAAGCGACCGCTGACATCAAGCAAAACCCGATCAGGTAATACTTGCGCTAACTTAGCACGCGTACCTGTAATAACATCTTTTACTTCATACGTTTCTTGACGGCCTTGCGATTCAATAATTGCTAACCCTGCGGTGTCATTTAAACTCACAGCGACAATACCCGTCAGTTTCACATTTAACGTTGTTTTAGGCGCATCAGATACTCGAGACACAGGCTTTACTGGCTCTTTTGGCTTTGCGTTGGCAACACCAAATAAGTTTTGTTGAATAATTGCTTGGGTATTAACGCTATTCGTTTTGCTATTGATTGAACTTGATAACTGAGGAAGGTTTGCACTTTGCGGCTGCGGCCAAAATAGCCAAACCAACTGAGCTGATAGATAAGCAATATATACAACAGTCAGTACAACCACCAAACGACTCAGCTTGGCATGAGGCAACTTCTGAAATATGCTCGTCAACTGTTGTAATTGTAATTCCATATGAGACTTTTTCTTATTCTGTTGAGCAGCCAAGTGTACCGCGACGAAATTAATTCAACAAGCGTGCAAATGTGAAACTTTGTGACACTTGTATTACGTAAGATTAACCACATTACATTGAAGGGAGGGTGAACAGCGCCCGCTTTTGTTGGACTCTAATATATGATAAATTTCACCTCACAAATCCCTCAATCCTTGATGGTATTCTCGTTGTGAAGAAACAATCTCCCGAACAAAACAGCCAAACCGAAGCTGTTCGCTTAGACAAGTGGCTTTGGGCTGCACGATTTTATAAAACTCGCAGCATAGCTCGAGAAATGATCCAAGGTGGTAAAGTACACTATAACGGTCAGCGCTGTAAACCCAGTAAAACGGTTGAAATTGGTGCGACTGTCAACCTGGCTCAGGGTTATGAAGAAAAAGAAGTGACGATTTTAAAGGTCTATGACAAGCGTCAGGCCTCGCCACTTGCTCAGCTATTATATGAAGAAGCTGAGCACAGTATAGAAAAGCGAGAGCAAAATGCCATCGCTAGAAAGAATAACAGCTTTTTTGCGCCGCGCCCGGAAACCAAGCCGGATAAAAAACAACGTCGCGAATTACTAAAGTTAAAATCAAGCTAGGATTTTATAAATGCAATCAGATTTATTACACCGTTACATTTTTGACCAGTTAGACGTTCGTGGTGAACTGGTACAAATTGAGCAAACGTTTAATGACATTATCGGTAAACATGATTACCCAGAGCCAGTGAAGCAATTACTGGGAGAGCTGCTTGTTGCCACCAGTTTACTTACCGCTACACTTAAGTTTGAAGGTGATATTGCGGTGCAACTGCAAGGTGATGGTCCGGTAAAGTATGCTGTTATCAATGGGGAGCATAATCAAAATATGCGTGGTATTGCCCGTATGCAAGGTGAGATCACAGGTAATAGTATCCAAGATCTGATGGGCAAAGGTTATATGGTGATCACGATAACGCCAACTAAGGGTGAGCGTTATCAAGGTATAGTACCTCTCACTTCTGATAACCTAGCTGCATGCTTAGAAGATTACTTTGAACAATCTGAACAACTGAAAACTCGCCTTTGGTTTGCCACTAAGACTTCTGGTGAGAGCTTAAAAGCAGCAGGCTTATTCCTTCAGGTATTACCTGTAAACAAAGAGAAGTCAAAGCAAGACTTTGCCCACCTAGAGGCTTTAAGTAACACCATCAAAGACGAAGAACTACTGGATTTAGATGCTAAAACTGTTCTGACTCGTCTTTATCATGAAGACAATCCACAGCTATTCGAACCACAAGAGATCAACTTTGTGTGTGGCTGCAGCCGTGACAAGACGATTAATGCGCTGGTTAATGTTGGTCAAGATGAGTTACTGGCTCAGGTAGCAGAGGAAGGTGCAGTAAACATTAGCTGCCATTACTGTCTGACAAATTACCGATTTAACGAACAAGAAATCAAAGCGATTTTTAACTAAAAGTTGTATTGACTCGTCAGATCCTGAAAAGCCGTCATTTTGACGGTTTTTTCATGGCTAAAAAATGATACCGGTGTCATTGAAACTGACTTTTTTATGACACCGGTATCATTGAAATTATTCAAGTTTTTTAACAAATTTATACGTTTTTCCCCCTTCCAAAAGCTCGAATATCTCAATTTCATCTGTTACTATAATTTCAGCTTAAGAGTATTAAGAACTCAGAGCTATCCCGTTCAATTCTCACATTTAGGTAATAACATGACATCAAGCGCTACTCGTTTTGTCGATTTAACTGCAGCTGAACTTGTCGAACACGCAATTAGCCGTGGCGAAGGGACTTTAGCCGCAAATGGAGCTTTCGTAGCTAAAACAGGCCGTCGTACAGGTCGTTCACCAAGTGATCGTTTTATCGTTAAAGAGCCAAGCACCGAAACTGAAATCCAATGGGGCAATGTTAACCGTCCTTTCGATGCTGAAAAGTTTGATGCGCTATGGGCACGTGTAGAAGCACACGTACAGGAAAATGACCACTTCGTCTCTCACCTAGAAGTAGGCGCAGATCCTGAACACTACCTTCCAGTTGTTGTAACAACTGAAACAGCATGGCACCACATCTTCGCTAAGAACATGTTTATTGAACCTAAATCATACAATGCATCAGATTTACCTCAGTGGCAGATCTTAAATGTACCTTCATTTGTATGTGACCCTGAGCGTGATGGCACAAACAGCGATGGTACAGTTATCATAAACTTTGCACAGCGCAAAGTACTACTGGCAGGTATGCATTACGCCGGTGAAATGAAGAAGTCGATGTTTTCTGTGCAGAACTTCCTACTTCCTGCAAAAGGTGTTTTACCAATGCACTGTAGTGCAAACGTTGGTGAAGCTGGCGACACAGCACTATTCTTCGGTCTTTCTGGTACTGGTAAAACAACTTTATCGGCAGATCCAACACGTTTCCTTATCGGTGATGACGAGCACGGTTGGGCACCAGGCAGCGTATTTAACATCGAAGGCGGTTGTTACGCTAAATGTATCGACCTTTCGCAAAAGAACGAGCCAGTTATCTGGAACGCAATTAAGTTCGGTACAATTCTAGAAAACGTAGTACTAGATGAAAACCGTGTACCAGACTTTAACGACACAAGCCTAACGCAAAACACGCGTGCAGCTTACCCACTAGAGCACGTTGAAAAGCGTAAAGTTGAAAACCGTGCTGGTGAGCCAAAAGCAGTAGTGTTCTTAACATGTGACGTAAGTGGTGTATTACCACCAGTATCTGTACTTTCTGAAGAAGCAGCGGCTTACCACTTCTTAAGTGGTTACACAGCGAAGGTAGGTTCAACTGAAATCGGTTCAACGTCTGACATCGAGTCAACGTTCTCAACTTGTTTCGGCGCACCATTCTTCCCACGTCCAGCTGGCGTTTACGCAGAGCTTCTAATGAAGCGTGTGCGTGAATTTGGCGCGAAAGTATACCTAGTTAACACAGGTTGGACTGGTGGTCCTTACGGCATTGGTAAGCGTTTTGACATCCCTACAACACGTGCTGTTGTTGATGCAATCGTATCTGGTAACCTTGCTGATGTTGAAACTCAACACATCGAGTCACTAAACCTAGACGTACCAGTAGCAGTACCTGGTGTTGCAACTGAACTTCTTAACCCCATTAATACTTGGGAAGACAAAGAGAAGTACGCTGAGTACGCAGCTAAATTAGCAACTGACTTCCAAGCTAACTTTGAGAAGTACGATGTATCAGAAGCGATTAAGCAAGCTGGTCCTCGCGGCTAATTAGCACAACCAATTCCTTTATCAAAAGCGCCCCTCGTTGGGCGTTTTTTTGTACCTTTTCATTTCTACTTAACATATTTCTATACCTTCGCAAGACTAATACCAGCTCGCTTAGCTAGGTATTCTATTTTGAGGTAAGAAAATCTTGTTAGTAGCACCGCTAACGCATCCTGCTATCGTAAGGTTTAATCCCTCAAAATGATTAAGTGTTATTGCGGATTGATGTCAACAGTGTGAGATACGACTTTCACTCTCTAACAACACTACGCTTCTTTAAAGCTAGTAACATCAAGAATCCACAAAGGGAGAGGTGAAATATTAGTTATCAGGGTTTTGACTCGTAATATGCATGCTTGCAATATTATCTCTAGTCACAATCAAAGATTGCTTTTGGTTTGATGAGTAAAAGAATATAAACCTTTCTGTTTCAGTTATTACGCTTAACTCTTTAATTTCAAGTATAATTTTCTTATGAACAATTACTGGATTGACCAAGTCCAAATCATATCTTTCTCCTTCACTTGAAATGATACGTTGTGCTTCATCCTTTGCAAAAAGCCCGGCATACAAAATTGGCGGAAGAAATAGTGTCGTAAATAAGACCAAAACCAGTGGGTTGATCTTATAAAAGAGTCGATTAGTTAGCAGCCAGCTTTTCCAACCTGTTAAGGCTACCCGCTTTTGTTTTTCTTTTTCTACAAATTTAAAACTAAAATAAAAAGCAATAAATGTAGGTGTTATTGCTACAAGTTGCGCAAGAGGAATACTGGGCGTAGCAAGAAAGGTCATCAAAAAGTCAGTTAATTCAAGATACTTAACAATTTCTAGGCCAAACTCTCTGCCTAATACAAACAAATACAGTAAGCCACTCAGACTCATAATCAAGTAAAGGATCGATAATACCAAACCGGGTTGAAAATATAGAAACTCGAATAGCTTACGACTTGAACGCTTGAACCAATCTAAATAAGCGATATCCGAGGTAATTTTATTCACTTTAATGTCCTTTTGGCTGTGCTTTGAATACTGTAGCGATATTACTTAATGGTACAACGACAGATTTTTTGGTGGTTTGATGAAAGATAAATGCATAGTAACTTGTGCTTGCAATTATTTTAGCCTCTTCCAGTTTGGTTGTCGTTTTACCAAGCCAGTTCACAGGGTAGTTAAAACTCACAGTCACAAAACCTTCCTGACTGTTTTTTATATGACTCGCATCAATTTTAGCGATAGTAAAGGCATTGACGAATACAGCAATTAGAGCTGAGCAAAAAGCTGAAAGTAAAGGTGCTTTCAAAAAAGGGAGATTCATTTTGAAGAATATTTTACCAAGACCAAGGAATCTGATGCCTGTTAGTTTTTTATCTAAGGGGATGATAAAAATGCAAAAAATAACAATGCCTACGAAAGTTAACATTAAACCTAAACTTGAAAAGATAATTGTAAAGAAGTCCCCAAGTCGAATATGTTGCAGACCATCAAAACCAAAATAAGCTAACAAATTCGTTAAATAGAATAAACCGGCTGCACTTGAGATGAGATAAGCAATGAGCGGAAGTAAGCTGGGGTTGATTTTCACAAAGCGTTTAAGCTCTATAAGCTGGCGAAAATAACGAAAGTAATAAAGTCGTGCTAAATGATCCATATTTATACTTTTTCTTTTTAGTTTATATCATTACAGGAACAGACACAAAAAACGCGACCTTGGTCGCGTTTCTTTTACTTTTTAAAGTGATTACTGGAATACCACATTTTCACTGCCAGGTAAGGCTTGGAACTCGCTAATCAGTTGCTCACAATCTTTAAGAATATCTTTCTCAAGACGCTCTTCAGCACGCCAGCGTTCAGTGTCCATTTTGAAGACTTCTTTTCTAGAGTACTTCTTACGTGCATCGTGTGTCGGCATGTCTTTTACCACTTCATACATTTGATGAATGCCCGGGTAAGTTTCTTCTAGATTAACTTCTTTCTCAAAGCCATATTGAGAGATAAGAACCCATATACGCAAACACCCTTCAGAATACTCACATTGCTTTTGATTCATTGCTTTAGCAATAAGATTAATACTGTCAGCAAGCTTGGCATTACGCTCTTGACGCTTTTTCTTTTGCTCAGCTTCATGTTCTGCACGTTTTTTGGCAATGAGTTCATTTTGAGCTTTCACTTGCCAAATCAGCTTACCTGCATAAAAAGATAAACCAGCAATAATAAGTGCACCAATAACCAGTGCAATGATCCACTCAGTTGCCATTATTTATACTCTTCCTCTTCACCGTCGTCATCAAACCACTCATTAGCCAAATCGTCTGACATGAAGTTCTCTAATGGATCATCTTCAATGATGTCGTCTTCTTCAAACTCATCATCAATACCGAGTAGCTCACACAGCTCTTGGTGGCGTGCTACTGAGCGATTGAAGAACTTCGCATCTTTACCTGTGATCAACTCACCACGTTCATGCTGCTCCAGTAGCTTCATTAGGCGTGGATCATTCTCAAGCTGCTCTAACTCTTGCTCAGGTGTGAGTGATGGCTTCACTTCTTTTAACTCAACCTGAGGCTTTAAGTGACGCATCATCTTAGGCTCAGCTGATTCAGGCTTTACCACTTCTGGTTTCAAGCTAATTGGCTTTTTACTACCTAAACGCTTATCTTTGTTGCTCGAGCCAGTAGTTACTTGCTTGTCTTCTTTGAGCACTTCTGGTGCGTTACGCGACCCAGCTTTAGCGCCCTTAGACTTTTTCTTGCGCTGGTCTTTTAGAGCGCGTAGCTCTAATAGCTTTTCTTTACTTAAACGCGGGGTACCCGTTTGAGCTACCTTACGTGATTTTTTCTTTCTAGTCATAAATCTTCTCTGTCGTTACTTTTTCGACTTAGTTAATACAATGACGTCATTGCCGATAAATTCAACCTGACAGTCAAAGCGCGCCGCGACATAGTCAAATGTTTCACGGCTAAAGAATGCGATATGGGTTAAATCATTTTTATAGTGCCACTGAGCAAACCGATTTTGATCAATAATCAGTTTAGTCATCAATACTAAAGGACCGCCAGCATTAAGTAGTGATAACAATTTTGCTAACACTTCGCCGGGCTGAGATAGATGCTCAATCACTTCTGTGCACGTTATGAAGTCATACGTTCTAGTCAGCACTTCAGGCTCGTTTGCATAAAACAAATCAAAACAAGCCATTTCAAAGCCTACTTCTTTAAACATTTTTGCCAATAAAGGCCCTGGCCCACAACCAAAGTCTAAGCCCTTGCTGCGCGAAGGTACTCTTTTTATCGTCGGTTCAAAAGCTCGAGATAAAAAACGGCGATAACCTTCATCATGTAAACTATTTTCGTGAGTATCGTAGATGGCTTTTTCATCTTCAGAAGATAAACGATCTCGCTCATCAACAATCACAAGTGCACACTGCGTACATTGTATATAACGGCGACGTTTATCTTGGTGATAAGGCTGTAACTCCTCTGAGCCACATAAACCACATACTGACATGATAAATAAGATACCGACTTTAGAATTGGTCGGCTATTGTACCAGCAAAGCAACGCGGCACAAATAAAAAGGCGGCAGAGATTGCTCTCTACCGCCTATCTAATCTGAGCGTCACAAACTTGGACACTTCTCCCTTCGACTTTTTTAAGCCTTATTATTATTTTTATTTACTATCCGTATTTTTATTAGTGCTTCCATACATAGTCCATATTGTTTTTATTTTATACTTCCATGAGACTATTTTTTATTTTCGGTCTTCCTAACGCTTTGTTGTTCATCCATAGAGTACCAAGTTAGTACTAACTATTGCTGCCTACGCTTCCAGTTGCGATGTTTCCGTTTTGTTTTGTTGTCTTGGCAACACGTAGTAATCTACTCCTTAATAATTTCGTTACAACTGGTTAATAAACATTTTTTTAAAAAAAAGTTTATTAACCATTAAGAAAACCATAAAAAACAACAGCATAGAATATAAAAAAGGATGAAATTAAGTAAAGTCTCACAGGATGGAATGGCAAATGTCTTACACTATTGGTAGGAATTGTCTAACAAACAATCAGGGATCAAAAAAGGCAGCCAGTGCTGCCTTTTGACTAAGATATAGTTTATTATCAGAAAGATATCTAAACTATACTACTTTAGTAGCCTAGCGATTAGTGCAAGCCACCTAAGTATTTAGATAAGACTTCAATATCTTTATCAGTTAGCTTTGAAGCAATATCACGCATCATGCCATTCATGTCATTATTACGCTTACCATCACGGAATTTTTCAAGCTGTGCTTTGATATATTCAGGGTGCTGGAAAGAGATTTTAGGGAAGTTAGCTAATGACGTGCCGTTACCTCTTGGTCCGTGACATGCTGCACATGAAGGAATACCACGCTCAGCATCACCTGACATGTAAAGCTTTTTGCCTACAACCACAACATCTTCAGGAGTTGTGCCTGCACTCATTGACAATGACGCGAAATAAGCAGATAAATCTTTCATATCCTGATCTGATAGTGGCATAGCCATACCACTCATCACTGGATCCATACGCCCTTCAGTACCACCAGAAGTCATACCAAGCTTAAACTCTTTCAGCTGCTTATAGATATAATCTGCATGTTGGCCTGCAATTTTTGGATAGATAGTTACAGGAGCATTGCCATCAGGGCCGTGACACGCGGCACAAGTAGCAGCTTTCGCTTTACCTGCTTCGGCATCGCCGTCAAATGCTAGTGCGTTGCTCGCTGACAAGCTACCAAGCAACATTGTTAAAGTTAATGCTATTTTTTTCATGGTAAATTCTCTGTTTCCGACCCTGTAATTAATACCTAGCAGTTGAAACGCCTATTTTCAGGGTTGCTAGGGAAAAATCAATGCTATTTTTACTTTGCTAGTTGGCTATTCTACACGATTTAATTTTTTCTGGCACGTTTTCTACTCATATTAGACTTATAAATTATAGGGTTTTGACCTAGATTAATTTTAAAAATCAATAAAAAGCCACTGTAATCACTATATCAAGTGTAAATGCTTGCTTTTGCCAAATAACTAACTGGTATAAAATAGCACAATTAATATCTTCAATCTGTCAGGAGAGCCCGTGATCAAGTCACGTATGAAATACCAAACAGCCACATTTATTACCAGTGCACCAGATATCAGCCGTCTACCAATTGATTCTGGTATTGAGGTCGCATTTGCTGGCCGTTCGAACGCGGGTAAATCAAGTGCATTAAATGCACTGACCGATCAAAAGCTAGCAAGAACCAGTAAGACACCGGGTCGAACGCAACTTATTAACACCTTCGAATTAGATGAAGAGAAACGTTTAATCGATTTACCGGGTTATGGCTTTGCAAAAGTCCCATTAGAGATGAAGAAAAAGTGGCAACGCGCGCTAGGCGAATACTTACAAAAGCGAAAGAGCCTCAAAGGTATCGTTGTACTCATGGATATTCGCCATCCTCTTAAAGATTTGGATATGGACCTAATTAACTGGGCGGTCGATTCAGAAATCCCAGTATTGGCACTATTAACCAAAGCAGATAAATTAAAGCAAGGTAAGCGTAAAGCTGAAGTGCTTCAGATTAAAAAGAAATTAGCTGAACTCGACGCAGACATTACCGTGTGTGCTTTCTCTTCATTAAAAGGCATTGGCTTAAAAGAGCTAGCTTGGAAACTTGATGACTGGTACTTAGGCCCTTATAAGCCTGAAGATGACGTTGAAACAGAGTCAGAGCCTGAGCAGCCAGACTCTGAATAAGTATTTTAAGTCAGATAATATGACTGTCCCGCTGAGTTAAGATAAAGACCTTTGTTATCTTGCTCAGCGATTTCTGCCCACTGATAATAAACCGCCCTATTTACCCTCGCCGCCAAGCCATAGTTCAACTTTAAATAAGGTACTTCTTGCCCTTGATATAAACGAATTTCGATTTCAAATTCACCCAATATTGGCCATTCTCGTTCAAGATTATCTTGGCAAACAATTACATTACCTTGCTCTGAAATTATTATTCGCCAACCAACAATGATAAATGGCACATCTTCTACATCGACCTCACATTGTTCTGCAGGTGTTGTAACGGTATAAACACTATTCTGACACTGCAATACACTGGCAAATAACCGACAAAGTGCCTGCCTTTTAATTTCGGAGTCTTGATAGTACCAACGCCCTTCTTTATCAATGCGAATATCACCGCTACTGCAAGTTTGTTGTGGCCACTTTTCGGTTGGCGCGTGCGGCGTCAGTAACGCCGCTTGTAATTCATTCAGGCTATGCATTTCTATCTAACCAGGTGCTCGGGATAACTAAAAATCTTGCTGGTTAAATACCAAAGTAAAGGTCACAGGTACAGATTTCGCAATGCTATCTAGCCCTGCAATTTTACGCAGCGCTTCGATACCCTGTTCAAGTTTATAATCAGCGGCATTCACTAAAACAGCTTTAGTCGGGCTAACGATTAATTGCCTTGCCGTTTGCACAACCGCAAGGTCTAACATGAGCTGTTGCTTTTGACCATGCAGGTTAAGTGTCACTGGTACTGATTTTAGTACTTGATGGCCTAATTTTAAGCTGCCTAAATACGGCACTAAATCGGCTTCAATCACAGCTTTAGGAAATTGCGCGACATTAAACAACATTTTTTGCATGCGCTCATTACGAATAGGGATCAGCGACTCAACACTCGCCAACTCAATCACCATGCTTAATTGATTGTCATCTATCTGCGCTGCAAGTTTTCCAAAATGATGGTTTTCAGCAATGCTGTTTTTCTTAATAGAAGTGAAGCTCAGTTGGCTTGCATCATTATCTAATTGCCAGGCTGCAAATGCTTGAGTCGACAGTAAAGACAGAGAAAGAAGTAAAGGTTTAAGCATGACGAGTCCTATCTAAAATTATTTGTTAGCGGATTATACCAATCCTCAATCATTTTCAGGGATTAAAACTGATGCTACCCACGTTGAAAATTTCTTATTTAGAACAACTAAACAGCAAAATTTTCGCCTTGCTAGCAACGAGTTTTCTTTGCCTCAAAATAGATCGCTTTATTAAGAGTATTGGTATCACGGTATAAATTTGAAAACCGATTTCGCAAAAATTGAATTAATGTCAGAACGGTACAGTGTAACTGTCGAAGAATTATGAAGGAATTAAAAAGAATAAAAGTCGCCAAGAAAAAAACGGCCCTCGAAAACTAGGAAGGCCGCTATAGCAATTCTGGGGAGAAGCTATCAATACTCTGTATCTTCTTGCGAGAGATACATCATCAACAGGATGTCCTACAGGATGAGGACGCGCGCACTGTAACAAATGGATACAAAAAAATAAATGCTAAAAAGCAAAACTTAGGCCAATTTGATATTTTTTAAACATTCTGTTGTCTAAGTTTACGCTTTTTTTACTTTATAGCCCTTGTAAGCCCCGCTATATCTGAGCACTAACTTAATTGCTCTATTTTCTTCAGACATAAAAAAAGAGGCATAAAGCCTCTTTTTTAAAGTTCTAGTAAGCTAATTAGTGTGCTTGTTCCCAGTTATCGCCGTAATCAGCTTCAACTAACAATGGCACATCTAAACTGGCCGCTTCGCTCATTAAAGAACAAATGCGTTCGCTAAACGCGTCAACTTTATCTTTCGCTATTTCAAATACTAATTCATCGTGTACTTGCATAAGCAGTTTGATGTCATTGGTCGTTTGTGTAGCGAGCCAATCCGCCACTTTCAGCATGGCTTTTTTGATGATATCAGCAGCGGTGCCTTGCATTGGTGCATTGATCGCTGCGCGTTCTGCCGCCTTGCGACGCGCACCATTTCTTGCCTTGATATCTGGCAAATGCAAGCGACGGCCAAATAGCGTTTCGACATACCCTTTTTCAGCCGCTTCTTCGCGCGTTCGCTCCATATATTCGAGTACACCCGGGAAGCGCTCAAAATACTTATCCATATAATGCTGTGCTTCATTACGTGGAATATCGAGCTGACGCGCTAAACCAAAGGCACTCATGCCGTAGATCAAACCGAAGTTAACCGCTTTTGCTTTACGACGCATGTCCGAGGTGACTTCTTCAAGCGGAACACCGAATACTTCTGAAGCCGTTGCACTGTGTACGTCTTTACCTTCAGCGAATGCTTTCAATAAACCGGCATCTTGTGACAAGTGCGCCATAATACGCAATTCAATCTGGCTGTAGTCCGCCGCCAAGATCACGTGCCCTTCATCGGCAATAAATGCCTGACGAATACGACGACCAGCTTCGTTACGAATTGGAATATTCTGTAAGTTTGGATCGCTTGAGCTTAGACGGCCTGTTGCAGTCACAGCCTGATGATAAGAGGTATGCACACGACCCGTTTCAGGGTTCACAAGCTTAGGCAGCTTCTCAGTATAAGTAGACTTAAGCTTAGCTAAACCACGATGTTCAATGATAAGTTTCGGCAACGGATAATCATGTGCTAATTCTTGCAGTACTTCTTCAGCCGTTGAAGGGGCACCTTTAGGGGTTTTCTTCAATACCGGCAAGCCAAGCTTATCGAATAAGATCGCTTGTAATTGCTTAGTCGAACTTAAGTTAAATTCTTCCCCTGCAATCTCGTACGCTTCTTTTTCAAGCTCAGTTAGTCGCGCAGCGATTTCGACACTTTGCTCGGCCAACATTTGGCTATCAATTTTCACACCGGTGCGCTCGATATCTGATAACACAGATAGTAACGGCAGTTCAATGTCGTTAAATACAGGGAGCAGCTCTGATTGCTCTTTCAGCATAGGCCAAAGTTGATTATGCAAACGTAATGTAATGTCTGCGTCTTCTGCGGCGTAAGGTGCAGCTTTCTCTAGCTCAATTTGATTGAATGTAAGTTGCGCTTTACCTTTACCGGCAATTTCTTCAAAACTGATATTTTTATGGCCTAAATATTTTAGTGCCAGCGAGTCCATATCATGACGTGTGCCCACACTATTAAATACATAAGACTCAAGCATAGTATCAAAAGCGATGCCATTCAGTTCTAAACCAGCTCTAGCTAATACGCTTTTATCGTATTTAAGGTTCTGGCCCACTTTTTTCACACTGTCGTCAGCCAGAATTGGACCTAATACGTCGAATACTAGCTCTTTCGAAAGTTGCTCCGGTGCGCCCATGTAATCATGCGCAATCGGTAAGTAAGCAGCTTCCCCTTCTGTCACGGCAAAGCTCATACCAACCAAGTCAGCTTGCATATAGTCTAAGCTGGTTGTTTCGGTATCAAATGCTATTAGCTCTGCACTTTTAAGCTTTTCGGCCCAAGCGGTTAACTGAGCTTCAGTTAAAATGGTTTCGTAATGTGCTTCGATTTTTTTCGCTTCAGGCTGTGCTTGCTCTGCTGCAGTTTTAGGCGCTTCTTTTCCGTCGAGTAACTCACTGAGCCAACGCTTAAATTCACATTGCCCATAAAGTTCGATCAAACGATCTTTATTCATATCGGCAATCGCGAAAGTCTCTAGGTTTTGCTCTACTTCAACGTCTAATTTAATGGTCGCTAATTCATAAGACAGTTCTAGTTGCGCTTTATGTTCTTCTAGCTTTTTGGACATGGTTTTAGAACCACGGAACCCAAGACCCGCAATGTCATCTAGTCTTTCATAGAGTGACTTAATAGAACCAATGCCTTGCAGCATAGCCAGTGCAGTTTTTTCACCCACACCAGGTACACCTGGGATGTTATCGACCTTATCACCCATCAGGGCTAGATAATCAATGATAAGCTCAGGACCAATACCAAACTTATCAACCACCCCTTGTGGATCTAGTACGGTGTCAGTCATGGTATTAATTAAGGTGACATGCTCATTCACGAGTTGAGCCATGTCTTTATCGCCCGTACTGATCAACACATGACGCTGTTGCTCAGACGCAATGCGCGCAAAAGTACCAATCACATCATCGGCCTCAACGCCTGTGATACTGACTAAAGGTAAACCCATCGCTTTGATGATCTCATGGATCGGTTCAATTTGCGTACGCAGATCATCAGGCATCGGCGGGCGGTGCGCTTTATATTCGCTGTACATTTCATTTCTAAATGTCGGACCCTTGGCGTCAAATACCACAACCATATGGCTCGGGTTAAATTGCCTAACCAGGCTCTTCAACATATTGATCACACCATAGATGGCACCCGTCGCTTCACCTTTTGAATTGGTTAAATGCGGTGGAGCATGATACGCACGGAATAAATAAGAAGAACCATCGACCAAGATCAAAGGATTTTCGGGGATCTGAGACATAATTTAGTGGATCCTAAATGAACTTTTAAAAACCCAGTAAGAATGCCATAAGCAAGCGGATAACTCGAGTAATTATGTCCAGATAAAGCCTATTAGAAGTAGAACAATCTGTGGATAACTTTGTAGATAAAGATGTAAATATTCAGGATGTAAATTTCAAGATCGAGAAAACAGCCCTAAAACCTTTGATTTTAAGGGGGTTTAACATTTTGCGCTTAAACAGAAATATAAAGCGAAATGTGGAAAAGCTAATTTATTGGCGGTCATTGCCACTGTTATTATTTACCACTCTTCCAAAGCGGGCAGACATACTACCAAGATTTGATCAGAGATCAAACAAGATCCTTTATAATTTTTTGATCTGAACATACACTACTTTCAATATAAATAGATTTATCAACTTTAAAGAAGGAAAAACCATGAAGAAAGTCGCGATAATACTAAGTGGCTGTGGCGTGTTTGATGGTGCCGAGATCCATGAGTCTGTTCTAACTATGTTGCATTTAGAAATGGCAGGAGCAAGCTACCAATGCTTCGCACCAAATATTGATCAACACCATGTGGTTAATCATCTTAACGGCGAAGAAATGAACCAAAAGCGCAACGTACTTATTGAAGCTGCACGGATTGCGAGAGGTGAAATACATGACCTTGAGACGCTTAATGCAAATGACTTTGATGCACTCGCGATCCCTGGTGGTTTTGGCGTAGCGAAAAACTTAAGTGACTTTGCGTTTAAAGGCGGTGATTCAACTATTCTTGCTTCATTAAAGTCGGCTTGCGAGGAATTTAATCAACAAAATAAACCTATCGCTTATGTCTGTATTGCACCTGCACTGGTTGGCCATATACATGCTAAAGGCATCAAAGCAACCATTGGCAATGACGCAGATACCGCAGCTGCTATGTCTGCATTAGGTGCTGAACATATTAATTGTAGTGTTGATGACATTGTTATTGATGAAGCTCAAAAGGTAATTAGTACGCCAGCCTACATGCTTGCTCAGTCTATTTCAGAGGCATCCGCAGGTATTCAAAAAGCCATGGCCAAACTTGTAGAGTTAGCTTAATCCGCTCTAAGCCAGTGACTAAAATTGCGTTAACGCAAAAAATAATCAGTTTTTAGTCTAATTTGCCAAGTTAACGTTTTATAAATCAATAGGTGGCGTTATAATCGCGTGATTATTCCGTCATCTATCGTGATTGAGCACATCACCAACGAAGTGAGCAAGACAAATGAAAAAACTTTCAGCAGCTTTATTATTGCTATCAACAACTGTTTACGCACAACCTTTTGATAATGCTTTAACTGAAGAAGCCATTAAAAAACGTTTAGCCCCTGTAGGTTCTGTATACTTAGCAGGTGCACAAGCTGCTGCACCAGCAGCGCCAACTGGCCCTCGTTCTGGTGAACAAGTTTATCAAGTTTCTTGTGCTGCATGTCACGGAACTGGTGCATTAGGCGCGCCAAAAACAGCGGACGATTGGGCAGTGCGCTTAACCAAAGGGCGTGAGTTATTAGTAGAGCATGCGATTAATGGTTTTAATGCAATGCCTCCTCGCGGTACATGTATGGATTGTTCTGATGAAGAGATTGCGGCAGCCGTTGATTTCATGACTAAAAAATAATACTTTTTAATGAGAGGTGTCTATCACCTCTCATTTAAATTCAATTTTTCTCAACTCCCCTTTTTGTTCCCTATTTTCCCCTTGACCCCTTTCTGCAAAAGTGAAATTATACGTTTAATAAATAAGCAAGATTAATAATAACTGGGTAAAATCATTGGAAGATCCCGCAACTTTAGCTAATCGCGCCTCGTATAAAAATAAGAAGCTCAATAAGCTCTTACAAAAATACAAGCAGCGAAACCAACTACAGCACGCTCTCATACAATTGTCTGAGCTGGCTAATACTGTTGCAGAGCTAACGCAGCTTTACCCTGCTATTCATGAAATTCTAAAACAATATTTACCGAGCAACAGCTTCTATGTTGTTTTACAAAATCAATATACCCAATCCCTAGAGCTATCGTATTTCGTTGATGAAAAAGATGGAATTTCAGTTCCTATTCAAGAATCTCATCACTTCTCTGAAGGAATTACAGGCTTTACCTTTAGAAAAGGTGAAACAGTCCATATAGATAAACATGATATGGCTCGTTTAAGTGCTGAAGAACAATTTAAACTGCTTGGCACACCGGCTGAGCACTGGTTGGGTGTACCAATTAAACAAAACCAACAAATTATTGGTGTAATGGTAACGCAAAGTTACGATGTGTCACTCGCATACAACGAACATCAAGTTGATCTCCTTGAATTTATTTCACTTTATTTAGGTACCGCTATTGAGCGTGTAAAAAAAAGAGAGTTACTTGAATCAGAAGTGAAAATGCGCACTCGTGCGGTAATGCAAAGTAATGAAGCGCTAAATAAAGAAATTGAGAACCGTAAACGCGCACTAGATAGACAGCAGATTCTTTTCAAGATTTCTGAACTCGCTACGCAATTTACTGATATTGATGACGTTTACAAACAAGTCCACCGTATTATTCGCTCAATTATCTTTGCCGATAATCTCTATATTGCTTTATATGATAAAGAGTCCAATTGGTTAAGTTTCCCTTATTGTATTGATGAAGTAGGTGACTATTGTCCTCGACCCTTTGCTAGTGGATATAGTGAACTTGTGATCAGCACAGAAAGAAGTCAGCTTATTAATAGTGCGCGTTCACAACAACTCATTCAGCAAGGGGTTGTGATAAGAATTGATGATGATAGTCAGAAGCCAGCAAGTAGCTGGATGGGCGCACCACTGAAAACCGCGAATGGTGTTATCGGTCTAATAGCTTGTCAAGCTTATGATGATCAGTACGAGTTTACCCATGAAGATTTAGAACTTATTTCATTCATTTCAAACCAAATCGCATCTGTACTTCAAACTCATCTTGCAAACCAAGCACTGAAGCAAAGTCACCAACAACTAGAACAGCGCGTTGCTGATAAAACTAAGGCATTACAGCAAAGTAATTTGCACTTACAAATGCAAATTGAAGAGCGTAAAAAAGTCGAAAAGCAGCTCTACCATGATGCACATCATGACCCATTAACTGGTTTACCTAACCGTAGTTTATTCTTAACCCAGTTAGAAAAGACATTAAATAAGTATCAAAGACATCCTGATTACAATTTTTCAGTCTTATTCATTGATTTAGATAAATTTAAAGATATTAATGATGAACTTGGACATCAAGCTGGGGATCAATTTTTAATTTGGGTGAGCAAAGCATTTTCAGAATGTATTAGAGATCATGATTTACTTGCTCGTCTTGCTGGGGATGAGTTTGTTGTTTTATTAGATCATCTCAGTGATAAACAACAAGCCGAGGATGTTGCTAAGCGTATCATCAAAGTCATGCAACAGCCTTTCGTTATGAAAGGACAAACAGTTTACAGTGGTGCCAGTATTGGTATCACCTACTCAAACAAACGCTATCAACACATAGATGAAATAATTCGCGATGCTGATGCAGCTATGTATTATGCTAAAAATGCAGGTAAAGGTCGCTATGAATTTTATCACCCGTTACTAACTGCTGGCAGCGCAAGTAATAAAGCAGATACAGAACAACATAATCTAAGTAGTTTATCTACACACTTTCGCTCAACTGATGTGGTCGACTTCTCTAATAACAAGGTACAACTACAATTACTTGAAATATTTGGTGATCATCCCATTTTGGGCAGCACTAGCTTTGAAGTACTCAAAAAGTTTACCGCAGAGAAAAGTGAGCTTATTGACTTAGAGTTTGCTCTTCTTAGAAAAGCTTTAGTACTTAGCGAAACTCATCAACAAGAATTGTTGTTTAGCAGTGCTACTGTATTGTTAGAAAACGATAACTTTTCACATTTATGTCATTTGCTAAAGCAACACTCTCACAACGTGTGTTTACTATTTAGTGAAGAAGAACTGAGGTTTGTTTCTAATACCCAACTTCAAAATTTAGAAACACTGACCCAAATGGAGTTTGTTGTAGGTTTAACTGATTTTGGTAAAGATCGTTGTGATTTAAGCCTAATTAGTAAAATTGATTTCAGCTATTTGTTGTTAAGCTCCACGTTCAGCAAACGTGTTCTACAACAGCCCTGCTACGAAGTTCAATTGCAAGGTGTGTTGGCCGTCACGAAAATACGTCAATGTAAAGTCATTGCAAAAGGCCCTGCTATTTTAAATTTCAGAACCTTATTAGAAAACCACGGCTTGCAATTATTCTTTGGAAAGCAAGTGAATTACGATAAAAAAAGCCTTGGTAACACCTTGTTAGAACGCTCTTCTAGACCCTTATCGCTTTAACATAGCACGTAAGTTTGCAACGCGTGCTTGGCCTGATTGCATACGCTCTTGTTGCGATTGCACGGTTTTCTTCTGACCTTCAATTTGTAAATCGTCTTGCGGTAGTTCTTGCACAAAACGACTCAACTCGGGCGTCGATACTTCCCCAAACTGACGGCGGTTTTTCGCATAAGTCATGGTCAAAGTTTGCTGCGCACGGGTGATACCAACATAGGCAAGACGGCGCTCTTCTTCTACATTGTCTTCATCAATGCTGGTCTGGTGCGGTAAAAAGCCCTCTTCCATCCCCACCATAAAGACATGCGGATATTCCAAACCTTTAGAGGCATGCAGCGTTAATAACTGCACCGCATCGCTGTCGTCTTCTTCTTCGTTACGCTCTAACATATCGCGGAGTGTCAGTTTGCTGACTACTTCAGGTAAAGTCATCGGCGGGTTGTCTGCATCACCCGTTAACATATCGGTGATCCAACGATATAGCTCAGAGACGTTTTTCATCCGCATCTCTGCTGCTTTTGCGCTAGGCGATGACTCATATAGATACGCTTCATAATTGATCTCACGTACCATGTCTTTCACCGCTTCGAGCGTATCTCCACGCGTTGCCCTATCTGATAGCTCAACCACCCAACGAGCGAAGCCCATCAGCGCATTAAAGCCACGCCCCGCTAGTCGGCTTGCCAGTTCTGGCTGAAAACATGCTTCGAATAAACTGATGTGTTTTTCGTTCGCTAAGCTACCTAACTTTTCGAGCGTAACCGGGCCGATTTCTCGTCTTGGTGTATTCACAATACGTAAAAATGCGTTGTCGTCGTCCTGATTCACTAACAAACGTAAGTACGCCATGATGTCTTTAATTTCACTGCGTGCAAAAAACGACATGCCGCCACTTATTTTGTAAGGAATGCGGTTACTCATTAGGGCTTTTTCAAACACTCGCGCTTGGTGGTTCCCGCGATATAAAATGGCGTAATCTTTATAGCTGGTACGCTTCATAAACTTATGGGAGATGATTTCAGCTACTACGCGCTCTGCTTCGTGCTCTTCGTCTTTGGTCGCTATCACTCGAATTGGGTCACCATAACCGAGTTCACTAAACAGCTTTTTATCAAATTCATGAGGGTTATTAGCGATCAAAATATTCGCAGCTTTTAGAATTCGACCCGCACTTCGGTAATTTTGCTCCAACTTAATCAAACGTAATCCAGGGAAGTCTTTCGACAACAAAACCAGGTTTTGCGGCTTCGCCCCGCGCCAAGAATAAATCGATTGGTCATCATCGCCTACCACGGTAAAGCGCGCGCGCTCACCCACCAGCAATTTAACTAGCTGATACTGGCTGGTATTGGTATCTTGATATTCATCCACCAGCAAATAACGAAAACGCGCCTGCCAACTCTCTCTTACATCCGGGTTTTGCGCCAACAATAAAGTAGGGATCATGATTAAGTCATCAAAATCTAACGCGTTATATGCACGTAACTGCACCGCATAACGGGCGTATAGTTGCGCGAATAAGGCTTTCTGTGGTTCTCGGGCTTCGCGAATAGCGCGCTCAGGTAAAATAAGCTCGTTCTTCCAACTGCCAATTTGCATCTTCAGCAAATTCAGTAAATCTTTATCCCTATCTAATTCTTTTTCGGTCAACTCTGCCAAAAGTTGGTGGGTATCTTGATCGTCAAATAATGAAAAGCCAGGTTTAAATCCCAGTGTTTTAAGCTCTTTTTTGATGACCTCTAAACCCAAGGTGTGAAAGGTAGAAACCCATAGACCTTTTGCCTCTTGCTTGCCGAGCGTTTGACTTACACGCTCGCGCATTTCTTTTGCTGCTTTGTTGGTGAAGGTTACCGCAGCAATGTTTTTCGCTTGGTATTCACAATGTTGCACAAGGTAAGCAATTTTGTTGGTAATTACGCGCGTCTTACCTGAGCCTGCGCCCGCTAAAACGAGGCAAGGGCCACTGATATATTTAACCGCTTCATCTTGTTTTGGATTGAGTTTCATTTTTGGCAGGTCCGAAATTCTGGGGCAATAATTCTATCGTAAAGCCTAGTGAGTCTCTAGAACTCATTTGATCTAGAAAGGTGCCGAAACTAAACCGAATTTGCTACTATGGCGTAAGTTTAATTAATCGCCTCCATATCAGGTAATCAATCATGATCAACCCAGCTAAAATTGAAGAGATCGCCAAGCAGATCTCTAGCAACATGCCACAGGGTGTAAAAACTCTAGCAGAAACTTTCGAGTCAAAAACCAAGCAAGCTATCCAGAATAAGTTAACTGAGATGGATTTTGTCAGCCGAGAAGAGTTTGATATTCAGTCACAAGTACTGATCAGAACCCGTGAAAAGCTGATGCAGCTAGAAGAAAAAGTTGCTCAGCTTGAGGCAAAGCTTACCGAACAAGATTCAGCTGATAAGGCAGAGTAAGCCAATCCTATAATTGAGAAAGGAGCCGATCGGCTCCTTTTCATTTCTTCATTACTAAAAGTAACGCTTTAACTAACTCCTGCCTTATGGGCCTGAATCAAAATATTTCTTGGCGTGAGTGACTTTTCACAAAACTCACTTAGATGAACCTCATAACCCGCTTGCTGTAAATACAGTGCTCTATCAAGTATTAACCACAGCTCAATAGCTCTTCTAAAAATATGTCTTACAAGCTCAATACGATCTGTCACTTTCTTTCGCTGCTCACCTAACGCTAAATAATGTGAGTAATCACATTGTGTTGGTAATTCTACTTGTTTTTTTTCTGCTGCCCACTGGCAAAACTCAGCAAACTCGCCTGAAAAAATCTGTTTATTAATAGAGGGCACACTAATATATTGTTCGACCCCTGTTACATCGCGGCGCAGTTCATCAAAGCCCAAACGCCAGGTGACTTCTGTTTGACGTACTTTAGCAACACGATTTGGTGCAGTTACTGTTTCTTGTAACGCTAATTTCATATCACTGTGGGTCAATTGCAGCGCGCTTTGTTTTCCCTCAATACTCATGGCCTGATAAGCCGGTTCGGTAAACAAGTGATAACAGCAAGGCGATAAACTAATTTTGTCACACTCAGCTTTGATGGCCTGCTGCATAAAGACCTGATGCAATCGACCACAAGCATGCAAGGCCACAGCATGCTGCTGCTGGGTAAAGCATTCATCAGTGTCGTCTTGCAGTACATCTGCACAGCGAAAGTTCATATTTAAGCCTTGCTGTTTTGCGCTATGTTGCCCTTGTTCACACAAGTTGGCTTGTAACTCTACACTTTGCACATGTTTTGCGCCCTGATGCGCCAATATACGGCCTAGATGTCCTTTACCTGCACACCACTCTAAGACTGGTTGCTCGCCATTGTCGAGGTGTGAAACAAAATCTTGTAACTGTAGCAGCTTACGCCCCTTTATGCCGTTACTTAACCAAAAAGGCAGTTCTGTTCTTTGCTTTTCAACAAAAGGAAGGGAAGTCAATTTGGATAGCTCTGCGACTGCTGGAATAAAATCAGCAAAGACTTTATATAGGCGAGCTTGGTCAGAGTCTAATTCACGTACTTGATCATCACTAAGCTCTGTGAGAAATTGCGTTAGCTTATCGTCTTGCCAAGGAAACTCGTTGAAATCAAAAGCGACACATTGCCAATATTTATGAGTATGCTGTAAACATTGATCCAACTCAGTGAATAAAGACGATAGCTGCACGTCTGCTCTCCAGGGGTAAAAATCGCTATTCTACCTCGTTTTCATTTTCTTGTTCTGATTCATTCAGTTTATAACGACGCTTTTTAGTGAAAATAAGATGCAAATAAAGAGGAATGCTGATAAACGTTACAGCGAATGCGGCAATTAACATCCAAGACCAAGGCAATAAAGGTTCTGGTTGTTTAAGCTCGTATATGAAACGCTCACGCACACTATCGTATTGTGCCATATCTAAACCATAGATTTGACCAATCCAACGCCAATGTAACTCTGACATGTTTCCAATCGTCACGCCCGGAGGTGAAATATAAGGTATCAACTTGTCAGCCTCATAAGCAATTTGCTCAATACTTTTGTGCGTCGCATATTTTTGATGAGTCAGTTCAATACTCTCTTGTAAATGCAGCATCGCATATCGCCACCCTTGTAAACTCGCTAACTTAAACTTCTCTACTAATTCAGGTCGATGCTGTAATACGTTTTCACTGGTAAAGAGAATATCTGCATACAAGTTCAAACCATATTGCTTTGGACAAATTTGCCGAATGGCAATACCTTGTTGCTGCATCTCAAAAGGTTCATTCGAGGTATATACTTGCAGGGCATCAAATTTACCGGCTTTAAAATCAGCGATAGGCTCAAAACCTGCATATAAAGAAATATCATCTTGGCCAATTCCTGCTTGCGCTAACATAACAGTGAGCTCTGCCACACCTAGATGGCTGACACGTTTACCTTTAAAATCTATAGGGTTGTAGATATCGCTGTCTGCTTTGACCATCCAACAATAGGGAGATGATTGCAGGATCGCCGCAATGGCTACTAAGGGTTTACCTTGTAGCCGTTCTGATAAAATGCCTGAGTGAGTCACACCAAAGTGTGCTTGCCCTGAGAGAACTTTAAAATGGGTGTCTGGATCTTCAACATCCGCAGGAATAATTGAAACATCTAACCCTGCACGCTCATAAAATCCTTTTTCCACCGCCATATAATAGCCTGCAAATTGAAACTGATGGGTCCACTTTAATTGCAGCACCACAGACTCTAATGCAAAAGCTGGAGATAAGAAAAATAACAGTAAGCTCAAGAAGCTACACCGTTTGAGCATGAAGTTCCCTTGTTTTTCTAGTTAATTAGGAGTGACTAAACTATAGAAAAACAAGGAGAATTTGCAAGTACTAAGGCAATTAACAAGCCTGTTGCTGTATTGATTCTTGGCTTTGTAAATACTGAGCAAAACATGGGTTATTGGTTTCGTTCCAGTATTTATAGCCCAGCTTTGCTAAATGATGATTAAACAAAGGTAGCTGCTCTGGTGCTATATCAAATGCAGCAAGCACATTACCTTCAGCAGCACCGTGGTTGCGATAATGGAATAAGGTGATATTCCACTCACTGCCAAGGGTCTCTAGGAAACGTGCCAATGCCCCAGGGTATTCAGGGAACTCAAAGCGATACAAATGTTCATTCATAGGAACTGGCGGCTTGCCACCCACCATATAACGAATATGTAATTTAGCCAGCTCGTTATCAGAGAGATCTTCAAAGCCATACCCATTAGTTTGCAAGACTGACTTCACTTCATCTAACTCAGGCTGCCCACCGCGTAAGCCAACGCCTACAAAGATTTGAGCATCACCTTCACCAGCATAACGGTAATTAAACTCAGTGATGGCTCTGCCCCCTAAAGCATGGCAAAAGCGCTTAAAGCTGCCTTTTTCTTCTTTAATCGTGACACCAAAAAGTGCCTCACTTTTTGCTCCCAACGCGGTGCGCTCAGCAATATAGCGTAAGCGATCGAAGTTTAAGTTAGCACCCGACAAAACTGCAGCAAGTTTAAGTCCAGTCTGACCACATTGTTTGCTCCACTTAGTTAAGCCCGCCGTGGCCAATGCACCTGATGGCTCAGCGATAGCGCGTGTGGCAACAAAGATATCTTGCACTGCAGCACAGATTTCATCTGAGCTCACCGTCACAACTTCATCACAGAACTTTTGCGCTAAACGAAAAGTTTCTTTACCTATGATTTTCACTGCAACACCGTCTGCAAAGCTGCCAACTTGTTCAAGCTCAACTGGCTCACCGGCTTTCAGCGCCGCATCTAAACAGGCGCTCTCAGCTGACTCAACACCAATGACTTTAATGTCTGGTCGTAACGACTTGATATAAACCGCCATTCCCGCAAGCAAACCACCGCCGCCAACAGGTATAAATACCGCGTCGAGGTTGTGTAATTGTTGCATTAATTCGCGAGCAACTGTGCCTTGTCCGATGATCACATCTGGATCGTCAAACGGCGGCACAAATACCGCGCCTTGCTGTTCAGTCAGCGCATAGGCGTGAGCTTGTGCGGCATCAAAATTATGGCCATGTAAAACCACTTCACCACCAAGATTACATACTGAGTTTACCTTGATATCAGGCGTTGTAACGGGCATCACTATGGTCGCTTGATGACCTAAATGCGCCGCGCTCAGCGCCACACCTTGGGCGTGATTTCCTGCAGATGCGGTGATTACTTTACTGCCCTTAGGCAATTGGCGAAGCTTATTGTAAGCACCACGTAATTTAAATGAATAAACAGGTTGTTGATCTTCGCGTTTTAAAAACACCTGCTGGTTAAGTTGCTTGCTAAGCGAGGTCAGCTCGCTGACCTCTGTGACTTTCGCGAGCGGAGCCATATCCGCTTGGATGATGGCCCGAAAGTAATCGAGCTCTTGTGCCACCATGACTAACTTAACTCCTCGAGTTTCGCTAAGTCACGCACCGCGCCTTTATCGGCACTGGTTGCTAATAAAGCATAGGCTTTTAATGCTGGCGACACTACGCGTTGTCTATCTAATGGCTTATAAGCGTCTTTGCCACGGGCTGCTTGTTTTTCGCGACGCGCAGCCATTTCAGCATCATCAATTAATAAATGAATACCGCGATTCGGAATATCGATGTGAATGCGATCACCATTCTCAACCAGCGCAAGCGCACCACCACTGGCCGCTTCTGGCGAAGCGTGACCGATAGATAAACCGGATGTGCCACCCGAGAAACGGCCATCCGTTAGGAGTGCACAATCTTTATCTAGGCCCATCGACTTCAAATAACTGGTCGGATAAAGCATCTCTTGCATACCCGGACCACCTTTTGGCCCTTCGTAGCGGATGATAACCACATCACCTTTTTGCACTTTACCATTTAAGATGCCATCAACTGCGTCATCTTGCGATTCAAACACTACGGCAGGACCCGTAAAATCAAGCATTTCGTCAACTACACCGGCACTTTTTACAATACAACCATCTGGGGTCAGGTTACCTGAAAGTACCGCTAACCCGCCATCTTGACGGAAAGCATGTTCAACACTGCGCACACAGCCATTTTCGCGGTCAATATCAAGGGTGTCCCAACGATACTCTTGGCTCATTGCTTGTGTAGTACGAATACCCGCAGGACCTGCACGGTAGAAGGTTTGCGCACGTTCATTATTGCTGTCAGTGGCATCCCAACGCTGTAACACATCGCCCAATGAGCCACCTGCTACATGGCCTACTGACAGGTCTAACTTTTCAGCTTTGGCGAGCTCATTCAGGATGCCCATGATGCCACCAGCACGGTGCACATCTTCAATATGATATTGCTGAGTCGCAGGGGCAACTTTACATAAGAATGGCGTAGTACGTGATAGACGGTCGATATCACTCATATCAAAATCAACCTCACCTTCTCGCGCCGCTGCTATCAGGTGTAAAACCGTATTCGAAGAGCCACCCATAGCGATATCTAAAGTCATGGCATTAGTGAATGCTGCTTGGTTAGCAATGTTGCGAGGTAATACCGCATCGTTGTCGTTGCGATAATACTCGTCACATAAGGCAACAATGCGTTTAGCTGCGCCCATATAAAGTTGATGACGGTCTTTATGGGTTGCCAAGGTCGTGCCATTGCCTGGCAACGCTAACCCTAGCGCTTCCATTAAACAGTTCATCGAATTCGCGGTAAACATGCCTGAACACGAACCACATGTAGGGCAAGCCGAGCGCTCAACTTTTTCTGAGTCTTCATCGCTCACCGAGGGATCTGCGCCTTTTACCATGGCGTCTACTAAGTCGAGTTTGATATCAATATCGGCTAAACGGGTTTTACCCGCTTCCATAGGGCCACCAGAAACAAAGATCACCGGAATGTTTAAACGCAGTGCCGCGAGTAACATCCCTGGGGTGATCTTGTCACAGTTAGAGATACATACCATGGCATCGGCACAGTGGGCATTCACCATGTACTCAACTGAGTCAGCAATTAGGTCGCGTGAAGGCAGTGAGTAAAGCATTCCGCCATGACCCATAGCGATACCGTCGTCGATAGCAATGGTATTGAATTCGCGTGGAACACCGCCCGCTTCACGAATGGCATCCGCCATTAAGTCGCTGAGCTGATTGAGGTGTACATGACCCGGTACAAACTGCGTATAAGAATTCACAACAGCAATAATCGGTTTTTCGAAGTCACTGTCTGTCATCCCTGTTGCACGCCAAAGTGCGCGAGCACCTGCGCGTTGTCTACCTTCAGTGGTGGTCTTACTACGAAGTTTAGCCATGGTTTAGCCCTCAATAATATGCGGCAGTTTCTGGTTGCTTGCCGACTTTCCTCATTCCCAATATTCAATTCATTGGCTGCTATTAAGGTCGCAGCCAGACCTTAAACGCCAAAAGCGTCTTAGTCGATATAAGTTAACCAACCGTTCTCGTCTTCACTTTGACCTTTTACTAAATCAAAATAAGCGGTTTGTAATAGCTCAGTGATCTCGCCACGCTTACCTGTGCCAATTTCAATTTGATCTACGCTGCGAACCGGCGTTACTTCCGCTGCAGTCCCTGTCATGAAGAATTCATCGGCAAGATAAAGTGCTTCACGTGCAATTGATTCCTCGCGCACTTCTAAGCCTGCTTTGCGAGCAAGGTGCATCATAGTGTCACGCGTCAAACCCGGTAAGATTGCCGCAGTAGTAGGCGGTGTGAATAACACACCATTTTTAATCACGAATAAATTTTCACCCGCACCTTCACTTAGGTAACCGTTCACGTCTAGTGCGATACCTTCAACATAGCCATTACGCTTTGCTTCACCTGAGATCAACTGTGAAGATAAATAGTTACCACCAGCTTTAGCCGCCGTAGGCATGGTGTTTGGTGCTAAACGATTCCAAGATGAGATACAAGCATCAACACCCGCCTCTAATGCACCATCCCCTAAGTAAGTGCCCCACTCCATTGCTGCAACAGCAACATCGGCTTTGTGTGATTTAGGATTTACACCCAAACCCACATTGCCTAAAAATGCGAATGGACGTAAGTAGGCATTCTTTAAACCATTCTCACGAACCGCCGCTTTACACGCTTCATTGATTTCTTCAACCCTGTAAGGGATCTGCATACGATAGATTTTTGCAGAGTCGAATAAGCGTTTAGTGTGATCTTGTAAACGGAAAATCGCCGGACCTTTTGGTGTGTCATAGGCACGCACACCTTCAAACACTGAACTACCATAGTGAAGCGCATGGCTTAATACGTGTGTCGTCGCTTGCTCAGACGGTACCATTTCACCATTGAACCAGATCAGGTCAGATTTATTACTCATGTTTATTACCTTGTATTAATTATTCTTTTCTCTTGCTCTTTATAGCAGAGCAATTATCCAATAGCCTGTTGCTGCATCGGTTGCAGCTCAACCTGTTTTACCTCAACCAGCTTACTCAGTTGCGAGGTTAATAGATAGATGGGTTTTTCACTGTCCACAGTCATTTTGACTTGAAACAACTCATCTTGTCCTTCCAGGGCTAAATCTAATAACTGGAATCCACGGTGACGGACCACACGTAAGAAACGTTCAATTGCGACACTTTGTTGTTTTACAGCAATATTTAGTTGGTGTTTCATTATGCATTCTCCGTCATCATTTCATCATTTGCGGCACCCGGTGGAACCAGCGGCCATACGTTTTCTTTATCATCGATACAAGCGTGTAAGATATAAGGCCCTTCAGATGCGACTAGCGCATCCACCGCCGCATCTACTTCACTTGCATGGGTAATGGTTTGCCCCGGAATACCAAAAACAGCAGCTAGCTGCACAAAGTCAGGGTTATCCGATAAATTCGTTTCACTGTAGCGCCCTTCAAAAAAAAGTTGTTGCCACTGCCTTACCATACCCAGTCTTTGGTTATCTAATATTAAGATCTTTACAGGAAGATTATTTCTGCGGATGGTGGCCAACTCTTGGATGTTCATCATGATTGAACCATCACCAGAGACGGTGATCACCATGTCATCAGGACGCGCGATTTGTGCACCGATTGCCGCAGGTAAACCAAAGCCCATGGTACCCGCACCGCCACTACTTAAATGGTTATGAGGGCTGGTGAATTTCATATGTTGCGCTACCCACATTTGGTGCTGGCCCACATCACAACACATCACGCCAGTATTTGGCATACGCTTGCTTAGTTCATTTAGAAGATAAGGCGCAAAGACTTTTTCGCCTGGATAGTCATAACGCCAAGCATGCGTTTTTTTCATTTCCAAAGTATGTGCTAACCACTGCGCATCTGTCACAAAACACGCTAGATGAGGAATGGTGGCTTTAAGGTCGCCAATCATAGATGCCGCAGCGGGCTTGCGCTTGCCGATCTCTGCAGGGTCGATATCAAGATGAATCACTTTCGCCTTCGAGGCAAATTTAGCAAGATTGCCCGTTACGCGGTCATCAAAACGCGCGCCGATACAGACTAAAACGTCACACTCTTGCACAGCAATGTTGGCAGCTTGACCACCGTGCATACCTAACATGCCTAAGTCATATTCATAATCTGGTAATACACTGCCTAACGCTTTTAATGTTGAAACAGCTGGCATTTGCGTTTTATTTAAAAATTGCATCAGCTCAGCTTGCGCATTGGCGTTGTGCACCCCACCACCCACATAAGCCACCGGCTTTTTCGCTTGTGCTAGCAGTTGCTCTGCTTTGACAACTTCGTTCATGTCGAGCTCGGGGGTTTCTTCTTCAAGCGCAAGCCAAGGGTGAAATGGTACTTGTGCTAACTGAATGTCTTTTGGAATATCAACCAACACAGGACCCGGACGACCTGATAATGCTAAATGCATGGCTTCTTGCAATACTTCAGCTAAATCTTCAGCACGTTCAACCATATAACTGTGCTTAGTGCAAGAAAGCGACATACCTAACACGTCGACTTCTTGGAATGCGTCAGAGCCGATAGCCGCCGTCGGTACTTGCCCTGTGATTGCCAACACAGGCACTGAGTCCATCATGGCATCGGCAAGTGAGGTGATTAAGTTAGTTGCGCCTGGGCCCGACGTAGCAAAGCATACGCCTAACTTACCAGTACTACGGGCATACCCTACTGCCGCAAAACCTGCGCCTTGCTCATGACGAGTCAGATAATGTTTGACAGGCGCGCCATACAACGCATCGTAGATTGGCATGATTGCCCCACCTGGGTAACCAAATACCTCTTTAACGCCATGTTTGGCTAGTAAATCTATTAGTAACTCTGCGCCTGTCATCTTCGTTCCTCATTCCCAATCTGACTGCTGTTTAACTTAAATTCGACCCTAAAACGAAAAAGCCCCCCGAACTTTTCAGTGCGGGGGGCTTTTTGCTTAATACTTTTCTTTCAGCACTAACCAGCCCCCGCGGTAATAATAATCACCACGTTGATAATCACGACTAGTAGAGAATGTGCTGTTTTGAGCATTTAAAAATCACCTGAATTAATTTTCGCAACGGTATACAAAATTGACAGCGTTGCGTTCTTTTTCTATTAGTACCGCGAGTAGCCTATTAAGTCAACAGCAAACCCTATGTTATTTGCTTGTGAAATCGCTCTTAAAAGGAAAATAATATCCAACAAAGCCAATTTTAAGAAAATAATATCCAAAAAATTTAAATTGAAACCCTTTTTTCTGGTACATATAAATTTTCACAACACATTTTTTGTTTATTCAGAAAATAACCATTTCTGCCATTTATAAACAAACTTGTTATCATACAGGGAAATTTTTCTAAAAAGGGAATCTTATGTTCAGCTCTTTCAACCGCACATTTTTCACACTTCTTTTTATCATTTTAATTGGCTTTTCTAATCACTCCTTTGCACTTTCTCCGGCTCTGTTCAAGGTCGAAAAAGCTGGTGTCACATCTTATTTATTTGGCACGGTGCATGTTGGTGATAAAAACATGAATGGTTTACCAAAAAAAATCACACAAGCGATTGAGCGAACTGATGAAGTCATCGTTGAAGTAAATATTGAGGCACTCAATACGTTTGAAGTTCAAAAACGCTCCATTCCTTTTATGACTTTACCGCACGGTAGAACGTTAAAAGATGAAATAAGCACCGAGCACTTCGAAGCATTAAAACAGTACTTTGCAGCAAAACAGATCAATATTGCGCTTTTTGAAAATCTAGCACCTTGGGCTGTGATGGTCACTATAATGCAGATGGAGTATCAAAATCTGGGCTATCTAGAAGACTATGGGATCGACAAACAGGTCATTGCCCATGCTAAAAAGCACAATAAACCTATCGGCGAGTTAGAAACTTTAGAGCAACAACTTGAAATGCTGAGTTCACTAGGCGTAAAAAGCGACTTGATGATAAGCACTACGCTTGCGCAATTAAAAGATGTTGAACAGTACTTTCTTGATTTGGTTAATGCCTGGAAAAAAGGCGATATGGACACCTTAAACAAGTATTACCAACTTAGCTTTGATGATTCAGACTATGGTAAGTTCAGTGAAGAGGTAATGCTGACTCAGCGTAATAATAATTGGGTTGAACAATTAGCTCCAAGATTAACAAAAGAGTCGTTATTTATTGCTGTGGGTGCCCTGCACTTACCTGAAAAGCATGGCTTAATCACTCAATTAAAAGCACAAGGCTTTAATGTAACTCGCTTATAAATCAGCCAGTTAAAAAGCTACCGCTAAGGCAATCGCATTTCTTTTCGCTGTTGCCTTAAAAATTTTTTAAATTCTTTTAAACCTTTTTCAACCCACCTGTCGTCTAACTTATTAAACAACATCAATCAGGGTGACGACGATGAAAAAATTATTATTAGCTGCTTTAACCTCTGCTGTTATTTCTGCGCCAGTTTGGGCCGAAGACACGAGAACCATTGAACAATCATTTAATCTTGAAAACAGCACTGAATTAGAAATCGATTTTCCAGTCGGCAGCCTAGAAATGACGAGCTACGATGGCGATCAAATCCAAGTCACAATTCGTTTAGAGCCAAAAGATAATGATGGCTGGTTTACTGACAAAGTAGACTTAAGTGCAGTACAACTCAAATTTTCGCGTCAACGCCAAGAGTTATCACTGTCTATTGATGATGATAATTTAGAGCAAACTTGGGAGGTCAAAGTGCCTAAAAGTATGCGTCTAGATGTTGAAGTTGGTGTCGGTAAAATTGAAATACAAGCACTTGAAAATACAGCGGATGTTGAAGTAGGTGTGGGCAAAGTGCGTATCGACACCGCCATTGATGACTTCAAACAAGTTAACCTTGAATCCGGTGTAGGTAAAACAAGTTTATCTGGTTTTGCGGGCAAAGCTCAGTCTCATAAGAAAATGGTCAGCTCACAAACAGAATACTTCGGCTCTGGCCAATACAACTTAGAAGTTGAAGTGGGTGTAGGCAATATCAAAGTGCGCCACTAAGCCACGACCCTAAGTTACAAACTCCCTTTGCCCGGTCTTGCACCGGGCTTTTTGATCTCTTTTACACCCATGGTTATAACCTCAGGTTTTAAAGAGATGATTTTTTAATCCCCTTTGCTTGACACCTAGACGGCTAAAATGTTTCAATGCCGCCTCACCCTATTTGAGCGCAGTGGAGCATTGGCTCGGCTGCCAGGGCTGGAAGAGGTGCGTTATTCAGGTAGCGCGGTTGAGGAGAGCAAACTCCATTGATGCCGTAGCGAGGGGAATTAACGCCGAGAAGCAAACGTATTTGCTAAACGTTTACTTCGGGCGACTGGGCTGAATCCCAGCGACTGTCACCAATTGCGCAAGACGCAAGAATTTTGGTGGAGAGCTTCTGGTCTTAGAATAAATAAGGCCAGTTTGCCTTATCTTTTTTAAGTCCATTGCTCTTCGAATTTTAATTGTTCGAAGTATGGACACCCTCCTTACTCCGAACATGCTATAAGTTCGGTAGAGATGAAATCACAATACGATTTATCCAACTATCCTTTATGGACAGCTTTGGTGACGCCTTTTGACGCGCAAGACCAAGTTGACTTTGACACACTTACAACACTCGTCCGTCAGCAAGAACAAGCAGGCAATGGCATTTTGTTGCTTGGTAGCACAGGTGAAGGCTTAGCACTTACCCTGTCTGAACAACAAGCGATTGTTGAATTTGTTTGTAACTTGACCCCTAACGTACCCCTTATGGTCGCGGTAGGTGGTATCAACTTACAAGAACAATTAGCTTGGGTTGAGTTTTGCAATCAGCACCCTATTCACGCTTACCTACTTGGTTCACCGCTTTATGCCAAACCGGGTGTAATGGGTCAGACTCAGTGGTTTGATGCATTACTTAACGCCACTGACTTACCTTGTATGCTTTACAACGTACCGGGTCGCAGTGCCGTCGAAGTGTCACCAAAAGTACTAAAGAACCTCGCACACCACGACAACTTATGGGCGTTAAAAGAAGCCAGCGGTGACATCAGTAAGTTTGAGCAATTCCGTGAAGCTGCCCCTGAACTGGCCATTTACAGTGGCGACGATGGGTTGATCCCCTACTTTGCTCAGGCTGGGGCAAAAGGCCTAGTCTCGGTTGCTGCCAATGCCTGGCCAGAGCAAACCGCTGAATTCGTCCGCCGCTCTTTAGCAGGTACTTATCCGAACTTATTCACCACCTGGACGCAAGCCGTAAATAGCTTGTTTAGTGTCGCCAACCCAATTCCTGTCAAAGTGCTCATGCACCAACAGGGAACATTGGCAACACCGAATCTTCGTCCTCCTCTTACGCACTTAGAACTGCAATGTAATGCAGCGATTGAGCGTGCAAACGACACAATTTTATCTTGGAATTAAGGCAGTAAAACATGAGCTGGTTAGAACTATTAAACAATTTAGAAAACGGTAGCGTACGTGCGGCAACTCAAGACGAGCAAGGCAACTGGCACGCAAATGTTGAAGTTAAGCAAGGCATTTTAGAAGCGTTCAGAAACGGCAAAAATACTGAGTATCCAGGTGGCTTTGTTGATAAAGACAACCTAGCACCACAAGGTTTCAATGCAGAACAAAACGTACGTATGGTACCAGGTGGTTCAAGTGTGCGTCGCGGCGCCTATGTGGCATCTGGCACAATCATTATGCCACCAGCGTATGTAAACATCGGTGCATTCATCGATGAAGGTACTATGGTAGACAGCCATGCGCTAGTTGGCTCATGTGCACAAGTAGGTAAAAACGTTCACCTAAGTGCAGCAGTGCAACTAGGCGGTGTATTAGAGCCTGTTGGCGCAAGCCCAGTGGTTATCGAAGACGATGCGTTCATCGGTGCAGGCTGTGTGATCGTTGAAGGTGTAGTTGTTAAGAAAGGGGCTGTACTTGCACCAGGTGTCCGTTTATCTGCAACCATTCCTGTTTATGACTGTGTGAACGAGCGCGTATTAGAAAAAGGCGAGCCAATTCCTGAGAATGCGATTGTTATTCCGGGTTCTCGTCCATCTTCAAGTGCATGGGGCCGCGAGCAGGGCTTAAGCATGTCATGTGCTTTAATTGTTAAATACCGCGATGAGCAAAGCGATGCGTCTTTAATCCTTGAAGAGGTATTACGCTAATGAGCTTTTTGAGCACACAGCTACGTCAGCATATCACTGCGATCAGTGAACAGAACGACACACCGTTTTTTGTCTATGACCTAGATGCGTTATACGCGCATTTAAAACCACTGACAGAGCAATCTGTGGTGAAGTTATGGTATGCCGTTAAAGCCAATCCACTTTCTAAGGTGATTCAAACTTTAGATAAAGCGGGCTTTGACTTTGACGTAGCAAGCAGTGGCGAACTTGACCAAGTATTGCGTCAAGGCGTGGCTGCTAACCGTGTGCTCAACACCGGACCTGCTAAATCTAAAAAGCAGATCCAACACTTTTTGTCACAAGGTGTACGCACCTTCGTGGCAGAAAGTTTGAATCAAGTAGCTTGGTTAAACCAAACTGCGACAGAACATCAGGTGCAGTTGCGCATTCTACTGCGTGTGCAATTGCGCTGGCCCGATAGCGAAAAGAACCCACTTGGTGGTGACAGCTTAACGCCATTTGGTTTAGGGCTTGAAGAGTGGCAACAGCTGAGTATTCAAGACTACCCTGCGCTTAATTTCGTTGGCCTGCATATTTTCCAATGGGGCAATATGCTCAGCACCGAAAAATTGGCTGAGCTATGGTCACAAATGATCACGCCACTGACCAATTTAGCAGAGCAACTTGGCTTTACATGCCAAATTTTAGATTTAGGCGGCGGTTTAGGTATTCCTTACACAACCGATGCTGATCGCCTCGCTTGGTCTAAATTAGTCGATGCACTGGCAACCATTAAAGCCGCGGCTGGGGTTGAAGAACTGTGGATGGAGCTTGGCCGTTATGCGGTAGGTGAAATCGGCCATTATATAAACCCTGTTGTTGAGCAAAAGCTGAATTATGGTGAGCACCAACTGATTGTCGCAGGTGGTATTAATCACGTATTACGCCCTGCTTTGACAAACCAAGCTTTTCCGGGTGAATTATTACGCCAATCTAGTGCACCGTCACAAGACTTCATAGTACATGGCCCACTATGTACCGCACTCGACAGTTTGGGTAAGCACTCATTACCTGAAGATGTTAACGAGCACGACTGGGTGGTGTTCAGTCAATGTGGCGCCTACGGTTATACCGAAAGTATGCCGTTCTTTTTATGTCATGAATTGCCTGCTGAATACGTGATTGAGCAAGGCCAAGTTGTCTGCGTGCGTGAAAGCCAAAACGCTGCAAGTTATTTAGTGTAGGTGAACACATGAACACAATTACTGAAGAACATATTCAAGTCGGTGAGATTGCCAATGGCCTCCCATTGACCATTCCTGTGTATCGTTTACAAGGCAATAGCAGTGGCCCTAAAGTGTATATTCAAGCCAATATGCATGGCGCAGAAGTGCAAGGTAATGCGGTTATTTACCAATTACTTGAGCAGCTAAAAACACAAACACTGGCTTCGGACATCACCTTAGTGCCTTATGCGAATCCGATCGGCTGTAATCAAAAATCGGGGGAGTTTACTTTAGGTCGTTTTGATCCGATCACCGGCACTAACTGGAACCGCATGTATCACGATCACAGTAAACTGATCGAGTCATTTGTTAGCGAACATTTAGATGCGCCAGAAGATGAGATCAAAAGTAAATTCCGCGCTCTGCTTGTTGATCAGACCCAAGCGTTTCTAGATCAACCCGCTTATCGCGTGAATACCGGCAAACGGATCGCTGTGACCTTGCAGCGTTTAGCGCATGAAGCTGACATAGTGTTAGATCTTCATACCGGTCCGATCTCAGCAAAGCATTTGTACTGTCCTGAATATGCGAAAGCCAGTGCCTGCTACTTTGACATTGAACATGTGCTGTTGATCCCCAATGAATTTGATGGCGCGATGGACGAAGCGACTTTCTGTCCTTGGTGGCTATTAAGCGAAGCCTACAAAGCGCAAGGTCGCAATATTCCTGTATGGGTTGAAGCTTTCACCGTTGAACTTGGCTCACAAGAGAAAATCAATTTAACCGAAGCCAAACTCGATGCCGAAAGTATTTTAAGTTACCTAAACCACAAAAAAGCGTTTATCGGTGCTGAGTTTACGCCTAAGCCTATTACCCGCTATGCCTGTATGCTTGATAACTATTTGGCGTTTCATGCCCCTATGGGTGGCATGGTCGAGTACAACGCCGAACTAGGTAGTCATATAAAAGCCGGTGACACCATTGCGAAGATTTTACGCATGGAACAATACTTATCAGAAAAGCCATTGCATGAAATCACGTTAGATACAGATGCCATCACCATTTTGCATTTTGCTTCGGCCAGCGTGAATCAAGGCACTGAACTCTATAAGTTCTTCACAAACTATTTCGAGCTGTAAGGCTTCACCTTATTGCGTGAGAGTAAGCACCTTTTATTGAGTGTCGCTTACTAAGGTATGGCGGCTTTTGCCGCCGGCCTTTTTAAATAAAAAGTATGTAATTGATCTACCCCAACCCCAATTACCCGATGTATACTGCCCTATGGCAAGGACAAATACCGTAAACTCTATGCAATTATATTCATTAATTTCAATAGCCCTAGTAGCCTGCTTTTCTTTGCAATCTTTTGCAGATACATCGACCACTGATAACGAATTAGATTTGGTACAGCAATGTATTTTGAACGCACTTGTTATCAGCGATGACAATACTAAAGTAGCGGATATCAAACAGCAGTGTGAAAATATTAAAAAAGATCACCATATCAGTGCATTAGATGAGCGTATCTTAAGAGAGAAAATTACACAAAATAACCGTAATGTGCTCACGCCACATCGAAGAAATTATATGCTACCTGTGTCATATATTACGGAGCCAAACAACACACCTTTTCAAATAAAAGGTGCACCAACTCAGACTGAGGAGCTAGATAACTTTGAAGTTAAGTATCAGCTTTCATTAAAAGTACCAGTCTATACAGGTTTTGCCGATCCAGACCAAGCAATCTTCACAGCTTTTACTTTACAATCATATTGGCAGTTTTATAACAAAGAAATCTCTTCTCCTTTCAGAGAAACGGATTATGAACCCGAAATATTCTGGATTAACTTTTTAGACGATGAAAATGTACTTTGGGGAGACGAAATGGCCATAATTTTAGGTCTGTCTCACCAATCTAATGGCCGCTCGCAGCCTTTCTCTCGCTCTTGGAATCGACTTTACGCTAATTTTATCTGGGAGAACCAAGGTTTCGTATTTAGCTTTAAACCATGGTATCGCCTACCAGAAGATAAGAAAACTGATCCTATGTTAGCTAAAGGTGATGATAATCCTGATATCCATAAGTATATGGGATACTTTGAATTTAGTGGCGTATATCGTCATGGTAATCATGAATTTAGTTTTTTAGCCCGCAACAACCTCAATAGTGATAACCGTGGCGCATTACAATTAGATTGGTCTTTTCCTATGTGGGGGAGATTACGAGGCTACGCACAATATTTTAATGGCTATGGTGAAAGCATGATTGACTACAATGCCGATATACAACGCTTTGGAATTGGTATATTACTCACTGATATTTTGTAGTCATTTCCTCTGAACAAAAAAAAGCCAAGCTGTTGAGCTTGGCTTTTGCTATTTAAATTGAAGTCTAACGTAAGACTACAAAACAGCCTTCAAACTTAGCAACTAGCTTATCACCATCGTACACATTCACAGGTACGTAGTATTTTGCTTTGCCTTCAGTTTCTAAATCTAGCAATTTTCCTGAACAGTCAGCAATAGTGACTGTCGCACTTGGCGCTGTAGTGAGTGGTTTAAGATACTTAATCTCTGCATCCGCAAGTACAATATTTCCCTCAAGATTAAGCTCTTTTAGTGCCAAGTAAGTTGCACCCCAGCCAGTCAATGTCGCCATGCTATACACAGAACCCGCAAACATAGAGTTATGCAAGTTTAAGTTGGCTTTGAGATCAGCTTTAGTAGAGAACTGCCAGTCAGTGTAGCTTTCAACTTTAATACCCATTGCATCGCTGATAGGGATAGACTCACGCCAAGTGTTTTGCAATACCTGCGTCCAATCAGGGTGACGGAACCAACCTGGTTCACAGGGCTTCTGTTTAACCATTTTCCAATGCTGTATATCGTCATACGCAAGGTGGGCTTTTTCTAATACGGTATAACCATGTTTCTCATAGAACGACAACGCTCGCTCACGGGCAAATAAAACCAGCTCATCAGCATTTTGTTGCCAAGCTATTTTCTCTAGTTCATGCAACAAACGGCTACCTAAATGTTGACCACGATGCTTTTCATCCACCGCCATATAACGTACTTGTGCCTGCTGTTGATTATTAAAGTGCAAACGTGCAACGGCTAAGACATCTCCGTCGTTATTCTTAATATAACGATGCTCCGCTTCTTGCTCTAAATCATCTTGCTCTGAGCCGCGGGGTTGATCCCACGGGGCGCGTAAAACTTGCCAACGTAATTGATAATAGGCTTGCCAATCTTCGCTGCTCTGTGGTGCACTTACCTGAAACATAATTACTCCTGTTTTGATGCATCTCTGACCGTTGATTTTGTTTTACTAACAACGATAACTTGGTGTCTTTTTTATAGTTTCACCATACTAGAAAAGCCCAAAATAAAACATAGTTTCATGCTGCTTAACAAAGAATAACTGTAAAACTTGGTGAACAGGCTGGCATTACAAAAAAGCTCAGCTATGCTGATGTAATTATGGAAAAATTTTTTACAAGCTCTGCTACATTGAGCACCGATTTTGTTTTTAACTGTCATGACTTGGGGCATCTCATTTATTGGCAGAAACATGGCCAAATTAGTATTCAGGTTCGCCAAGAAAAACAATATCGATGGCTCTTAATCAACGACACTTTACAATCAGTGATTGATAGAGACGATTCGTCACATCTTCTACTTCCTCATTTACAACAACTCTCCGCGCTTTGGCAGCCATTAGTAGCGCCTAAAACAGTATTAGAATTAGGACTCGGTGCAGGTGCTATTCGCAACTTCTTAGAAGTTAAATACCCTGAAGTGCATGTCACCTCAATTGAAAAAGATCCCGAAGTTATTCGCTGTTATAAGAAGTATTTCGACGGTGATGCACTCAGTGCGCTGATCTGTGATGATGCCGAGCTATTTGTACAAAAAAATGCACTTTATGATTGGATAATTTTAGATTTGTTTAGTCAGGAAGATGCACCAAATTTTTTGTTCGACCACAAGTTTTACCAAAATATTCGTAATCGCTTAAATCAAGGCGGATGGCTGTTTATTAACTTTCTCTCAAGCCACCCTTCGCAGCTAGAGCAACTTCAGCATCGATTGATCACCAATTTTGGCAAGAAGCCAAAAGAAGTTGCCATACCTGATTACTTGAATCACATCATTGCAGTAAGCCGCTAAACCGACAGGTTGAAGGTGACTGGTCCATCGTTACACAAGCTCACTTGCATATCTTCGGCAAACTGTCCTGTTTGAACTTTAATACCCACAGATTTTGCCTGTGCCACAAAATAGTCGTATAGCGCTTCAGCTTGTGCTGGTGTACCCGCGCTCGAAAAGCTTGGACGCATGCCCTTTTTAGTATCCGCGGCCAAAGTAAACTGAGATACCACTAAAAGCTCCCCCTCAATGTCTTTTAGACTGAGATTCATTTTGCCAGCATCATCAGTGAATATACGATAATTACTCACTTTATGAAGTAGCTTGTCTGCTGTAGACTCATCATCAAGCTTTTCAACGCCTAATAGCAATAAAATGCCTTTATCTATTGCACCAACGCACTCTCCTGCCACTTCCACTTTAGCCTGAGTAACCCTTTGAATTAATCCTTGCATAATACTCTTAAAACTTTATTTAGAATGCGCTAAATATACCGAACTTAAGCATCTTCTTAAATAGCATTCACAGCGCTTCTTGCAACCGAGTATTCGACGCTCATAAGACTAGTGCAAGCGACACAGCATTAAGTCTGATGCACGAATAATGGCGTCCATATAGTCGCCTTCTCGCTGCGCGTGCCCGGCATTCTCCAATACATAAAATTGGGCCTTATGCTTTTGAGCAAATCGTTGCACGGGTGCATAACGACACAATAAATCATCTCGACTATGAATTAGCCAGCATGGTAGATGACAAAGCGATGCTTTAAATTCAGAAATATCGCAGAGCTGGGAGAAATTGTCTTCTTGGAAGAAGTGGCACATAACTTTTGCTTGCTGTATCGCACAATGTGCTTGTTCAACTCTAGTGATCTTTGCTCTTAAGCCAAGTGCTAATTTAGACTCCCAAGCCATCCACATATGAGCAGCTTTATGTTGTTCTAACTCATCATCTCCAGTCAATGAAGCATAATAATAGGTCAGTATCTCTTTTGCTGTTTTGAATCCACAGCTAAAATCTTGATAAAGCTCAGGGTAAAATTGGGCACCAGCACCGTCAGGTCCGTACAACCAGGTCAAATCAGACTGTTCAGCTAAAAAACTGGCCCACATGATCAACCCCAATACTCTTTCAGGGTAGTGTTGATAAAACAGAAGCGCTAATGTTGCTCCCCAAGAACCTCCCGCAATAACACTTTTTTCAATACCAAGATAATCGAGAAGTATATTTATATCTTTAACTAATTGAATGGGCGAGTTGTTTGTTAAGGAATCAGGAGTAGAGAGTCCAGAGCCTCGCTGGCTAAATAGAATAATGCGGTATTTTCGAGGGTTAAATAAACAACTTGAAGCCGGTAATAGCCCTGCCCCCGGTCCCCCATGACAAATAACAACTGGGATCCCATGCTCAGAACCATATTCTTCAACATGAATTTGTGCACCTTGCCCTACGGCAAGGTGAAAGCTTTGCCGAGCAGACTTAAATTCGTAACCAAGAGACATAGTACCTCCGAGGTTATCGCTTATTCCTGCTGGGAAATCTCCTGATGAAGTGAGCCTGTCTTTTGCTTAATACGCTCACTTAAGCAAACAGTAAATTCAGCGCCTAGTAGCACTACAATCCAAGATAAATATACCCACACAAATAAAATCGGTACTGTTGCTAATGCACCATAAATCACTTCGTATGATGGAAAGTGGCTAATGTACATTGCAAAACCTTTCTTGGTTAATTCAAAAAGTAGTGCAGCAAATAAGGCTCCAGGTATCGCAGCTTGAAAAGCAACTCTTGTATTTGGAACTAAAGTATAGAGCATAATAAAGCCAGCCATGGAAATAACGTATGGCAATAATTTCAGTAAAAAGCCGCTAAAACCAGGAATGCCTTGATCCGCAAACGAAACCAAAGAAACTATATAAGAGGTCACACCGATACTTGCACCAAGTAAAACAGGCCCCAATGTCAGAACCATCCAATAAATGGCAAACGAAATCATAAACGGTCGCTTCTCTTTTACCCGCCAAATTCGATTGAGCGCTGTATCTACATTTCTGATAAGCAGAAGTGCTACAGCGGCTAGAAAACTTATACCTACCGCCGTCATTTGATTCGCATTACCCGTAAAAGCACTTATATGCGACTTTATAGAGTCTGTTGATGTTGGTACAAAATTCGTAAAGATAAAGTTTTCAATCGCAACTCGAGTATCTTCAAAACCAGGAAAAGCAGAGAAAATTGCCACACCAACAGCGATTAAGGGGACCAAAGAGAGCAATGTTACATAGGCCAAATACCCTGCGTTAATGGTGATTTGATCTTCTTGGCAACGCTTAAAATAATGCTGCCACCAACTTGGTTGACGTGATAACCACGATTTCGCTTTCGACTGTAATTGCTGATATTGCAGATGCATAAAATTAAAATAAACAAGAAACGCTTTGCACATCATAGCAATCCACCCCATAATTTACATCAAGATAGTTAATAAATAGGTTGATTATGAAACATTTAGCTTTAGCAGCTGCGTTATGTTTAGGGCTCACTGCATGCCAAACTGTGTACTATTCCGCAATGGAAAAAGTAGGCGTACACAAACGTGAAATCTTAGTAGACAGAGTTGAAGCAACCAAAGAGTCACAGCAAACCTCTCAGCAAGAGTTTCAGACAGCCCTAGAAAGACTAACCACACTCGTTAACTTTGATGGCGGTGAACTACAAACAGCTTATGAGCAGCTTAATGACGACTATGAAACGAGCTTGTCTGCTGCTAATGATGTTTCAAGCAATATAGATAAAGTAGAGGACGTAGCTGAAGCTCTATTTGATGAATGGCAAGATGAACTCACTCAATATTCAAATGCAAACTTAAAACGTGAGAGTGAAAAAAAATTAAAACAAACACAAAGACAATTCTCAAAGCTACTTAAATCAATGCGTCGTAGTGAAGCTAAAATGCAGCCTGTTTTAGATTCGCTAAAAGACAACGTGCTGTACTTAAAACACAACTTAAATGCGCAAGCAGTTGCTGCCATTCGTGGTGAATTCGACGCACTAAAAGTAGATATTCAAAACTTAATTAATGACATGAACCGCTCTATTGCAGAATCAAATGCATTTATAGCCCAGATGAGCACCAACTAGACATTGCAGAGCAATTTACTACTCATCTTAAAAAGCCACTTGATACCAATTAAAGCCTGTAGTGCCACTGGCAAATAAGTGTTGGTTATTTAAGAAGGTTTCATCTTTTGCATAGTGAGCTATATTTTGTAATTCGGACCACTGCACCAAAATTATAAAATCTGGCTCATTACCCTTTGCCTTATCGACTTTTAACTTAAAAACGACATTAGCACCTAACTGCTCTCGCAATGTATCTGTAGCATTTAAATAAGCTTCATAATCGTCATTATCAGCAAGCCAAACTTGCGCCAATGTATAATGCTGATCTTGATCGGGTGTAAACACAAGCCCCTTACTTGTCGTTGCTTTTAAGAAAATCTTATCCATACCATCAGAAGTATTAACGTTATTATAAAACTGTACTCTGTCTTTGTTATCACCAAATAAGGTTTTTATCACCTTAGCATCTAGAATCGGTTTTCTTAACACATTACTAATTGGGTTCTTTTGTGTCTCATTAAACTGCATATAGATTGACTGCCCTTTAGCAATCTCTAATGCATAGGCATTAAAACTCAGAGTCCAAATGATACAAATTAATATTGCTTGTAATTTCATAAATATCTCCCTCTTTAAACATCTAATATGCTCAAAAGCACTTATGCCGAGATTTCTAATATTGATTAAAATCGAGCTAAGCTGTTTTTGATTGAGTACAAAATATATCCAGAATAAGTGACTGTAAGAAGACAATTATGATGATAAATTTTCACGTAATATGCATTTCAGAATACAAGTGTGGAATGAGAGAAATCTGTTGTTAAAGCTTAGGGTTTAGGGTTTAGGCTAAATAAAATTATAAAGCTGAAAAATACGATTGAGTCCTCTATAGACACAAAAGCCCCGGCTGATGCCGGGGCTTTTAAGCAATTATAAACTTAGTTTAAAACTAAATTAAGCTTGCTTAGGACTAGAAACAACGTCAACTAAAGTCCAAGATTTATTCTTAGAGATAGGCGCGCATTCACGAATAGTAACTACGTCACCTGCTTTAGCAGTGTTGCTCTCATCGTGCGCTTGCAACTTAGTTGTGCGCTTGATGAATTTACCGTAGATCGGGTGCTTAACCTGACGCTCGATAGCAACAACAATTGATTTGTCCATTTTATCGCTTACTACACGACCTTGAAGAGTACGGATCTTATCGCTCATTATGCACCTGCCTTCTGGTTAATAACCGTTTTAACACGCGCAATATTGCGACGTACTTTTCTCAGTTCGTGAGTTTGAGCTAGCTGACCAGTGCTCGCTTGCATGCGCAGGTTAAACTGCTCACGAAGTAGCTCTAGAAGTTCAGCATTTAGCTCTTCTACGCTTTTGTCTTTTAATTCGCTAGCTTTCATTACATTACCGTCCGAGTTACGAAAGTTGTCTTGAATGGTAGTTTACGAGAAGCAAGGTTGAATGCTTCACGAGCAAGCTCTTCAGAAACACCTTCCATTTCGTAAAGCACTTTACCAGGCTGAATTTCAGCAACCCAGTATTCAACAGAACCTTTACCTTTACCCATACGAACTTCAAGCGGCTTGTTTGTAATTGGCTTGTCTGGGAACACACGGATCCAGATTTTACCTTGACGCTTGATGTGACGAGTCATAGCACGACGAGCTGCTTCGATTTGACGAGCAGTCATACGACCACGACCTGTTGCTTTCAAGCCGAATGAACCGAAGCTAACTTTGTTACCGTTGTTCGCAAGACCACGGTTGCGGCCTTTATGAACCTTACGGAATTTTGTACGTTTTGGCTGTAACATTAATCGCTACCTCTTACTTAGCACTTTTTTTGGCTTTCTTCGGAGCACGTTTAGCTGGCTTCTCTTGCTCTTGTTTCAGTGGAAGACCACCGATAACTTCGCCTTTGAAGATCCAAACTTTAACACCGATGATACCGTAAGTGGTTAAAGCTTCAGAAGTTGCGTAATCGATATCAGCACGAAGTGTATGTAGAGGTACACGACCTTCACGATACCACTCAGAACGTGCGATTTCAGCACCGCCTAGACGACCGCTAACTTCAACTTTGATACCCTTAGCACCTAGACGCATTGCGTTCTGTACTGCGCGCTTCATAGCACGACGGAACATAACACGACGCTCTAACTGAGAAGAGATACCGTCAGCAACTAACTGTGCATCTAGCTCTGGCTTACGTACTTCTGCGATGTTGATTTGTGCAGGTACACCAGCAAGCTTAGTTACAGCTTGGCGAAGCTTTTCAACGTCTTCACCTTTTTTACCGATAACAACACCAGGACGAGCTGTGTGAATTGTTACACGGATTGATTTAGCTGGACGCTCGATAACGATTTTAGACACAGAAGCAGACTTCAATTCCTTAGTAAGGTATTGACGTACTTTGTGATCGCCAAAAAGCTGTTCAGAGAAATCTTTAGTATTCGCGTACCAAGTAGATACCCAAGGCTTTGAGATACCTAGGCGAATACCAGTAGGATGAACTTTTTGTCCCATTACTTATATCTCCTAGCTATCCGAAACCACAACAGTGATGTGGCTTGTACGCTTAAGGATGCGGTCTGCGCGTCCTTTAGCACGTGGCATAATACGCTTCATTGTAGGACCATCGTCCACAAAGATCGTAGCTACACGTAGCTCATCAATGTCAGCACCTTCGTTGTGCTCCGCGTTAGCGATAGCAGACTCTAGTACTTTCTTAACCAATACAGCCGCTTTCTTAGGGCTATATGCCAGGATTTCTAGTGCGCGATCAACCGGTAGTCCGCGGATCTGATCAGCAACTAGACGTGCTTTTTGCGCCGAACCAGAGGCGAATTTGTGTTTAGCTAATGCTTCCATCATACCCTCCGATTAACGCTTCTTCGCTTTCTTATCCGCAGCGTGACCGCGGTAAGTGCGTGTAGGTGCAAACTCACCTAGTTTGTGACCGATCATTTCGTCCGAAACAAATACAGGGACGTGCTGACGACCATTATGGACTGCGATGGTCAATCCGATCATATTAGGGATGATCATTGAACGACGGCTCCAAGTCTTGATAGGCTTCTTGTCACCGCTTTCCAACGCCTTCTCTACCTTCTTCAGCAAGTGTAGGTCAATGAATGGACCCTTCTTGAGAGAACGTGGCATGGCAATTCCTCAACTATTACTTAGTACGACGACGTACGATTAATTTATCAGTACGCTTGTTTTTACGTGTCTTCTTACCTTTAGTAGGTACACCCCATGGAGATACAGGATGACGACCACCAGAAGTACGACCTTCACCACCACCGTGCGGGTGGTCTACTGGGTTCATGGCAACACCACGAACTGTAGGACGGATACCACGCCAACGATTTGCACCAGCTTTACCTAGTGAACGTAGCATGTGTTCTGCGTTACCTACTTCACCTAAAGTTGCGCGACAATCAGCTTCAACTTTACGCATCTCGCCTGAACGTAGACGAAGTGTTACGTACTGACCTTCACGAGCAAGGATCTGAACGTATGCACCCGCTGAACGAGCGATTTGAGCACCTTTACCAGGCTTAAGCTCAACGTTGTGAACAGTAGAACCTACAGGCATGTTGCGCATTGGTAATGTGTTACCAGCCTTGATTGGTGCATCAACACCAGACTGAACAGTATCACCAGCTTTTAGGCCTTTAGGTGCGATGATGTAACGACGCTCACCGTCTGCATATAATACAAGAGCGATGTTTGCGCTACGGTTTGGATCATATTCTAAACGCTCAACTTTAGCCGGAATACCGTCTTTAGTACGTTTAAAATCGATTACACGGTAGTGTTGCTTATGACCACCACCGATGTGACGAACCGTGATACGACCGTTGTTGTTACGACCACCTGACTTAGAGTTTTTCTCTAGTAGCGGAGCGTATGGCTTACCCTTATGTAGATCTGGGTTAACCACTTTAACGACGTGACGACGACCCGCAGAAGTTGGTTTACACTTTTGAAGTGCCATAATTCTAACTCCCCTTATTACTCGGCGCCGCCGACAAAGTCTAGCTCGCTACCTTCTTTAAGAGTAACGTAGGCTTTCTTCCAGTCTGAACGACGACCGAAACGCATGCCAGTACGCTTTGTTTTACCCTTAACGTTAAGTGTGCGAACACCAGTTACTTCTACTTCAAAAAGCTTCTCAACAGCTGCTTTAACTTCAGCTTTAGTTGCGTCTGTTGCTACTTTGAAAACGATTGTGTTGTTTTCTTCAGCAGCAATAGTGCTCTTTTCAGAGATGTGTGGAGCAAGGATTACTTTTAAAAGACGTTCTTCACGGATCATGCTAGCGCCTCCTCAAGTTGCTTAACAGCACCTGCAGTAATTAATACCTTATCGAAAGCGATTAGGCTTACTGGGTCAATGCCAGCTACGTCACGTGTATCAACCTTGTATAGGTTACGTGCAGAAAGGAATAGATTCTCATCTACTTCTTCAGTCACGATTAACACGTCTTTAAGCTCAAGCTCTTTAAGCTTACCAACAAGCTCTTTAGTCTTAGGTGCTTCTAAACCGAAGTTTTCAACAACTACTAAACGCTCTTGGCGTACAAGCTCAGATAAGATGCTTTTGATCGCACCGCGATACATCTTACGGTTAACTTTTTGGCTGTGATCTTGCGGCTTAGCTGCAAAGCTCACACCACCGCTGCGCCAGATTGGGCTGCGGATTGTACCAGCACGTGCACGGCCAGTACCTTTTTGGCTGAATGGTTTCTTACCACCACCACGCACTTCAGAACGCGTCTTCTGAGCACGAGTACCTTGACGAGCACCTGCTGCGTATGCAACAACTACTTGGTGTACTAATGCTTCGTTAAACTCACGTCCAAAAGTAGCTTCGGAAACTTCAAGCGCGCCAGCGCCTTTAATTGCTAATTCCATCACTAAATCTCCAGGACTTATGCTTTAACAGCTGGTTTAACGATAACGTCACCGCCGATAGCGCCAGGTACTGCACCTTTAACTAAAAGCAGGTTACGCTCTGCGTCAACACGAACTAGTTCAAGATTCTGAGTCGTTGAACGCTCAGCACCCATGTGACCGGCCATTTTCTTACCTTTAAACACCTTACCAGGTGATTGGTTTTGACCGATTGAACCAGGAGCACGGTGAGAGATAGAGTTACCGTGTGTAGCGTCTTGCATGCTGAAATTCCAGCGCTTAACACCACCTTGGAAACCTTTACCTTTTGAAGTGCCAGTAACGTCAACTTTGTTCACGTCATTGAAAAGCTCAACTGTTAGTTCAGCACCAACTTCAAATTCACCTTCTCCGCCGTTAAGACGGAATTCCCACAGGCCACGACCCGCTTCAACACCAGCTTTAGCGAAGTGACCCGCTTCTGGTTTGTTTACACGGCTTGCTTTTTTCTCGCCTGCAGTAACTTGAAGCGCGTTATAACCGTCTGTAGCGTCAGATTTGATCTGCGTTACACGGTTAGGCGTCGCTTCGATAACTGTCACAGGGATAGATACACCATCTTCAGTGAAGATACGTGTCATACCCACTTTACGACCGACTAGACCTAATGCCATTTTCCTAAAACCTCTCTAATCTTCCGATTAACCCAGGCTGATTTGAACATCAACACCAGCAGCAAGGTCTAGGCGCATTAGAGCGTCTACAGTCTTGTCTGTTGGTTCTACGATGTCGATCAGACGTTTGTGGGTGCGGATTTCATACTGATCACGCGCGTCTTTGTTTACGTGCGGAGAGATCAATACAGTAAAACGTTCAAAGCGCGTAGGTAGTGGGATTGGACCACGTACTTGAGCACCAGTGCGTTTCGCAGTTTCCACGATTTCCGCCGTTGATTGGTCAATCAAACGGTGGTCAAAAGCTTTTAGGCGAATACGAATGCGTTGATTTGACATTCTTAAACCTCAAATAAAAAGAGCATTTAAAAAGAGCATAAAAAAACATCCGAAACCGTCTTAAACTTTAAGAGGTCGGGTGTTCTTCTATTTCTACCATTGAACTCCAAATCGGAGTTCCTGTTTAACGACTTGAAATCCAAGTCCTATAGCTGACTTTCTAACTCATAGCGAGCAGAAAGTTTGCGTATTATATAGAGACTGGCGATAAATGCAACAGTTTATCTTAATAAATCTCTTATCCCGCGCTACAGCGAATTAGTCGAGTTCTATTTGAAAACATCTACACTTAATAGAAGCTTCTGAGATTGATGCTTTTTTGTAAATGGTCAGTCCAGTATTTCCTTGGTATTCTATAGCAAATTTTTTAGCTGGTTATGATATGAATATTTTGACTCGCAGCACGAACGTAATCGCGGCTGCCGTAAACCGTATTTTAGTTAGGACAAAACTGCTACCGGACTCTCCTGTCGAGCAGTTTGAACTCGATCCATCTGTGCCTACGTTTTACGTTACACGTCTAAATTCAAAAGCAGATTTGGCTGCATTAGCAGCAGTATGTAAGCAGCTTGGCTTGCCAGACCCAAGAGAGCAACAATCACTCTCGGGAAAACAGATTGACCGTTTTATCCCGCTTGCTAACCCAACCCCGCTGTTTGGTGATAGAGCAAAACCCAGTGACGCACTTGAATTAGGCAAACAAATCTTCGATGCATTTAGTTTCTCTCCTGAGCAACACGCACAGGTTGTGCCTGTTACTATTCTCTGGGGCCGAAATCCAGGCAAAGAAAAACCAGGTCTCGGCACGCTATTCTCTCATTCAATGACTCCGAGCTGGTTAAGAAAATTTTTTGTTTTGTTGTTCTCTGGTAGAGATAACCTCGTTCGCTTTAGCCACCCCATTGAACTCAATCAGTTGATGACGGATAAAGCGGATGTTGACGAACTGCCGCACAAGTTACTTCGCGTGGCACGGGTGCACTTCAAACGTCAAAAATTGGCTGCAACTGGCCCCAAGTTACCTTCGAGAGAAGCACTGTTCTCAGGCTTACTTGCATCGCCAGGCATTAAGAATGCGATTGCAGACGAAGCTAAAGCGAAAGGGTTAAGTCATGAAGAAGCTAAGTTAAAAGCGAAAGAATTACTTGAGGAGATCGCAGCCAACTACTCTGATGCCATGATCAGAGTAGGAGACCGTATTTTAACTTGGTTGTGGAACAAACTTTATAATGGCATCGAAGTAAAATACGCAGAGCGTGTTCATGAGCTAACCAATAAAGGCCACGAAATTATTTATGTGCCTTGCCACCGCAGCCACATGGACTATCTGTTACTCACTTATGTTATCTATCACCAAGGGCTGGTACCTCCACATATCGCTGCAGGTGTAAATTTAAACTTCTTCCCTGCAGGAGGGATCTTCCGTCGCTCTGGTGCTTTCTTTATTCGCCGCTCATTTGCTGGAAATAAACTTTACTCAGCCATTTTCAAAGAGTACTTAAGCCAACTCTTTATGAAAGGTTATTCAGTTAAGTTTTATACTGAAGGTGGCCGCAGTAGAACTGGTCGTCTATTACCACCTAAAACAGGTATGTTAGCGATGACTATGCAAGCTATGCTGCGTGGTATTGAGCGACCAATCTCTATTGTGCCTGTTTATATCGGCTATGAGCATGTAATGGAGATTAATACCTATCTGAAAGAGCTTGCGGGTAATGACAAAAAGAACGAATCTATTTTTGCAGTATTTAAAGCGATAAAAAACCTCAAAAACTACGGTCGCGGTTATCTGAACTTCGGTGAACCAATCCCACTTCAACAATACCTAAATGAGCACCAACCTGATTGGCGTGCACATATTGGTGATGATAGTGCGAAGCCGCAATGGCTTAATACCCAAGTTGCTAATGTTGCACAAGACATCATGATCAATATAAACAGCGCCGCAGCACTAAATGCTGTTAACTTACTCGCCACAATTTTACTGAGTCGCAATCAATTTGCTTTAAGCAAACCAAAGCTACTAAAGCAGCTGGACTTTTATTTAGCACTTCAGCAGCAAGCAAAATATAACGATCAAGTGACGCTTCCTTCAGATGATGCACAATCATTACTTGAACATGCATTAAAGTTGAATAAGTTTGATGTGTTAACTGATGAGATGGGCGAAATTATCTCTATTAAGGAGAAAGAGCGCACACTATTTAATTACTATAGAAATAACATCATTCACCTTTTTGCTGTCCCGAGCATACTGGCACAGCTAATTTATCAAAAAACAGAAGTCTCTATTGAGACTGCAAATAAGACTGTGAATGCATTATATCCGTTGTTTGCGAAAGAATGGTTTTTAACAACACTGTCTGAGGACTATCTCCCGAATATCTTAAACAGCTTTGAACAACAGAAGCTGATCAGTATAGATAATTGTATCATCAAGCTCACTGCCAACAAGCAAGCGCAAGCTCAATTAGAAATGCTTGGTAACGTAATGCATCTAACCCTTGAACGTTACGCAATCACGACGACGCAGATCATCAACTCAGATGCGATTAAGCGCCAGCAGCTTGAAGCAGATTGCGAAGTGTTAGCCAAACGCTTAGGTACTTTACATGGCATAAAAAGCCCAGAGTTCTTTGATAAGAAGGTGCTTACCAATCTGATATCTGGGTTAAAGGAGCAAAACTATATCAGTATTTGTGAGCAAAACACCATCCATGCCCAAGAGGCCATTGCAAATTTACAATCGCATCTTACTGAATTATTGCCAGCCAGTATTTGGCAATCTATTCATGAGCACAGTAGTTGATACAAAGACTATAAAAGCCGCATTAAAATGCGGCTTTTTATTAACCATATTTAGATAGATATAAGTGCTATTTACTTCATTTTTCTAGTTTCTACCAATCTATCTTTGCAATCTAAAGTTATCTAAAACCAAAAACTGCTTATCATTAAGAGAATTTCTTAAAAGACATTAAGTACCCCCTTCCTGCCCTTTTAACTACTTAGGTAATTCAAGGCAAAACCGTTCACCCGACTAGAAATATTTATGAGCAAAGTTTTCAGCGTGTGATTAACTTGGAGTCATACTTACAAATTCAGAGGGTTAAATGAAAAATATCACGGATATTTAAGTTATCACTTAAGAACTAGAAAGCGGGGCAAGAAAAGGGGTTGTTCTAAAAACAAAAAGGCCGAGCAAAAGCTCGGCCTTTTCATGTCTTATAAAGACTTACTCTGCAGACTGTGCGTCTTCTTGAGTTTCTTCCGCAACTGGGCGGTCTAGAAGCTCAATGTAAGCCATTGGTGCGTTGTCACCTGTACGGAAGCCACACTTAAGAATACGAGTGTAACCACCTGGACGATCCGCAAAACGAGGACCGATCTCAGAGAACAATTTACCAACTACTTCTTTATCACGCGTGCGAGCAAACGCTAAACGGCGGTTTGCTACGCTGTCAGTCTTAGCCAGTGTGATTAAAGGTTCAATTACACTGCGCAACTCTTTCGCTTTAGGCAAAGTAGTTTTGATGATTTCGTGCTTCACCAAAGAACCAGCCATGTTGCTGAACATCGCTTTGCGATGGCTGCTGTTACGGTTTAATTGACGACCACTCTTACGATGGCGCATGACCCTATCCTTCTAACTAAACTAATATAGTAATCTGATTATTCAGCTAGACTTGCAGGTGGCCAATTTTCTAGGCGCATACCTAGAGATAGACCACGTGAAGCTAGCACGTCTTTGATCTCTGTTAGAGACTTCTTACCAAGGTTAGGCGTCTTAAGAAGCTCAACCTCAGTACGCTGTACCAGATCACCGATATATTGAATTTGCTCGGCTTTCAGACAGTTTGCTGAACGTACAGTAAGCTCTAAATCATCAACTGGACGAAGTAGAATCGGATCGAACTCCGGCTTCTCTTCTTTCTCTTCTGGCTCAGTCACATCACGTAAATCTACGAATGCTTCTAGTTGCTCAGCTAAGATAGTCGACGCACGACGGATCGCTTCTTCTGGATCTAATGTGCCGTTTGTTTCCATATCGATGATTAGTTTATCTAAATCTGTACGTTGTTCAACACGTGCTGATTCTACCGAGTACGCAATACGCTCAACTGGGCTGAATGATGCATCAAGCAACAGACGACCAATTGGGCGCTCATCGTCATCAGAGGATAAACGACTTGACGCCGGTACATAACCACGACCACGCTCAACACGAATACGCATGCTGATCTCGCTATTGTCAGCCGTTAGGTGACAAATCACGTGCTCAGGATTTGCGATTTCTACATCGCCATCATGTTGAATATCTGCCGCAGTCACAGGGCCTACACCAGATTTAGTCAGGGTAAGGAAAACTTCATCTTTACCTTCTAGAGATACTGCTAAGCCTTTTAGGTTTAACAAAATTTCAATGATGTCTTCTTGTACGCCTTCTTTCGCGCTGTACTCGTGTAATACACCGTCAATTTCAACTTCTGTCACTGCACAACCAGGCATAGATGACAATAGAATACGACGTAAAGCATTACCCAAAGTGTGACCAAAACCACGCTCAAGAGGTTCTAAAACAACTTTGGAACGTGTTGGGTTGATAGCGTCGATATCGACTAACCTTGGCTTTAGGAATTCGGTTACAGAACCCTGCATTTTATCCTCTCTTAACTCTTAACTTTACTTCGAGTAAAGTTCGACGATTAGTTGTTCGTTAATGTCCGCAGACAGATCAGAACGCTCTGGTAGGCGCTTGAAGCTACCTTCCATTTTCTTACCGTCAACTTCAATCCAAGTTGGCTTTTCACGTTGCTCAGCCAACTCTAGAGCAGCGATGATACGCGCTTGCTTTTTAGACTTCTCACGAATTACTACTACATCTTCAGGAGTAACTACGAAAGAAGGGATATTAACAACAGTACCATTAACCATAATCGCTTTGTGGCTAACTAGCTGACGTGCTTCAGCACGTGTGCTTGCAAAGCCCATGCGATATACAACATTGTCTAAACGTTGCTCTAGAAGCTGTAGTAGGTTTTCACCTGTATTACCTTTAAGGCGAGCAGCTTCTTTATAGTAGTTACGGAATTGCTTTTCTAGTACACCGTAGATACGACGAACTTTTTGCTTTTCACGTAATTGTAAACCGTAATCAGATAGACGACCCTTACGAGCGCCGTGCTGACCAGGTGCTGTTTCTAATTTACACTTAGAGTCGATTGCTCTCACGCCGCTCTTAAGGAACAGGTCAGTACCTTCACGACGACTTAGCTTGAGCTTAGGGCCCAAATATCTTGCCATGTTCTTTCTCCTAACCTATTAAACGCGACGTTTCTTCGGTGGACGACAACCATTATGAGGGATTGGCGTCACGTCAGTGATGTTTGTGATACGGTAACCAAGTGCATTTAATGCACGAACTGAAGATTCACGACCTGGACCTGGGCCCTTGATGAATACTTCTAGGTTCTTAAGACCGTACTCTTGTGCAGCAGTACCTGCGCGCTCAGCAGCAACCTGTGCGGCGAACGGAGTAGACTTACGAGAACCACGGAAACCAGAACCACCTGCAGTCGCCCAAGAAAGAGCATTACCTTGACGGTCAGTGATGGTCACAATCGTGTTGTTGAATGACGCATGAACGTGTGCCATACCGTCAGCAACTTGCTTTTTGACCTTTTTACGACGAATTGGTGCTTTAGCCATAACTTACCCCACCTTATTTCTTGATAGGCTTGCGAGGACCCTTACGAGTACGCGCGTTAGTCTTAGTACGCTGACCACGTAGTGGTAGCGAACGACGATGACGTAAGCCACGGAAACAACCAAGGTCCATAAGGCGCTTGATGTTTAGTGTAACTTCACGACGAAGGTCACCTTCAACAGTGTACTTACCTACTTCTTCACGAAGTACGTCAAGTGTTTCGTCAGAAAGATCACCGATTTTAGTTGTTTCGGCGATACCAGTCGCTGCTAAGATCGCCTTAGCGCGAGTTTTACCTACACCATAGATGCTTGTTAAACCGATAACAGCATGCTTATGATCAGGAACGTTAATGCCTGCGATACGGGCCACTAACATATCTCCTATAAATAAACTTGATTATCATCATGTTGGAAAGCCCGTATAGGATACCCAACCGATATTCAAGTTTTACCAATGAAACAGGCTAAGTAGTATTACTTAGCCTGCATGACTTTTATTAGCCTTGCCTTTGCTTGTGCTTAGGCTCACTGCAGATCACACGTACAACACCGGCACGCTTGATTACTTTACAGTTACGGCAAATTTTCTTAACGGAAGCACGTACTTTCATTACTCAACTCCGTAAACTAGCCTTAACGACCGTAGCCCTTAAGGTTTGCTTTTTTCAGCACAGAGTCATACTGATGAGACATCATATGAGTCTGTACTTGTGCCATAAAGTCCATGATCACTACAACGATAATCAAGATTGATGTACCGCCGAAGTAGAATGGCGTTTGCCACGCCATAGTCATAAACTCGGGCACTAGACAGATAAAGGTTATATACAACGCGCCCGCAAGGGTTAAGCGTGTCATCACTTTATCAATGTATTTTGATGTCTGTTCACCCGGACGAATGCCTGGAATAAAAGCGCCAGACTTTTTAAGGTTATCTGCTGTCTCACGCGGGTTAAATACCAACGCAGTGTAGAAGAAGCAGAAGAAGATAATAGCCGCAGCTAATACCATCGCATACAAAGGTTGACCAGGAGTCAACACTGCAGAGATAGCTTGTAGCACATCAGCGACCGGACCTTCACCTTGGCCGAACCAGCTTGCAATTGTACCAGGGAACAAAATGATACTGCTAGCAAAGATTGGTGGAATAACACCCGCCATATTAACTTTTAGAGGTAAATGCGTGCTTTGAGCTGCAAATACCTGACGACCTTGTTGACGCTTCGCATAGTTAACAACGATACGACGTTGACCACGCTCAAAGAACACAACAAGATAAGTTACTGCGAATACGATTACCGCAATCATTAGCAATACAAAAACATTCAAATCGCCTTGGCGCGCCATTTCGGCTGTCGAGCCAACAGCAGACGGCAGGTTAGCTACTATACCAACAAATATTAGAACTGAAATACCGTTACCGATACCACGCTCTGTAATTTGTTCACCCAGCCACATAAGGAACATAGTACCTGTTACTAAGCTCACCACAGCGGTGAAATAGAAACCGAAACCAGGGTTAACAACTAACCCGTCCATCATGCTTGGTAAGCCAGTGGCAATACCAATCGACTGGAATGTAGCAAGCACGAGCGTACCGTATCGAGTATACTGGCTGATTTTCTTACGACCTTGCTCACCTTCTTTCTTAAGTTCTATCATCGCAGGATGTATGTGCGTCAATAGCTGCATAATAATCGAAGCTGAGATGTAAGGCATAATACCCAGCGCTAATACCGAAGCACGCTCAAGCGCACCACCACTGAACATGTTGAACATTTCAACAATGGTGCCCTTTTGTTGCTCGAAGAACTCGGCAAGTACAGCGGCGTCAATCCCAGGGATCGGCACGAAAGAACCTAAACGGTAAATAATGATTGCACCTAATACAAATAGTAAACGGCGCTTTAATTCCGCTAAGCCACTTTGTGCACTTTGCATATCTTGACCTGGTTTAGCCATTGTGTACTTCCTTAGTCTTCTACCTTGCCTCCGGCAGCTTCAATTGCTTCGCGTGCACCTTTAGACACTTTAATGCCTTTAACAGTAACAGCGCGTGAAACTTCGCCAGATTTAACTACTTTAACGAACTGGATGTTCTTTTTAACTAGACCAGCTGCTTTTAGCGTATTTACATCTACCAAATCGCCTTCAACTTTAGCGATCTCGTATAGGTTTACTTCAGTAGATACTAGTGATTTACGTGAAGTGAAACCGAACTTAGGTAGACGTTGTTGCATAGGCATTTGACCGCCTTCGAAACCAACGCGTACTTTACCACCAGAACGTGATTTTTGACCTTTGTGACCACGGCCGCCAGTTTTACCTAGACCAGAACCGATACCACGACCAACACGTTTACCAGCAGTTTTTGAACCTGCAGCAGGAGAAAGAGTATTCAAACGCATCGAATTAGCCCTCTACCTTAACCATGTAAGAAACTTGGTTGATCATACCACGTACACATGCTGTATCTTCTAATTCAACAGTGTGGTTGATACGACGTAAACCAAGGCCACGTAAAGTTGCTTTATGCTTCGGTAAACGACCGATAGAGCTCTTTACTTGAGTAACTTTTACAGTATTTGCCATGGTTAATTACCCCTGAATTTGGTCAACAGTTAGACCACGCTTAGCAGCAATCTTCTCTGGAGAGTTCATGTTCTCAAGAGCAGCTACTGTAGCGCGAACGATGTTGATTGGGTTAGTTGAACCGTATGCTTTCGAAAGTACGTTCTGTACACCAGTTACTTCTAGTACTGCACGCATCGCACCACCTGCGATGATACCTGTACCCTCAGATGCTGGCTGCATGTATACTTTAGAACCCGCGTGGCGACCCTTGATTGGGTGCTGTAGCGTGTTGCCATTTAGGTCAACAGTGATCATGTTACGACGTGCTTTTTCCATTGCTTTTTGAATCGCAGCTGGAACTTCACGTGCTTTACCGTAACCAAAACCTACTTTACCTGCGCCATCACCAACTACTGTTAGTGCAGTGAAGCTAAAGATACGACCACCTTTAACTACCTTAGACACACGGTTTACCGCGATTAGCTTTTCAGCTAATTCTGGCTGTTGTGCTTTTGCTTCTACGTTAGCCATTGTCTACTCCTAGAATTGCAAGCCAGCTTCACGCGCTGCATCAGCAAGCGCCTTCACACGGCCGTGATATTTAAAGCCACTACGGTCAAAAGCAAGTTTTTCAATGCCTTTGTCTGCAGCGCGCTCAGCAATTGCTTTACCTACAGCTTGTGCTGCAGCGATGTTGCTAGTGCCTGTTAGGGCTTCTGCAATTGCTTTCTCAACAGTAGAAGCAGCAGCCAGCACAGTACCTTCAGCGTTTACTAGCTGAGCGTAGATGTGACGTGGCGTGCGGTGGATAACAAGACGCGTTGTGCCTTGTTCAATAAAATTTCTACGAGTGCGCTTAGCACGACGTAGACGAGCTGTTTTCTTATCCATCGTCTTACCTTACTTCTTCTTAGCTTCTTTACGACGCACGTGCTCATCAGCATAACGTACACCTTTACCTTTATAAGGCTCTGGCTCACGGTATGAACGGATGTTAGCAGCAGTTTGACCAACTAATTGTTTGTCAGCGCCTTTAACTACTAGTTCAGTTTGGCTAGGAGCTTCGATTGTGATGCCCTCAGGGATCTCGAAGTTCACTGGGTGTGAGAAGCCAAGCGTTAAGTCTAAAACTTTACCCTTAACTGCAGCACGGTAACCAACACCTACTAATTGAAGCTTTTTCTCGAAACCTTCGTTAACACCCTGGATCATGTTGTTGATCAGTGCACGTGCAGTACCAGCTTGAGCCCAAGCATTTGCTACGTCACGTGGAGCAGTAGTGATAACGTTGTCGTTTAAAGCAACTTCAACTGCATCGTTAACTACACGAGTTAACTCGCCGTTTTTGCCTTTAACTTTGATTTCCTGGCCAGCTAGTGTAACTTCAACACCGGCAGGAACTGCAATAGGAGCCTTCGCTATACGAGACATAGTTCCCCTCCGATTAAGCTACAAAGCCAATGATCTCACCGCCAATACCAGCACTACGTGCAGCACGGTCAGTCATTAAGCCTTTAGAAGTTGATACGATAGCGATACCTAAACCACCCATTACCTTTGGTAAGTCGTCACGTTTCTTATAGATACGTAGACCAGGGCGGCTAACACGCTGGATATTTTCGATTACAGCTTTGCCTTCGAAGTACTTAAGTTCGATAGTCAATTCTGGTTTTGCGTCGCCAGCTACTGCGAAGTCAGTAATATAACCTTCTTCTTTTAGTACTTTAGCAACTGCTACTTTCAGCTTTGAAGTTGGCATTGAAACTGATACCTTCTTCGCAGACTGACCGTTACGGATACGTGTGAATAAATCCGCAATAGGATCTTGCAAGCTCATGTCTTACTCCCGTGATTCTATTACCAAGAAGCCTTTTTAAGGCCAGGAATTTCACCGCGCATAGCAGCTTCGCGAACTTTGATACGGCTCATGCCGAACTTGCGAAGGAAACCATGTGGGCGGCCCGTGATGTTACAACGATTACGTTGACGTGCAGGGCTTGAATCACGCGGTAAAGACTGAAGCTTTAATACCGCGTCCCAACGATCATCTTCAGATGCGTTAACATCGCTGATGATAGCTTTTAGTGCAGCGCGCTTTTCAGCGTACTGTGCAACTAATTTAGTGCGCTTTGCTTCGCGCGCTTTCATTGAATTCTTTGCCATAACCCTACCCTTACTTTTTGAATGGGAAGTTGAACGCTTCTAATAACGCACGGCCTTCATCATCTGTTTTCGCAGAAGTAGTGATCGTGATATCCATACCGCGAACGCGGTCTACTTTATCATAATCAATTTCTGGGAAGATGATTTGCTCACGTACGCCCATAGAGTAGTTACCGCGACCGTCAAAAGACTTTGCGCTAACACCGCGGAAGTCACGAATACGTGGCATCGCGATAGAGACTAAACGCTCTAGGAAATCCCACATACGCTCGCCGCGTAGGGTTACTTTACAGCCGATTGGGTAACCTTCACGGATCTTAAAGCCAGCAACTGATTTACGAGCTTTAGTCACTAGAGGCTTCTGACCAGAGATTGACTCAAGATCGCGTACAGCGTTCTCAAGGATCTTTTTGTCAGCTAGGGCTTCGCCCACACCCATGTTAAGTGTGATCTTTTCGATCTGAGGGACTTGCATGACAGAGCTGTAACCGAACTTTTCAAAAAGTTCTTTTACTACTTTGTCTTTGTAAACTTCATGCAGTTTCGCCATCGTCTACTCCAACTAATTAAATAGCTTTTCCGTTAGACTTAAAGAAACGAACTTTTTTGCCGTCTTCAAATCTAAAACCTACACGATCAGCCTTGCCAGTTTCGGCATTGAAGATCGCTACGTTAGAAGCGTCGATTGATGCTTCTTTTTCAATGATACCGCCAGCTTGTTGAAGCTGAGGAACTGGTTTTTGGTGTTTCTTGATAAGGTTTACACCTTCAACGAAAACACGACCAGTTTCAGTAACAACTGAAAGCACTTTACCGCGCTTACCTTTGTCTTTACCGGCTAGTACGATTACTTCGTCATCACGACGGATTTTTGCTGCCATGATCGACTCCTTATAGTACTTCTGGTGCTAGTGAAACGATCTTCATGAACTTGTCGTTACGTAGTTCACGAGTCACAGGGCCGAAGATACGAGTACCAATTGGCTGTAGGTTATCATTTAAGATAACAGCCGCATTGCTATCGAAACGGATTAAAGAGCCGTCTGGACGACGAACGCCTTTTTTAGTACGCACAACTACTGCGTTTTTAACATCACCTTTCTTCACTTTACCGCGAGGAATTGCTTCTTTAACAGAAACTTTAATGATGTCACCAACTGCCGCGTAGCGACGGTGCGAACCACCAAGGACTTTAATACACTGCACTTTGCGAGCGCCGCTGTTATCAGCAACGTCCAGCTGAGTTTGCATTTGGATCATTTTTGATGCTCCGGTGTAGTTAAACTTCGCTCCAAATTCGTATGAATATGAAGCAGTTAGGTTATTAATCACTCAAAAAACGTGGAGTTCGTCTTTCAAGGGCGGGCAATTGTAGCAATAAAGATGAGGTATGGATAGTTCAATTTTTAATTAATTGCGCTATTCCACCAAGTTTCCTAAATTGCATTTCTGATATGGTGACAAGCAGTTACTTTTTCAAGCGTAAAAAAGTAAAAGCGTTCAATAGCTTAATTTATATACAAAGGAGTGATTGCAAAAAATAAAAAACTGGTAAATTAACCACCAGCTTTTTATTCTTTGTCGAGCTTAGCCAAATAAACCTTTCAATTTATCTTTTAGCTTATCTTTTACTTTGTCTTTCGCTTCTTCTTTGGCTTTGTCTTTTGCCGCACTGCCAAAGTCAAGTTTGTAATCTGCTTTGTGGAATGGGCCCTTGATACGCAGCGGTACTTTAAAGCCAGTGCTGTCATCGCTGCTTGCTTGGCCTTCAATGGTATCAACCAAACCAGTCACTAGGCGGTAATTCACATAGGTTTTAGGTAAATCGACTTCACCGCTGCCCGTAATACGTAACAGTGGACTGGCAAGGTTTAGGTCGGTATTGGTGCCGACACCATTTTTAAAGGTGAAGGTGCCAGTCAGTGCCGAGAAGTCGGTTTTCTGATTTGGATCGAAGTCGGCATTCAGGCCTTCTTTTAATGATGAGAAGTCACCTTTGAGCATTTCGCTGCCTTTACGCATCATCTCTGCAATATTGGCCCCTTTTACACCACCATCTACAAAGCTAAACGCCAGATTACCCGTTAAAGCAGACACAAACTGCTTCTGACTTTGACCTTGGGTGTTCAGCGCCCAACTGATGCTGCCTTTACCCAATACCTTGTCAAAGCCGACCGCGTCAGTCAGTAATGGTTCGGCGTTGATGTCGGTTAAACTGAAGTCGGTATTGATCTGATAAGGGGCACGGTTGGCATTCACCATCACTTTACCCTGCCCTTTACCTTCGTAAGCATTGAATTTATCTAAGCCTAAACGTGCTTTGCCGTCTTTAAGCTTAACTGAGAATTGGTTTTCACCCAGTTTGATCTCTTTGGCAATTAGGCCCGTTGAGCGCACTTTAATGTCGGCGTCTAAAGCATTAAGACCCGATAAATCAATCGGAGTGTCATCCCATACAATTGGCTGTGGCTCGCCTGGCTCTGCAGGCTTTGCAGGTTCGGCTGGTTTTTCTGGCCTCTCAGGTAGGTATGGATTGAGGTCTAACATACCCAGATCAATGTCAGCCATGACATTTAAACGCGCGCCTAAATCAATTTGGCTTTGCCCTTTAATTGCCAGTGCATCAAGTTTGGCTTCGAACGCGCTCAGCTTAAAAGTCTCTCCCGCGAGGTGCATATCACCACTGACACTAAACTGGTTAAAGGCGTTGTCTTTGGCTTCTAGGTCAATGCCCTGCCACTGAGTAATGGCTTTTACTGAGTCACCAGCAAGCTTCAAGTTACCTTTGATGTCTTTACCTTGCTGAGCAATGGCACCATTAAATTCAAGATCTAATAACTCCGACGCTAAAGTTTGCGTCACATTAAAGGTTTGCCCTTCAATGGCTTTTGCTGGTGTGTCGACCTGGATATTTAATTCAAAACGCTGTTGTTGGTAGGTTAACCCCCCTTTCACATCTAGCGGCTTGAATAAAGAAGGCAGCGCTACAATTAATTCAAAGTCACTCACCTGCTGTTTTGCGCCAGTCACACCATCAAGATAAGTCAGTTGCCCTCCGTAAATCGCCACTTCACCTAAGCTAACATCAAACCCTTGAGGTAATTTTACTGGACCAGCGGCGGCTTCATTCGTTTGGGCTGTTGGCGCAGCGGCGGTTGTTGGCATGATCTGCCAGTTCGCTTTGCCTTGTTTGTCTTTTTCTAGCAAGATGTTTGGATTGCGGATCACAAAACGCTCTAACTTGGCTTCACCACTTAATAGCGACAACCAAGGAATATGCACGGCAAGCTGCTCCATACTTACCATATTTTCAGCACTGCCCGAGGCCATATTGGCAAAAGCAACGTCGTTCAGCTCAATACTTAGGCTTGGAAACACCGTTAGCTGGCTTTCACCGGCAATGGTGAGTTTACGACCTGCGGTATTTTCAACTTGTTCTGAAACCTGCTGAATAATGGTGTCGGTTGGGATCAAAAATGGCGCCGCAACCACAGCACCAACGGCCACAACAACCACACCACCAATGACTTTTACAAAGCGATTCATTGCTTTTCCTTACATTTGCAATTGATGTTACTAATCATAACGGCTGAGACGAAAAAAATCTGCCTCTTCGCTCATTTAAGCTACAGATTTATACCGTTAAAATTAAAACGCATTTCTATCGTTGCATCCACGTCACACTTAGGTATGATCCTCGCCCTCATTTGTGTAGCACAAGTTCTACTACACTTATTTGGTTAGCCAATTAACCCTTAATAACTTAACCCGTGGAGACACCAACCCCTATGAAAAAGCTGCTCATTTCCCCGTCAAAAATGGCATTGGGTGAACAAGAAAGTCAGATTTACCAAAACATTCTTAAGCAATCTACCGAGATAAGTTTGAATCTGATGGCAGTCAAAGTAGAAAACCACCCAGAAGACTTTTTGGGTTGGTGCTATGAGTTATTAGATGTGGCAAAAAACCGCATCAACTTCGATTTACTCGATGATAACCAGCTTCCGACAGTAAAAAAACTACAAGATTTGTTAATTTCTGCCATCAGTTTTTTACAGCTTAAAACGCTACGTATTGCACCTTGGCCGGTAATCTGTGGCTTCATCGAGCAACATAAAGACATATTAGCACTTGAAGAAAAATTAAAGCTAACCAGCTACTTAGCACCGATGCGCAGCACGCCATTAAAAGAGATGATCGCCGAAGACCGTTTAGCGTTTACTGGTAAACATGCTGCTAGTTTAGATACCAGCGTGTACAACTTCGACGTTGAGTGGTTTGCGTCAACGAAGAGCGCCAAAGGGTTCCACCAGCTATTAGCAGACTTACCTGGCGCATTTGATGACGCCCTTGCGAACATTCCTGCTGAAGGTGACGTAAGCGAGCAAGACTATCAAGCATTTATGATTGGTTACTTAAGTGCGTTTGCGGGCACAGACGAAAAACCAACCCTTGCGCCTGCTACACGCCTATTATCGATGCGTCGCCCGGATGTGTTCACACCTATTAGCAACAACCGACTAGATGCACTTTGCCAAGCATTGGCTATTAGCCGTTTAAATAACCGTGACTTTGAGCGCTATTGGTCAGATGTTGTGATGAGCGTCCGCACTATGCCTTGGTTTGCAATGACGACTGAAAACGGCGAATTAGAAGAGCAACTCGCCAGCATTAAAGCACTACTGCCTTGCTTCTTCTATTATGCTGACAAAGACACGGCTGATAACTCTAACTATATTAAGTTATTAAATAAGCCTGTGCGTAGTAGCCGCAGCGGTGGCACTAAAACAGTTCGTCGCGGTAAAGAGTCAGCAGAGGTATTGGTGGATCGCGCACTTGCTGATGAAAGCATTCCTGATCATATTCGCGATAAGCGTGACTCAATCATCGCAGAGGTTGAAAAAGGCCGCAGCGTGGACGAAACCATCGGCTTGATGCGCGCTATCTTTGGCTAACCTTTAGATATATAAGATTAAGCACAAAGAAATAAATATTCTCCGTTGCACGATATGCGCAAATATCGTGCAAGACATTATTCCTTTCGCACTAAAGCTGTGCATAAATTTTCTAATCAAAAAATATCATTTATAAAAAAACATTAATAATCAGATAATAAACTATATTAATATAGACATACGAAAAGTGGTGCACGCATTGCTTTTAAAATTAGGAAAAATTAGCCCACATAGGAATGAAGATGAAAAAGACAACCTCTATCTTGCTTAGCTCACTATTACTCGCAACTTCTACCGCAAGTTATGCTGAAGTCACTGCAAATATTGCAGCAAGCTCAAATTACTTCTGGCGTGGTATCACTCAGTCAGCTGATGGTGCAGCCGTATCAGGTGGCATTGATTATGGCAACGACTCTGGTTTTTACGCTGGTACATGGGTATCAAACATCGACTTCGGTGGCAAAGAAAGCTACGAGATGGATTTTTATGCGGGCTTTAGTGGCTCTGCTGGTGATATTGGCTACGATGTTGGCTATGTCTATTATGCTTACCCAGATGCCGAAGGCAGTATCGACTTTGGCGAGTTATATGGTGAAGTGAGTTACGACTTTTTAAGCGCTAAGGTTAGCTACTTAAGTAATGCTCAGAGCGGCTCAACCGCTGAAGAAGACATGCTTTATATCGAATTAAACGCTGCATTTAATGTTTTCACAGACACTGAGCTTGGTTTACACCTTGGTCGTTCAAGTGGTGACACTGTGAATGAATGGTATTCTGAAGACAGCTATATGGACTACGGTTTTAGCTTAAGCAAAGATGGCTTCACATTTGGTGTCATTAAAACAGACCTTGAAGCCGATGACGATATGAAAGCTTACGTTAGCTATGCTTTAGACTTCACACTTTAAGTATTAATTTACTGTCAGAAGTCAGTTTAGAAAGTTTACTAAACTGACTTTTAGATGAATTGCTATAAAATAGGTGACACTATACTCGCCGCATTTTTAGCTTTACCAACAGCTTGCTCAACGCTTTCTGCTTTCGCCAAAGCAACCCCCATTCGGCGCGTCCCGCTCACTTCTGGTTTACCAAACAATCGTATATCTGTATAAGGCTGTGCAAGGGCTTCTGCAACTTGATCAAATTGCACTTGCTGAGATTCTCCTGACACCAGTATTACACTTGATGCTGAAGGCCCATATAACTCAATATTTGCAATTGGTAATCCTAAAACTGCACGTACATGTAATGCAAACTCACTCAGGTTTTGCGAAATCAAAGTTACCATGCCTGTATCATGAGGACGAGGCGATACCTCACTGAAGAAAACATCATCACCCTTAATAAATAGCTCTACCCCAAATAATCCTCGGCCACCCAAAGCGGTTGTGACTTTTTCAGCGATCTCTTTTGAACGAGTTAAAGCAAGCTCACTCATAGCTTGTGGTTGCCAGCTTTGCTGATAATCACCGCCTTCTTGCACATGGCCAATCGGTGCACAATAGCTTGTACCATTAATATGGCGAATAGTCAGTAATGTGATCTCATAATCAAAATCGACAAAACCCTCAACAATCACGCGCCCTTTACCTGCTCTGCCACCTTCTTGGGCATATTGCCATGCAGTCGTAATGTCTGCTTTAGTTTTTATTACGCTCTGCCCTTTTCCTGAAGAACTCATGATTGGCTTAACCACACAAGGCATACCAATTGCGCTTATGGCTGATTCAAAGTCTGCAAAGTTATCGACAAACTCATAAGGTGAAGTCGTTAAATTTAGCTCCTCAGCAGCTAAACGGCGAATACCCTCTCGATTCATGGTTAACTGAGTCGCTTTTGCGCTAGGCACGACAGTGAAGCCTTGTGCTTCTAAGGCGACGAGTCTATCAGTGGCAATTGCTTCTATTTCTGGCACGATATAATCTGGTTGCTCTTGCTGAATGATGGCCTCTAACTTTTCACCATCTAACATAGACAAAACATAGCTTCTGTCTGCAACTTGCATCGCTGGAGCGTGCTCATACCTATCTAATACAATGACTTCACAGCCTAAGCGTTTAAATTCAATTACTGCTTCTTTGCCAAGTTCTCCACCTCCGCAAAGCAACACCTTGCAGGCTGTTACAGAAAATGGCGTGCCTAATGGTTTAATCTTCATAATTTATCCTTGGTAAATTAAAACCAACCTATTTGAGATTGGGATCAGTCGATTGTAACGAATGCATTGATAGGAGAGTAGGTTTGATATTGCAATTGTAACTTATCGCCATGATGTAATACGCCAACCCCTTCAGGCGTACCTGTTAATACAAGATCTCCAGGGCAAAGCGTAAAGTGCTCAGTAATTTCTTTTAAAAGTCGCTCGATACTAAATAACATCAGCTGTGTTTTGCCATATTGCTTTAGTTCGCTGTTTTGCCAGTAATTATATTCAGCACTAGCCAGTTCAGTGGCAGATTCTAACTGATAAAAAGGTGTGACTGGACAGCTGCCATCATAGGCTTTGGCACGCTCCCAAGGATGACCTTTGCTTTTAAGCTCGCTCTGCACATCACGTAAGGTCAAGTCGAGGGCGAGCCCAACTCCGGCAATTTTTGTCAGAACATCTTTATCACCGTATGAAATAGTCTCGCCAACTAACAAGGCCAATTCGGCTTCGTAATGGTGTTCACCTAAGCGTTTAGCAAGCTTAATCTCTTTGAAAGGCTGCAAACAGGTGCTGGGTTTAATAAATAGAATAGGTCGACTCGGGATCGGGTTATTCAACTCTTTCGCATGCGCCGCATAGTTGCGCCCAATACAAACTATCTTGCCCGTCGGTAGGTTGATCGCCTCGCCTGTGTGCCATTGATGTTGATACATACGCGCTCCTTTTTTGATACCTTTTCATCTACGTCGAGAGGTTAACATGACCGTATTATTTTTAAGGTTTATTTATTGAACCTTAAACATTCATCAAAGTTATTTTAGCTATTTGAAATCGCTCCACTTAGAAAAGTGAAGGCCTCTACAAGAGAGGCCTATATTGATTGAACTGAGCTATCATTGAATATAGCTCATACACATTACAGAGACTTAATATTATCGCCGGTCTCTTTATCGATGAGTTTTACAAATGGGTCGATACCAGCAAACTTAGGTAAATCCCTAACTTTAAGTTTGATCACATTATCACTCGTTGTAATGCTGTGCTTTTGCAGATACATCACATTCTCACCTTCATTGATGTCATCAGGATCGGCTTTGAACAGAGCAATATGATCAAGTAAGTCATAGGCACTGACGCGTGGATACACACCAAAATCTTGTGGTAAATACCCTAAGCGCTCACGTAGCGCCTTTGGCTGTTCGAGTATGTTTATCCCATCAAACTCAATACTGCCGGAGTCTGCGGATTGTAATGTCGCAATTGTTCGCATAAGTGAAGACTTACCCGCGCCATTCGGCCCCAGCAATCCATACATACCTTTTGGAATATCTAAATTAACTCCACGTAACGCATGCACACCATTATCATATGTTTTTGAAAACCAAGTTATTTTAAGCATTTACATTCCCTTTTTAGAACAAATAAGCAGCAACTGTTCTAGCAGCTTTACGATACAGGTACAATTAATGCCCTGCTAACAATTGCAATAATTTGTGAACACTGAAACACTGAATCTCAGATACAAAACAAGAATACCAAGGGGATGAAAAATGCAAGACCATGCTAACCGACCACTAACCGATTTTATAGAGTATCCACAAGACGAGATGCTGAGCCGCGCTGAAAGCTTTTTAGATAACTGTAAGCGTCGCCACACTATTCGCAGTTTTAGCGACCGTCCTGTACCAAAAGAGATCATCGAAGCCTGCATTAAAGCCGCAGGTACTGCACCAAGTGGTGCCAACCATCAACCTTGGCATTTTGTCGCGATCCACTCAGCTGATGTAAAAAAGCAAATTCGCCAAGCCGCAGAAGACCTAGAGCGCTCTTTTTATGAAGGTCGAGCGGGTGAAGAATGGCTAGACGCCCTGAAGCCATTAGGCACTGATGCACAAAAACCGTATCTTGAGCACGCGCCTTGGTTAATTGCTGTGTTCAGTCAAAAGAAAGGCGGTATTCACACTGAAGATAAAAACACTAACTACTATGTGCATGAGTCTGTGGGCTTAGCGACAGGCTTCTTAATTCAAGCGCTACATAATGCCGGCTTAGCAACGCTGACACATACACCAAAACCGATGAGCTTCTTAACCGATATTTGTGGCCGTGACCGTGACAATGAGCGCCCTTATATGTTGTTGATTGCGGGTTACCCAAGTGAAGATGCGACCGTGCCAGAGCACGCTTTAGTGAAGAAACCAATCGAAGAGATTGCAACGTTTTTATGAAGAATGCGCTCTAAAAGAAGGCCACATTTAAGTATGTGGCCTTTTACTTATGTAACCGTTCCGTCTCTTAAATCGCAGGCTTCAATGCGATTTTCTCGCCCGCTTCTAACCCTGCCAGTACTTGCACGTCACTGTTATTTACGGCTTCACCTAAGAGAACATAGCGCTTTTGCAATTGTCCTTGCTCAACCACTTCAACCATAGTTAATTGCCCATAACGTTTCACCAGTTTACGCGGGATCACAATGGTAACTTGCTCTTCGCCAGGCAGAAAGACTTGCGCATACATGCCCGGTTTTACTTCTTTAGCAAAACCAATATCAAGTTTGATGGCAAAACGACGCGCTTGTTTATCGGCAACCGGGACAATTTCGCTGATTTGCGCATACTCGGTTAGACCAACGGCAGGCACAAACACTTTTAACTTATCGCCAACTCGTAAAAAAGCAGCTTGTTGTTCGCGCACCGGCGTGTGAACTTGTAGCTTAGTCGGGTTATACAAAGACACAATCGCCATACCTGGGCTCAGCATAGTACCAGGCTCTTGTAAGCGCTCTACCACTTTGCCATCAATTGGCGCATGAATTTTGGTGTATCCCAAGGCAACTTGTGTGCCTTCAAACTGCTGAACCAAAGCCGCCGACTGCGCTTCTAGTTCATTCACTTTGGTTTGCCATTCATCAACCTGATTTTGTGCCACAAGCCCTTGGGCTTTTAGTGCAACCACACGTTCTAATTGCTTTTTAGCTTGTGCAAGCTGGGCGTCATTGGCGCTTTGCTGAGCCTTAACTTGCTGAACTTGTGTTTTTAAGTCAGCATCATCAAGGGTTGCGATTAACTGCCCCGCTGATACAGTATCGCCCGCACGTACATGTAAGGTTTTTAACTGCGCCAGCACACGACTCGACACGCGCGTATTAAACTTGGCATCGACGCTGCCGCTGACGACTTCAGCGCTTTTTACCGCTTGCAAACTCACGGTATGAGTTTGACCATTATATTCTTCAGCAAGGGCTTTTGTGCCCGCTGGCATTTTTTCGTTAAACACCCCAGCCATGGCCGCAATGGCAATCGCTAACACGCCCATCGCCGCACTGATCCCTGCAATTTTAGTTACTTGTTGCATCTTGCTGCCCCTGTTGCTCGGTTGATTTGAAAACTAAGAAATACACCACTGGCACCACTAACAACGAGAAAATCGTTGAAGCGATAATGCCAAACATAATGGCCAAAGCCAGCCCGCTAAATACGGGGTCGAGGATGATCACCGCATTACCCAATAAAGTCGTGCCTGCGGTGAGTAGCACTGGGCGCATACGCACTTCACCTGCGCGCACCAAAGCTGCTTTTAATGCCATGCCTTCAGCTCGAGCCTGATTGATAAACTCAACCAAAATAAGTGAATTACGTATTACGATGCCTGCCAGTGCTATCATGCCTATCATAGCCGTGGCAGTGAATAAAATAGGCTCAGGTGCGCCCGCAATCACGCGTTCGCCAAACTGATTTAGCGCCCAAAAGCCCGGCATAATACCAATCATGGTCAATGGAATAGCTGACATAATTATCAGCGCTAAACGGTTCGAGCCCGTTTGCATACGCAATATGATAAATATCGCCGTGAGGGCAAAAGCAAAGGCAATACCCATATCTCTAAACACATCAACGGTAATGCGCCACTCACCTTCGCCACCAAAGCTATAGCTGGTGCCTGTAGGCATTTGCCACCCTTGTGTGCCGCCTGAGTTTAAGAAAGTGCGCGTTTGCCAAGGTTGGTAACCTTCCTCAGTGCGATTTTCATCTGCAACCACATCGGCGATAACTCCTGCTGGCGTACGACCATTTAACTCCGCCATGACATACACCACGGTTTGCAGGTCTTTGCGCATAATCGGCTGTTCAACATGATGTTGTTGCCACTGACCAAGTTCAGACAGTGCAACCAAAGGTCGTGCCGCACTATCTAGGCCATAATCATTGGCGACTTTACTTAATGCCTGTTGACCCGTTAACTGCACGGCCGCCAAAGACTGCCATTGATTGCGCACTTCATAAGGTACTTGCAGTTGCACTGGTACGGGTATGGCTTCGTACGGAGTATATAGTACTCCTGCTGGCATACCTTGGCTGGCTATCTGCAGGGTTTGGCTAATATCTTGGGTGCTAATGCCTGATAACGCGGCTTTTTCTTTGTTCGTCACAAAACGCGCAAGAGGGGCGAGCTCTGCAATAGAGGTGTCGACTTCAACTACATGGGGTTCTTTTGCTAAACGTTTCGCAAGTGTGTTTGCCGCCTCATGATGCACTTGTGTTTCAACAAATGGATCGGCGGTGACTTCGGCCACTAAAGTATTTAACACTGGCGGACCCGGTGGCACTTCGACCACTTTGACCTTGATGCCATTTTGATTGAACCCGACCAACGCCTGACGTAAACGCAATACCACCCCATGAGATTGGTGGTCGCGCTCGGTTTTATCGTTAAGTAATACGCGCAAGTCAGCAAGATGCGGAGCATGACGGCGGTAATAACCGCGCACCATACCATTAAAGTCCATACTCGAAGGTTGACCGACATAAGCCGCAACCGCGGTGATTTCGTTAAGCTGCCACACGGCTTGTTGTACTTGTCGTGCCACCAAGCTGGTTTGCTCCAGCGAACTACCCTCTGGTAGCTCAACCAATATTTGCACTTCATTCTTGTTATCAAACGGCAGTAACTTAAGCGGCACCGCCCTAAATACCGGTAAACTGGCGCTCAGCATAAACAGCACCAATACCGACCAAAGTAACCACTTTGCTTTCGTATTCGAGTCTAATAGCGGCATCAATAACTTGCTATACAGACTCTTGCCTTCACCGATTTCAGGCTCTTCAATTTCATGGCCTTTAAGCAGCTTTTTGGCAAGCCAAGGCGTGACAAAGAAGGCCACGACGGTTGAGACCACCACACTCACAGGCACATTAAACGCCATCGGTGCCATGTAAGGGCCCATCATGCCAGTGATAAATGCCATCGGCACAAATGCCACCGCAATGGTTAACGTCGACATCAACAACGCCACTTTAATCTCACTCATCGCGCCAAGAATACGCTTGCTTGACGAGTCTGATTGCTTACCATGCTTTAAGAAGCGGCTGATGTTATCGACGCCCGTAATTGGATCATCAACTAATAAACCTAAAGACAAGATAAGCGCGAATAAGGTGACACGGTTAATGGTATAACCAAAGGCAAAATCTAGCGCCAGTGTAATGCCATAACAAATAGGCACAGCGAGGCCAACCACAATCGCTGGGCGCCAGCCTAGAAAAACCCCGACAAAAACCACCACTGTAAAGACCGCAAAGGCCAAGCTCACAGTGAGGTTATTTACTTTTTCATTGGCCGTTTCGCCGTAATTGCGAAGTACTTTGAAATCCACTTCATCGGGCAGTAACTCAGCTTTAAGTTGCGCCATTTTGGCCAGCGTTTGCTCGGCTACTGCGACAGCATTACTGCCTTTTTGCTTGGCAACGCTGATGGTGGCAAGGGGTAAATCTTGCTGTGCATCATCAATGGCCAACCACTGATATTGATTTGGCTCGCTTGGGCCATCGGTGACCGTTGCGACATCTTTTAATAATACTTGCTGACCGTTCACGACATTCACCGGCAGGCTCGCCACTTGTATTACATCGCGAAGCACATCGCCCGCTTGAAGTTGGATCTGTTGCTTGCCCTTCACCAGATGACCGACTTGCTGCAATTGATTCGACACTTGCAGCGCGCGTAATACATCTAAAGGCGTGGTTTGGTATGCAGATAGCGCACTGATGTCTAAATCGACTTGAACTTGGCGGGTGCGACCTGCGAGCACCTCAATGGCACTGGTATTAGGAATTTTTTGCAGGTGATTTGATAGCTCTTGAGCAAAACGCGTAAGTTCATAGTCGCCATATAAACGGGGGTCTTGTGAGTACAAGCCCAACATTAAAATTGGCACATCATCGACTTCTATGGGTTTGATCTGCCAATTGCTGATCACCGGCGCCATTTGCTCTTGATGCGCATAAAGCTTGCTGTAGGTATTGAGAATGGCGTTTTCTCTGTCTTCACCAACATGAAAGCGCAGCGTCACAACCGCTTGCCCTGTTTGTGTCGTAGAGTAAACGTGCTCAACACCAGGAATTTGTCGCAATAACTTTTCGAGTGGCTCAGTAACCAAACGCACCACTTCAGGCGCCCCTATATTTGGCGCCTGCACATAAATGTCGAGCATTGGCACGACAATTTGTGGCTCTTCTTCACGCGGCGTAAACTGTAAGGCCATAACCCCCATTACCAGCGATAAGAACAAGATCACAATGGGGATACGACCTTGTAAGCTTACCGAAATGGCTTTGTCTAAACCCATCATTATTCACCCGGTTGGCAAAAGAGTTGATAAAGCTGCTGCAAAATCGCCTCAACCTTAGGATCGGTAAGGCGGTAGTAAATTGTTTGCGCATCTCGACGGGTGGCAACACATTCGGCCTTTCTTAAAGCTGCAAGATGCTGAGAAAGTGCCGATTGCGCTAACGGTATCGACTCATTTAACTGCGTCACACTCATTTCACCTTGCAACAAGCTGCATAAGATCATCAGGCGGTTTTTATTCGCCATCATTTTTAATAACTGCTCTGCTTGTTCTGCGTTATGCGCCATATCTTCAATTTGCATACATGTCCCCACGGTCGATTTTCAACAAGTATAAACCATACATTAGAAAAATCTAATATTAGAGATTGCTAATTTAGATTTTCCTAATAAACTGATTATGGCCATGACTTCTGAATTTTTGAGGTGAGCTATGACAATGCATCCAATACTGCGCTTAATTGCCGGCACTATGGTGTTAATTTCTTTACTGTTAACCTACTTCATACACGAAAACTTTGTGTGGTCTACGGTATTTATTGCTATAAATTTAATTCAGTCATCTTTCACGCTTTGGTGTCCGATGATCACTTTTTTAAAACGACTCGGTATTAAGGAATAGTTCAATGTTGACTCCTGTTCAAGATGTATTAAAAACAGTTCGCCCTAATCAGCGCTGCATTAGCGCAGAGCAAGCAAAGCAAGAAATTCAAGACAATGAGGGTATACTTGTTGATGTGCGCGAGCCTCAAGAACACGCGCAAAAAGCAGCAGCCGGTGCCATCAATGTGCCACGTGGTTTACTAGAATTTAAATTACCTGAAATCGTGAAAGATGCCGCAAAACCCATTTATGTGCATTGCGCTGCAGGCGGCCGTGCGGTATTTGCCGCAGAGCAACTGACTCGTATTGGCTATCAAAATGTGACGGTGATCACCTGTAAAGCTGACGATATTTGCAATATTTTCTAAAATTTTGCGCTTTGTCCCTGTGCAAAGCGCTCTTTCACTCTGCCACCTCACTGTCATAACACTCTTTAATAATACTTTTATTAGCTTATAAATTAATAAGTTAGAATATATGACAGGCACTGTCTTATGACAAAAAAGGCACTGACATATTGCTGTCGGCGCTTTATACTGGTGTACCTAATATGCTTATCCCAACTTAACCAAAACAACTAAGGGAATATGCACCATGACTCCTAGCATCAACAACGAAGAAAAGTCTCTACCTAAGAAATTACCTTTTGAATTGTACTTTCAAGATGGCGATAACCAAATAGCCTGTAAAGCCAATCTCTTAAACGGCAAAGAATATGTCTATATCAATGATGAGTTGGTTTCTGAGAAACGTAACTTAGGCTTTAAAAGTAAGCATACTTTTGAGTATGAAGGCGCTGACTGGACTGTTAAGTTTGACGTTATCAATATGCTCACCTCTGAAACCGAATGCTTGATATTTAAGGGCAAAAAGAAAGTTGGCAGAAAAGCCTTAAAACCGTTTGCACAAAACCCAAAACTTATGATGAAGGCATTTGCCGCCTTCTTTTGTTATGGCCTTATTTTTGGCGCTGGTTTCGCTACTGTTGGTTACTTCATTGGTCGCTGGTTCGGCAGTACACTTTAGGAGACTGCCATGCAACTCAATCAAAAAACCATAAAACAGCTAAGAGATGACAAAAATTGGACCCAGCAATCATTGGCAGATGCGTGTGGACTCAGTCTTCGCACCATTCAACGTGTTGAAAAAGAAGGGGTTGCCAGCCGAGAAACCATGATGAGCTTGTGTGCCGTTTTTGAAGTAAAGCAGTCATATCTGATCAATCTCGATGATGTTGAAGAAACCAATGGCAACCAAACTACGGTGAATATGAAACTACATTTAATGATGTTAGGTGCTGCAGCACTATTTGGTGGACTTGTTGGTGCAGGTATTCTGTATTTATTAATCGGATAAATAGCTAAAGTTTTATATTTCAAGGAAAAGACAATGAAAAAATCAATGAATAAATATTATAAGAGTAGCTTGTTTCTTATCGTCATTGGCACAACTCTGTCGACACAAACACCGCCTTTTTATGCTGACATCATTATTGTGAGTATCGCGCTAATATACGCGCTTCTTGGCTATAAACAGAGCTGCGAATAAACAATAACGTCTAAAAATACCGAGGAATGTATGACTGACATTGAACTGGCAACCGTTGCCATCGTTGATAAACAACTCGACGCCTATAACAACCGTGATATCGACGCTTTTGCTGCGACATATCACGATGATGTTGAAATTCATGCTTTCCCTGGTGGTTTGCAATATCAGGGTAAAGATAAGCTGGTTGAGCGCTATGGTCAGAAGTTCGCCTCTTTAAAATATCTTAATGCCAGTTCATTAAAACGTATGATAGAGGGCAATATTTTAGTCGATCACGAGCTTGCAGAATCAGCCAGTGAGGATGCCAATATTATTGATAATAGCGTGACGATTATTGCCGCTTATGAGGTGATTGACGGCCTTATTAAACGCGTCACTTTTATGGGGCGATAATTAGTCAGTAATGACCGAGCTAGGAATGGCTGGCAACTCATAAGGCGCAACCAATGTGTTAAGCTGGCCTGAGCTCGCCAGCTTAAGCATAGTCCGCTGCAATTTAATCGCTAAAGCCGTTTTTGCAAAACGCTGGCTAAATGCCATATGACCGTAGATGTTATTGGTATGCCGATAGTTTACTTTCTTTAATTGATCAAATGGCTGGTTAAGCGTTCTCATAGCAACCTCAGCAGTTTCCTCCACCGATAAGACTAAATCAACCCGCCCTTTTAGCAGCAAATCAAATGCCACATGCTCAGAGTTTACTTGTACTCGATTGAGTGTTTTATCTTCATCAAATTCTTTGTAATAAGCACCTCCACGCATTACCGCAATACGTTTACCATGTAGCTCATCAAAGTTATTTACCTCTATATCACTGTTTTTATTTGCATAAAAAACGAAAGAAGAAGATAGAACCATATATGGGGGTTGCACAAATGCCATAGTTTGCGTACGGCGACTAGTCTTAATTAACCCTCCCATTACATCAACTTGCCCTTGGGCAAGCATACGTACACAACGAGAAAAAGGGCAAGGTACGGGTTTTATTTTGTAATTTTGATGAGATTCTTTCAGTAACTCTGAGACGATATCGATGATCAAGCCTTGGCTTTCACCTTGTTGGTCGATATAGCTATAGGGGGGAGCATGATCTACGGCAATATGAATAGTGTGGTCGGCCCAAGAAAATCGAGCAAACAACAAAAGAAAAAATGTGATAGCAGTATATTTCATCAAATTACCTCTATTCACTTCCTTATTGCTTTGCGTGATTTCTAACTCCGTATCAAGTGCCACAAAAACAAACTGACGTTATCGTCAGAACCTGATTATATTATCATAGCCAGTTGCCAATTATTGAGTAAATTATGACAATTTTTTTACTAGATATAACACAAAAGAATTACAGTGATTCACCTAAAGTATTAATGGGCTTTAAAACTAGTCAAGTTTTAACTGCCCGGTTACAGCTTGGTAAGGCTTGAGCTCAAATTTTTCTAATGCAGCAATAAGATACTCTATTATTTCAGCCTGCAACTGCTCATAGGGAACCCACTGGGTATTACGACTAAAGCAATAGACCTCTAGCCCTAACCCTTTTTCACTGGGTGCCAGTGAGCGTACCATTAATACGCAATCTTGGTTAATTTTAGGGTGATTTTTTAAATAATGCTCAGCAAACAAGCGATAAACTGAAACATTACTCAGAGGTTGTTCTGTTGCGAGTTCAAACCCTATGCTCTCGGCTATCTGTTCCGCCTTCTCTACAGACCAAGTCTGTAAGCTATGCATATCGACGTAGATAGGTCGCTTAATGCGTCTTCCCGCCGACTGCTGCATTGCCCGCCAATTCTTAAATGAATCAGAAATAAGTAAATAAGTTGGAATGGTCGTAATGGTGTTATCCCAATTACGAACCCGCACTGTGTTCAAGCCCAAATCAAGTACCTCACCATCAGCACCAAAGGCATCAACTTGGATCCAATCACCTATACTGACTAGACGATTCGCCGCTATCTGAATACTCGCTACTAACCCCAAAATGGTGTCTTTGAATACTAATAAAGTGACAGCTGCAATGGCGCCAAAGCCGGAAAGAATATAAGTCGGAGACTTATTGATCAGAATACTGATAACTAAAATAGCGCAAACGATAAATGTGATCAGTTTTGCGACCTGAACTAGGCCTTGAATAGGTACATCTTTAGCAAACTTTAACTGCAAATAAATACCATGACCTAAATTTGTAAAAGCGCTTAGCATCAAACCTGAAAATATCACTAGCAAGATTTGACCTGCGACCTTAGCAACAGCGAATAGCCAGTCAGGTGCAACAAATACTCTTTGATAAAAACCCAAAAATAATACACAGCAAAGTAAGGCTGACAAACGGCCTGATAACTTGCTTAGCTGTGAACTCAGCGGAGTTATTCGACTCGGTGAAAAGCGTGTTATGGCATTTTGCAAGCTAGGCAACACTAAACGGCGGATCACCAAATACAATAAGCAAATACCTGTTATACCAATTACGTTGGCAACTGAGCTTGTCAGCCAAGTAGCCGTTATTGATTGCTGTAACCAAGGTTCGATCAATTGGGTTAAGTGTATTTCTGTCATAGTTGCGACACTTCCTTTGCTATCGCGTTACTACTGCTTTGTAAAGTTGAAAGTGAATCAATTAAATTATCTTTCCTGTGCCATTGAGCATTTAGATATTGCTGAAATGTCACTCTATAGGCTTTATCTAATTGATAATCACCTTGAGGTACTTTTGCTAAAGGCACATAGTCTAATTTAACATCAATGACTGCTAATCTGCCAAGCATAAAGCTTTGGAAAATATTTTTATTGCCGCCATGATAAATGAGTGTGGCATTTATTAAACCATCGAGTTGTTCAATAAGTACTTGAAGCGCAAAAGCCGTACCTCCTGCTTTAGGTTTAAGCAGGTGTTTAAATGGAGAGTTTTGCCTTTGTTGTTTATATTCAGTAAAGCGAGTGCCTTCAGCAAAGTTAATCACTGTCGTTGGATGATGTTTAAAGCTTTTACAGCTTTTTTGTGTGCGTGCCACGTCCATACCCTTTAACTTAGGATTTTTAGCTATTTGTGCTTTGCTTGCTCGCTTCATAAAGGGCATGCCTAAAGCCCAAGCACCTGAGCCTATAAGCGGCACATATTTTAATTCATCCTTTAAGAAAAATTTAGGTGCCGGCAAGGCTTCAATAGCAGTCAACACAATAATGTCTAACCAACTAATGTGGTTTGCTACCAGCAAGTACCAGCCCTGCGCATTGATCTGTGGCGCAATTTCTGTTGAGAACTGCACGCCGCTGAGTTTGAGCGCAAAGTAATTGCCACGACACCAGCATTTATAAAAACCATGAAGAGCATGAGATAGCAGCGCTAAGGGCAGTAATAATTTCACCAACCCCATTAAAAAGATCAGCGTTCCCCACAATGCGGTATTGAGCACTAAAACAGCCGTCGCGACTGCCCCTCTAATTAATTGCATGATATTTACTAGCACACGCATCTCCAAAGCCTATTTCAGCTTTTCTAATTGAGCGTCTTTTTGCTCCCAAAGCGTATTAAGCTTTGCTTGAAACTGCACTCTAAACTGATTATCACCACTGTAGTCACCGATCAGTTTGTCATCTACGCTTTGCGTTTCAACATGAACTTGCACACGCTTCATTTTGCCCGAGGCGAAATCCATAAAAGTTGGAATGCCATCAGGATAATGAATGGTGACATTCACGATTTGATTGATTTGCTCACCCATAGCTTGCATTACAAACGCGATACCGCCAGCTTTAGGCTTAAGTAAGTTCTTAAACTGACTTTTCTGAAGGGTATGTTTGTCTGATGTAAAACGCGTGCCTTCAACGAAGTTCACTATGCTCACTGGCATAGTTTTAAATTTTTCACAGGCTTTGCGCGTAGTCTCTATGTCTTTGCCTTTAAGCTTGGGATTCTTCTTTAACTGACTTTTACTGCTACGCTTCATAAACGGAAAATCCAGCGCCCACCAAGCTAAACCTAAGAAAGGCACATAGAGGAGTTCTTTTTTTAAAAAGAAGTTTAAAAAAGGAATTCGGTTATGCAGCACACGTTGCAATACTAAAATATCTACCCAACTTTGGTGATTCGCAATAACTAAGTACCAATCCTTGCGCTGTAAAGCATCTAGCCCGGTTAATTCAATCTTGTATGGTGAAAAAATATTTTGAATTAAGCTGTTGGTCGCCACCCAATTACTGGCACAGCTTTTAGCTAATACACCAAATAAAGTTTGTAGTGGCTTGAAAGGAATGAGTTTTATCAACCCGAAGATGAAGATAGGAACAAACCAAAATAATGTGTTTAAACAATAAAAAATAAGACTAAAGATACTGCGAAAAAACGACATGAATGACTTCCTTTACCACAACATAAGTACGGCGATACACCTTATATCGCCATATAGCGTATGAATAATACCGTTTTTTACGCAAACACAAAAGTGGAGGCTAAAACTCGCACTAGTCTTCGAAGTAGGTATAACCTTCTAGACCTGCTTGTAGCTCAGCTAAATATTGCTGTTTTTGCGACTCAGGAATGGTTAACGCAGACACTAATTGCTGGAAGTTATCTGCAAGCGAACTCGGCTCATAATGCACAAACTTCAATACATCAGTGACGCTATCACCCTTAATGGCATTGGTTAACTGATAACCGCTTTCAGTCATTTCAACATGTACTGAGTCGGTATCGCCAAATAAATTATGTAAGTCACCTAAGATCTCTTGATATGCGCCGACCATAAACATCGCAATATGATATTGGTCGCCGGTATTGTATTGCGGAATTGGCAAACTCGCCTCGATGCCGGTACCTTCGACATATTCTCTGATCTGACCGTCAGAATCACAGGTAATATCTTGAATGATCGCACGTTGAGTCAATGGTGTATGTAAGTTCTCAATTGGCATCACAGGGAATAACTGCTGAATACCCCACACATCCGGCAGTGATTGAAATAAAGAGAAGTTAACAAATAACTTATCGGCCAGCTTTTCATTTAAGTCATCTAGCACTTCTCGGTGTGCACGCGATTTGCTGTCTAGCGCACTACGCACTTTATGCAGAATCGTAAAGTAGAGCTGCTCAATTTGCGCCCACTGCAGCATGCTTACTAAGCCATGCACATACTGACCATGCGCTTCGCTGAATAAATGCATCGCATCGTGGTAGCTTTCAAGTGCCATGCGCGGCGACACTTGCTGATATACGCCATATAGCTCTTGTAAAATAGTGTGTGCGTCGGTATCAGGTTGACTCACTTCGACCTGATTAGGGGCTGTTTCAACATCAATCACATCTGTGATCAATACCGCGTGATGCGCAGTAAGTGCGCGGCCAGATTCTGTGATAATGGCAGGCTGAGTTAAGCCATGTTGCTCACACACATCAGCAAACGCCGACACCACGTTTTTTGCATACTCTTCAACCGTGTAGTTCATCGAGCAAGCACTGCGTGAGCCCGAGCCTTCATAGTCAACACCTAAACCACCGCCTACATCAACGGTACAAAGTGGCACGCCTATTTTAGAGAGCTCAGCAAAGTGACGGGCACATTCAATCAATGCACGTTGGATGTCACGGATATTGGCGATTTGCGAGCCGATGTGAAAATGCACCAACTGCATTAAATGCAGCTTGCCTGCGGCTTTTAGCATCTCTACCGCTTCAAGCACCTGACCTGCGGTAAGACCGAACTTACCTTTTTCACCACCGGTATTTTGCCATTTTCCTTTACCAACTGAGTTGAGGCGAATGCGAATACCAATCGCAGGCTCAATGCCTAAGTCATCAATTTCTTTCAGCAAAGTGGTTAACTCAGAGAGCTTTTCGACTACGATATTAACGTGATGACCCAGCGCTTGACCAATACATGCCAAACGCAAAAATTCACTGTCTTTATAACCGTTACAGACAATTTTAATCGGCTGTTTTGCCAAGCCTAAAATGGCCATCAACTCAGGTTTAGAACCTGCCTCTAAACCGACTTTACCGCTTGGATGAGCCAGTAACTTGCTAACGACTGAGCGCTGCTGATTTACTTTAATTGGATAAACGCACGTGTAGTCGCCCTGATACCCTTTATGTTCGCACGCTTTTGCAAACGCATTGGTCATAGTATCGACTCTGTCTTGCAGAATATCGGTGAAACGAACCAGCACAGGTAAAGTTAAACCTTGTGCTTTAAATTCTTCAGTTAATTTTGTAAAAGAGATCGGTGCCTTACTTTGACATTTATCTGGAAATGCAACCAGCTCACCTTGCTCGTTGATATCAAAGTAGCCATCGCTCCAATGGGCTACGTTATATGTTGCTCGCGCGGTATCTAAACCCCAAGTCATCTCGACCTCTTAAACAAACTAGCAAAACATGCATTTTAATATGCAGTTTAAGCATTTGCGACTGTATTTTTACTCATTTTGCTCAGTTACAACTAAGCTATAAATTAACAATCTATTTTTAACGCTACCACGTATTACAATTAAATGATTTTACTTGTAGCTATGTGTAAAACAGCACAGGTATAAGTTGAAAGCACCGGGGAAGATTGAAGTATAAAAAACTGCCCCAACATCTATCAAATAATGATTGAGCATAAACTCAGGCGCTGGCAAAATGCGCCGTTAACAATTTACAGTGTGATTTAATTCTTATGTCGAATTTAGAAGCAAACCGTTGGTTTACCGAGATCAGTGATCGCGATGGTAGTGCGTTCTCTTTACGCATCAATAAAAAGCTTGATGAAATTCAGTCTCCTTTCCAAAAAGTTGAGATGTTTGAAACAACTGATTTTGGCAACCTGATGATCATCGATGGTTGTACTATGGTAAGTACTCGTGAAAACTTCTTTTATCACGAGATGATGAGCCACCCTGCACTCTTCTCACACCCTGCACCGAAAAACGTGGTGATTATTGGTGGTGGTGACTGCGGTACGTTACGTGAAGTACTGAAACACTCAGGTGTTGAAACAGTAACGCAAATCGACATAGACGAAGTAGTGACTCAAATGTCATTAAAATACTTCCCTGAATTATGTGAGTCAAACAACGACCCGCGTGCAACTGTGATGTTTGATGATGGCATCAAGTACATGCGCGAAGCAACGCCAGAATCAATTGATGTGATCATTGTTGATGGCACAGATCCAGTAGGTCCAGGTGAAGGTTTATTTAACCACGCTTTCTATACAAGCTGTCTAAATGCACTACGCACAGGCGGTATCATGATCCAACAAAGTGAATCTCCACTGATGCATATGCCACTGCTTTTAGAAATGCGCGATGCAATGAAAGAGGTTGGTTTTGCTGATTTACAAACACTACCTTTCCCGCAACCAATCTACCCAAGTGGTTTATGGTCGGCAACAATGGCTCGTAAAGGTGAGCGCTTCGATGGCTTCCGTGAGCAAGATGCTGACAATGCAACATTTAACACAGATTACTACAATGTCGGTATTCATTATGGTGCATTAGCAACACCTAACTTTATGAAGCGCGCCTTCGAAAAGTAATAGCTTGTATTGCAGCAATAAAAAAGCCCGATTAACTCGGGCTTTTTACACCTAGAAATATGTTTTAACTATTTCTGCAATGTTTCTGTTATATAAATCTCTATTTGTTTCTCTAACACAAATAATGGCACTGAACCGTGGCGTAAAATCTGGTGATGGAATTCACGAATATCAAACTTATCACCTAAACGTGTTTCAGCTTCTTTACGTAAGCGTTTAATCTTTAACTCTCCAATTTTATACGATAGTGCTTGTCCTGGCCATGATATGTAACGATCTGTTTCAGTTTTTACGTTATGTAGCGATAAAGCCGTGTTGTCTTGCATAAACTTCATTGCTCTATCTCGGCTCCAACCAAACATGTGCATACCGGTATCAACCACTAAGCGCGCTGCACGCCACATTTCGTATGTTAAACGGCCAAAGTTGCTGTATGGGTCTTGGTAGAAACCTGCTTCTAGCCCTAAATATTCAGAATATAAGCCCCAACCTTCACCAAATGCTGAGATATAGGCATTACGACGGTAACTTGGTAAATAATCTAGCTCTGCGTTTAAAGCGATCTGTAAGTGATGGCCTGGCACTGCTTCATGCAGTGTTAATGCTTCTAAAACATATAGCGGGCGCTTATCGAGTGCATAGGTATTTACCCAATAAAAGCCTGCTTCATCGTCTTTACGTGCACCTGAATAACGACCCGTTGTGTATTTAGGCGCAATGCTCGCTGGCACTGGCGCAACACCGTATGGACGGCGCGGTAGCGTATGAAACAGTTTTGGTAGTTGAGCATCCATTTTCTTAGCTATATAAGACGCTTCTTTTAAAAGCTGTTCTGGGGTTGTAGCATAAAATTGTGGGTCTGTTCTTAAAAAGTGCACAAACTCAGCAAAGCTACCTTCAAAACCAACTTGCTTAATAATGCCTTCCATTTCAGCACGAATACGTGCCACTTCTTGTAAGCCAAGCTCATGAATTTGCTCAGGTATCATGCCTGTAGTGGTATAGTGCTTAGCTCGGTTAGCATAAAACGCTTTACCATTTGGTGTTGAGCTGATCCCTATTTCTTGACGCGCGGCAGGACGATACTCAAGCGTAAAGAAATCGAAATAGGCTTGGTATGCTGGTATTACTTGCTCTGCAATAATATGCTTAGCTTTCTGTTGTAAAGCCGCCCACTGAGCATCACTTAAGTTGGCCGTATTTGTTTTAAACGGCGCGAAAAACTCAGAGTTTTCAATATTGCGTGGAATATAAGCCAAAATAGACTCTTCATAGCCCTGTAGAACCGCTTGCGGTTGCGTCAGACCTATCTTGATCCCCTCTTTCATCCAATTGATGTTTTGCTCAAAGAAGCGAGGAACTTGTGTTAATCGCTGTAGATACAGCTCAAATCCTGCATTTTTAGTAAAATCATGACCGCGAACCATAAACGATAGGCTCGAATGAAAGCCATATTCTGACGTCAATGGCATAAAGTGGGCATTAAATTGGTATTCATCCACTTTATTTTGTACTTGTGCACGGATAATAGTGTGATTGATTTGGTTTTCACTGCTTAAGCGAGACACATCCATACTATCTAATTGCGCTAGAAACGCTAATCTTTGCTGGTTTTGTGTATTTAAAGCACCAGCAGATAGGTTGGGCAATAAATACTCAGCATTTAAGTCTTTACGAGAATATGCGCTAATTTCACCACGATAAGTTTCTATCTGCTTGGTAATTGCACTAAATGCTTCATCAGGAGCAGATCCAGTTAGCTGGCAACCTGATAAAGCTAAAATTGCTGTAAACATACAAGCGCTTAATAAACGAGATGGTCGAAAGTGTTTCACTATAATTATCCTGTAGCTGTGTATGCTGCTACCATATCGACTAGAAAAGCCAATGTGCAATTAAATTGCGACCAGTTTAAGAAAAAGACAGATTTATACCGCCTTAATTCAAAGTCATATCTCACCTCATACTTTTTGCTCGAATTTCGAACAAAACACCCTGCTTATTTTTATATTTTCTACTCAAATGCATTTTTTACTTTGCAAAAATAAAGAAAAAAAGTAGTCTGGCAAATGTGATGGATCACAGAGATATCAACTGGACGTTGTTTGTTTTTTGTTTATTTTGGTATGTGGTAGTAAGTTCATGTTTCATGATCCAATGGAAATAGCTCAAGAGAAAATGACTAAGGTCTGCTTGTTCTTAGAGCAGCATATTTTACCTCCGACACCATTAAGCTATCAGGTTGCTTATACTTACATCAGCAAAACTCATTCTGAGTTAAACCGTACTCTCGACTATGCTATTCGACAAAATTACACTATTGATAGTATTTTTATCGAACAACTGTATTTTGAACATTTAAACCGTACTCATGATGCTGAAGCTGCCATGTTAAAAAATGTTGATGGCGTGGTGACAAGTCTAGCTAATTCAGCACAACAGTCACAGCGCAGTATCACCCACTTTGCTGAACAAGTAAGTATTTGTGTCAATAGCTTAGATGAGCATAATGTGGCAAAAACTAAACATGCGTTGACACAACTTTCGAAGCAAACAGATATCATTCTACAGCAGCATCAAAAGTTTAAAGAGATGCTGCAAAAAACCCGCATGATGCATCGTGATGCTAAAACACAATTAGCTAAGCTACGCAAAGAACAACTTATTGATGTTCAAACTGGCATGTATAAACGCCATTACCTGAATCAGCAAGCTCAATTATGGATTTCACAAGATAAACCAATCTGCGCCATTTCTATTCAAATCAATAACTTGCATGAATTCACTGAAGACTTCGGTGATTTAGTCAGCGAAGTTGTTTTAAACCGTGTAGCAAAGAAAATTCAAAAGTACGTATTTGAAAGTGGCCTTCCTGGACGCACAGCCAAAGATGAGTTTGTCGTATTGATGTCGGACATTGAACCTGATACCGCTAATATCATTGCTGAAAAAATTCGCGTAGGCGTTGAAAAACTGAAATTCGTCAGCTCTAAAAGCGAAAAAAATCTACCTAAAGTTGATCTATCATTTGGTATTGCTAAACGTAATGATGAAAGCAATTTTAACACCCTAGCTCGTAAAGCAAGCCATGCCGCACATAAAGCACACTCGTTGCAGCAGTCAGCTTATATCGCACTATAAAAACGTTAATAACTTCTAAACTATCGTAATTTCATCTCGTTATAAATTGCACCTATTGGGCGCAATCAAGTACACTATGGCAAGCAAGTTTCAATGCCAAACAATTAGAGAAGCACAGATGAAAGAGTCGCAGCAAAATACCACTGATTTTGGTTATAAAACCGTTGATCGCGCAGATAAAGCCTCTATGGTTGCCGATGTATTCCACTCCGTTGCGGCCAAATATGACATCATGAACGATCTCATGTCGTTCGGTATTCACCGCTTGTGGAAGCGTCAAGCCATTGCTTGTGCTGGTGTTCGTAAAGGCCACCGCGTTTTAGATCTTGCAGGCGGTACAGGCGACTTAACGGCAAAGTTCAGCCAGTTGGTTGGTGAAACCGGTCAAGTTATCTTAGGCGACATCAATGACTCTATGCTTAAAGTCGGTCGTGACAAACTGCGTGATTTAGGCTTAGTGAGCAACATTGAATATGTACAAATGAATGCCGAGGCACTGCCGTTTCCAGACAACAGTGTCGATGTGATCACTATCGCATTTGGGTTACGTAATGTCACTGACAAAGACGCGGCGCTTCGCTCTATGTACCGTATTTTAAAGCCGGGTGGCCGTTTACTCGTGTTGGAGTTTTCCAAAACAGATAATGAAGCGCTTTCTAAGCTATATGACTTCTACTCTTTCAACATCTTGCCAAACATGGGCAAATTAGTGGCTAATGACAGTGAATCGTACCGCTATCTTGCCGAGTCAATTCGCATGCACCCAGATCAAGAGACACTGAAAGGCATGATGGAAAATGCGGGGTTCGAGCAAGCAACCTATCAAAATATGACAGGTGGCATCGTCGCATTACACCGAGGCTTCAAGTACTAGGATCGACTATGCTGACAACGCTTGCCTGCGCAGCCATTGAAAATGCGCTTAATCTACTTTTAGACAAAGAGCCTAGCTTAAAGCTAGCACTTGAGCAGGTTAAGCATAAAACCTTGGCGGTTGAAATTAGAGACTGGCACACAACTTATGCGCTCACTTTCACTGGCAAACAGTTTATGCTGTTCAACAACTATCAAGAGCAAGCAGAGTGTAAAATCAGCGCACATTTGGAAACTTTACCTGAGCTCAAAGACCCCAGTGTTATGACGCAGCTTATTCGTCAGGAAAAACTGGATTTAGAAGGTGATTTACACTTAGCACAGGCCTATAGCGGCGCTTTTGCAAAATTAGACATTGATTGGGCTGAACATCTATCTGCTTATATCGGTGATGCCCCAGCGCAACTCATCGTCGAAAAGGGCCAACAAACCAAAACATGTTTGAGCCACAGTGCTACAACCTTTGCTGGCACCTTTGCTCAACTTATGCAAGATGAGCTGAAAGTTGCGATCCACCCTTTAGAATTACAACAGTTTAAACAGCATACACGCGCTATAAAGCAGCATGCTGCGCAACTCGAACAACGTATTGAACAACTTTTAAATCGCTAAGGGAGCTATTTTGTCTGCATCGCGCTTGTATCATATTACAAAGACCCTTCTGCACTACGGCCTTGACGACCTCATACCAAAAGACAAACTCCCTTGGTTTGCCAAAGCAGCTAGAAGCAGCTTATTTTGGCTGCAAAATCAGCATAAAGATAAGCCTCTTGGGTATCGCCTTCGCCTTGCCCTGCAATCTCTTGGCCCGGTTTGGATTAAGTTTGGGCAAATGCTGTCTACTCGTCGCGACTTGCTGCCAGATGATATCGCCCGTGAGCTTGCCCTACTGCAAGACAAGGTAGAGCCGTTTGAAGGTCATAAAGCACAAAAGCTGATTGAACAAGCGCTAGAAATAAATAGCATCGATGAGCTTTTTGCCAATTTTGAACAAACCCCATTGGCGTCAGCGTCTATTGCCCAAGTACACACCGCAACCCTAGAGTTTGAATCAGGTACTCAGGACGTCGTCATTAAAGTCATTCGCCCTGATATCGAAAAACAAATTCAGGCCGATTTATCTTTAATGGCACAAGTGGCGAAAGTCATCGTCAAGTTTATTGGAGAATCACGCCGTCTTCGCCCCGTTGAAGTAGTCAAAGAGTATCGTAAGACTTTATTAGATGAACTCGACCTGCAACGTGAAGGGGCAAATGCCCTACAACTAAGACGCAACTTCTTAGACTCTGATGCACTATATATTCCTGAAGTTTTCAGTGATTACTCACGCAAGAATGTGCTGGTGATGGAACGCATATACGGCATTCCTGTATCAGATATTGACGCCCTTGAAGCGCAAAATACTAATTTAAAATTACTTGCTGAACGTGGCGTTGAAGTCTTTTTCACCCAAGTATTCAGAGACAGTTTTTTCCATGCCGATATGCACCCTGGTAATATCTTTGTCTCTCGTGAACATCCTGAAAATCCAAAATATATTGGTATCGACTGCGGCATTGTCGGCACTCTAAACAAAGAAGATAAACGCTACCTTGCCGAAAACTTTATTGCCTTCTTTAACCGCGATTATCGCCAAGTCGCGCAGCTACATGTTGATTCAGGCTGGGTGCCCGCCGATACTTGCGTTGAAGAGTTTGAGTTTGCCATCCGTACGGTGTGCGAGCCCATTTTCAATAAACCGCTAGCTGAGATTTCATTTGGCCATGTGTTGGTGAATCTGTTTAACACGGCGCGTCGTTTCAACATGGAAGTACAACCACAGCTAGTGTTGCTACAAAAAACCTTACTATATGTTGAGGGGTTAGGTCGACAGCTCTATCCACAGCTTGACCTTTGGCAAACGGCGAAACCTTTCTTGGAAAATTGGGTCAAAGAACAAGTAGGTCCTGTCTCAGTACTGAAACAAATGTATGCTAACTTACCATTTTGGGCAGAAAAGATGCCTGAGCTACCAGATTTAATCTATCAAAATCTGAAACAAAAAAAGCAGCATAACGTGCAGCCTGTTGTAAGCTCCCAAAAACCTATTTTACTGGGAATGCTGGCTTCTAGCTTATTCATTGTGTCAGGCCTAAGCTTTTTAGCAACGCAGACAACCTTAAGCACTATTACCTTAATTGCATCAATTGGCGCATTTCTAGCGGCATGGCGTAAAACAGGGTGATATTTTGCGCACTGGGCGTATAATCAATTTTATTTTATCTTTTTATTTGGAGTCATTATGGGTGTAGGTGGAATTAGTATTTGGCAACTTCTGATTGTTTTGGCGATCATTGTGCTTTTATTTGGTACTAAAAAACTACGCGGCATTGGTGGCGATTTAGGTAATGCAGTAAAAGGCTTTAAAAAAGCCGTAGCTGATGAAGACCAAAACAGCAAACCTGAGCAGCTCAAAGACAACAGCCAACAGCAAACCCAAGCAGCTGAAGAAAAGCAAAAAGATAAGGTTTAACCCTTATGGGGATGTGGGAATTAGTGGTCGTATTAATTGTCGGCCTTGTTGTGCTGGGACCTGAACGCCTGCCCGTCGCAATTAGAACTGTTAGCCGCTGGGTTAAAACCATTAAGTCGGTGGCTAACTCTGTTAAAGCAGAAGTCAATGAAGAGCTGCGAATTCATGAGTTGCATAACAACCTTAAAAAGGCTGAGCAACAAAATATGGAAGACTTAGCACCAGCATTGAAAGACTCTGTTGAAGAACTGAAAAAAGCCGCAGAGTCAGTGCAACACAGTTATAAGCAACCCGCTCAACAACCACCTGTTGAGCAGAAAAATGATAATCAAAAATAACGAGCATTCTTTATGTCCGAATCGCTACAAAGCGGGTTTATTGGCCATCTAATTGAGTTGCGTAATCGCTTAATGAAGGCGCTACTTAGTATTTTATTGATATTTATTGCCTTGGTTTACTTTGCTAACGATATTTACGCGTTTGTCGCAGACCCACTTGTACAAAGTTTGCCAGAAAACAGCACCATGATTGCGACCGATGTGACGGCCCCTTTCTTTGCACCATTCAAATTAACTCTGTTTATATCGCTATTTGCAGCCATCCCTTTCATTTTGCATCAGGTGTGGAGCTTTATAGCACCGGGCCTTTATCAACATGAGAAGCGCATGCTGATCCCAATTTTGGTCTCGAGTATTGTGCTGTTTTACTCAGGTATTGCTTTTTGTTATTTCGTTGTCATGCCAATCATTCTGGGCTTCTTTACCAGTGTTGGGCCTGAGATGATGACACTTTCTCCCGATATCAGTAGCTATTTAAGTTTTATCTTAAAGTTATTTTTTGCTTTTGGCGTGGCATTTGAGATCCCCGTTGCCATCATGCTGTTATGCTGGAGCGGCGCAACCACAACCCAAAGCTTGCGAGAAAAGCGCCCTTACATTGCCGTAGGTGCGTTTGTTATTGCGATGTTTTTAACACCGCCAGATGTTCTATCACAAACTTTACTCGCATTACCTATGCTATTGTTATTTGAGTTAGGTCTCATATTAGCGGCTTTTTATACAAAAAAAACAACTGAACAACAGGAAGAAGAGCTATGAAAAAAATACTAATGACAACGCTTTTATTACTCTCTGCGTCAAGTTACGCATCTCAGCTTAATGTTCAAGCTCTAGAAGCATGCAGCCTAGTCGAAAACGACTTAAAGCGCTTGATGTGTTATGACAAGGTGATGGCAGGCAAACAAATAAACCTATCCTCGCATGATCAACAGAAAAAAGAGAGCAAAGAAACGCCTACTCATTTGGTTGAAACGACTTCTGATAACTTCGGTCTTGAAAAGAAAACAGTTCATAAAGCAGATGAAATCAGATCTAAAATTACAGCCCTCAAACTACCAAAAGTAGGTGAAAAAACGATCACCCTTGAAAATGGGCAAGTTTGGAAGCAAACCGATTCTGACTCTTTCAGAGCCAAAATTGGAGACACTGTGATTATTAAACGCGCTTCTTTAGGATCTTTTTTAATGAAAAAGAAAGACTCAAATAGAACCATCAGAGTCAAGCGATTAAAGTAATGTCTATCGCGTTTATTGATGCTGGCGTAAACCTCACCAGTAATCAATTTGATAAAGATAGAGCAGAGGTTGTAGCTCGAGCAAAAGAAGCAGGTATAGAAAATATGCTTCTGATTGGTTGCTGCCTTAAAAGCAGCGAAATCAGCTTTCATCAAGCAGCTCAATTTGGCTTTGTCAGTACCGCAGGTATCCACCCCCATGATGCGAAAGATGCACCAGATGATTTTATAAGTCGCATTACTCAGTTGATCAAAAATAAAGAAGTGGTTGCTATCGGCGAGTGTGGCTTAGACTTCAATCGCGATTTTTCACCTAGGCCAAAACAGCAGCAAGTTTTGCAAGCACAGTTAGCATTAGCGAACCAGTTTGATATGCCTGTTTATCTCCATGAAAGAGACGCATTTGAAAGTATGCGTTTCCAACTTGAGAAAACATCGATTAATGGTGTTTTGCACTGCTTTACTGGTGAACAAGCAGCATTAGAATACTATCTTGATTACGGACTAATGATAGGCATCACAGGCTGGTTATGTGATGAGCGTCGTGGCGAGCAACTGCAAAAACTGCTGCCGCTTATTCCTGATGATCGACTTTTACTTGAAACCGACGCGCCTTATTTATTACCGCGCAGCTTAAAACCGAAACCTAAGTCTCGTCGTAATGAACCCGCATTTTTACATGAGGTCGCCAAAGTAGCAGCTGAGCTAAGAGGTCAATCTGTTGAACATATCACAGAAATAACTCGACATAATTTCGAGCGCTTATTTATGTCCCCACAAGGTTGTTAATATGCGCTTCGTTCTTTTCTTATTGGTATTATTGTCTTCTAAATTAAGTTTAGCATTCTCCGTCAGCAGCGAGTTTACCTACCAAAAGCAGCTTCCTTTTTCATATACGCTTGATGACTCTAAAAGCCTAAATGATTTATTAAGAAAAGAGGTAGATTGGCGAGCTGAGCCTGACAGCACACTTAACCTTGGCCAAGCTGATAAGCCTTTATGGATAAAACTTACACTCAACAACCTGTCATTTAGTGATACAGATTTATTACTCAGCATTGATAATATCTTGTTAGACAAAGTCACTGCTTATATCACCACTCAAGATACCCCCATTGTTACACTGGCACTTGGTGATTCTTTGCCTTTAGTGAAAAGACCCATAAAGCACGAAGCTCAGCTTGTCCCAATCAAACTGCTGGCTACACAAAGTGCTGATATTTATCTTCAAATTGAGCACCATGGCGCAGTTAATGCTCCTCTGAGCCTTTGGCACCCTATTGAATACATCAAATACAAGAGTAAATTTAATCTGATTTACGGTATCTTTGCAGGCTTTATTATTGCTTTAGCACTTATTCACTTGGTGTTATTTTCTTTTACTAAGAAAACCTACTTTTTATATGCCATCGGTTTTATTAGTATCATTTGGTTGTTGAATGTACATTTATATGGTTTCAGTTACCGTTACTTGTACGGTAACTGGCATTGGTTACAGCAGTATGCACAACCTTTACTAGTGCTATTATCTAGCGTTGTTTTACTGCCTCTTATAAAACCATTTGTCCAAATAAATCGTGTTCGCTCAGCGTTTTCTGTACCCCCCAGTTATTTTTATACGGGCCTCATTACATTACTACTCACACTGAGCGTTTTACCTATTCACCTTTCAGTCGCAGCCAGCTACATATTGAGCTTCATACTATTGACCTCACTATTATTCTTGTTTGCTTATCAATGGCTGAAAAATAAATCTCGAACACCAAGCTTGGTTGCTATATTCAGCTTTATGTTACTTGCCCTAGGCCATCAAATCAGCTTTGAACTTAGCTTAATATCTGGCCCTCAACTAAATACACCAATTAGTTACTTTTGCTATTTCACCATGAGTTTAATTTTAAGCTTTACCTTAGTTAAACAATTTATCCGCGAGCGAGATCAAGAAGTAGAAGCCCAGCAAGCCAAACTGGCTCAAAGCCAAGCACAAGATGCTTTACTCAATGAAAAGTTGAAACTGCAAGAGCAAACACAAGCTGATCTTGAAGCTTTGGTTGATGAACGCACCTTCGAATTACAAGTCACATTGCGTGAGCTAGAAGACAAAAACCGTGAGCTCGAACAAATGAATATTGAAGATCCGCTCACTAAAATTAAGAATCGACGCTACTTTGACAAACGCTTACAAATGGAAGTGCGTCGCTCGAGGCGTGAACAAAGCACACTGAGCTTAGTGATGTTAGACATAGATCATTTCAAAAATATCAATGACACTTACGGACATTTGAGTGGTGATAAAGCCATTTGTGCCGTAGCCGATATTATAAATTCTCACTTGCAACGTCCATCAGATGAAGTTTTCCGTTATGGCGGTGAAGAATTTGTGATGTTATTACCAAACACAGAGCTTGCAGGTGCGCAACTTATTGCGGAACAGATCCGCAGCACTGTTGAAGCTTTTCAGCTGAAACTAGATAAAGCCATCATCAACCTGACACTCAGTGCTGGCGTATATAGCAGCGTTGCTATTGATCCGAAGTCACCTCATATTTATACCGACCTTGCCGATAAAGCACTTTATGAAGCCAAGCAGCTGGGTCGTAACCAAGTTAGAATCTATCAGCCTTAGGAGAACAGAATGGCTCAATCAGGATTAGATTTATTTCCTTATACCCGTATGCGCCGCATGCGTCGTGATGATTTTTCTCGCCGCTTAATGAGTGAAAATCAGTTAACTGTGAATGATCTGATTTATCCAGTATTTGTGCTTGAAGGTAAAAATCGCCGTGAAGCCATTGAATCTATGCCTGGTATCGAAAGGCTATCCATCGACTTGCTAGTAGAAGAAGCGAAAGAGCTGGTAGAACTCGGTGTACCTGCAATCGCAATCTTCCCTGTAACCCCAGCTGATAAAAAATCGCTTCACGCGGAAGAATCTTACAACCCTGAAGGACTAGCACAGCGAACAGTTCGTGCCTTAAAAGCTGAATGTCCAAGCCTTGGTGTGATCACCGATGTGGCACTTGACCCATTCACGACGCATGGTCAAGACGGCATCATTGATGAAACGGGCTATGTGATGAACGACATCACAACCGAGCTCTTAGTAAAACAAGCACTATCACATGCTGAAGCAGGTGCTGATGTGGTTGCCCCTTCAGACATGATGGATGGCCGTATCGGTGCAATTCGTGAAGCATTAGAAGCTGATGGTCATATCCATACCCGTATCATGGCTTATTCCGCGAAATATGCTTCAAGCTACTATGGCCCGTTCCGTGATGCTGTTGGCTCTGCGGGTAACTTAAAAGGCGCAGATAAAAAGAACTACCAAATGGATCCGGCTAACTCAGATGAAGCAATCCGTGAAGTGGCGTTAGACCTGCAAGAAGGTGCTGACATGGTCATGGTCAAACCAGGTATGCCATACCTAGATGTCGTTCGTCGCGTAAAAGACGAGTTTGGTGTACCAACTTTCGCTTATCAGGTAAGTGGTGAATATGCCATGCACAAAGCAGCAATTGATAATGGTTGGCTTGCTGAAAAACCATGCATAATGGAGTCTCTGTTAGCATTCAAACGTGCCGGCGCCGACGGTATCTTAACCTATTTTGCAAAACAAGTAGCTATTTGGCTGAATGAGAAGTAAACACTTATCGTATAGAGAGTGAGCTAGAGTTCTCACTCTTTTCATAGTTTTTGATTAACATTTTTTCATTTTTCTGTAACATACCCCGTGTACGCTAATGTCCCTTTTTAGCGGATAATCAAAATTACACGGGAACAAAATGATTAACACAAGCTTAAAACCTCTTGCTCTGTTAGTTGCGGCGGCAACTGCACCAGCGCAAGCTCAACTTATTATTTCTGAATACGTCGAAGGCAGCTCAAACAACAAAGCTGTAGAGCTATACAACACCTCTGGTGCTGAACTCTCTCTTGATGGCTATACTATCTCTCTATACTCAAATGGTAATGGTGACCTAGCTGCGCCTACCAAAACATTAGATTTAACCGGTACACTAGCTGCAAATGCGACTTACGTGATTGTTAATGCTGGCTCAGTTGATGACTTAAAAGCAAAAGCGGACATCGACTCAACCATTACTTACTTCAACGGTGATGATGCATTAGTGCTTACTAAAGATGGTGCGATTGTAGATAGTTTTGGCCAGCTTGGTGTTGACCCAGGTTCAGCATGGGATGAAGGTGGTGTAACAACAGCAAATAAAACACTTCGTCGTAAAACAAGCATCACTTCAGGCCGTACTGATGCAACTTCTGCATTTAACCCAAGTGAACAATGGGAACAATTTGATCAAAACGACTTCTCAGGTCTAGGTTCGCATGGCGCAACTGATGGCGGTGATGGCGATATACCACCACCAGAAGAGCCTTTAGTATGTAACGACCCAAGCACAGCGATTAATGCTATTCAAGGCAATGGTGCAGAGAGCCCACTAAAAGACCAAGTCGTAATTATCGAAGCGGTTGTAACCGCTGATCTACAAGCTGACGATCAATTAAAAGGCTTCTTTGTTCAATCTTTAGATAAAGATATGGATGAGGATGCAATGACTTCTGAAGGTGTATTTGTTTATTACACTGATTCAGATGTAAACGTTGGTGATATTGTTCGCCTTGAAGGTACAGTTCAAGAGTTCTATAGCGCAACTCAAATCGGAAATGTCACTCGTGCTGAAAACTGTGGTACAGCAGATATCACAGCAGATCAGTTAACTCTGCCAGTTGCTGCAATCGACGACCTTGAAGCATTCGAAGGTATGTTAGTTAGCATTGACCAAGAACTTTTCGTTAATAACACTTACGGTTTAGGTCGTTATGGTGAAGTTGCACTGGGTACTGAGCGCCTTTACCAAGGTACACAAGTTGCTCGCCCAGGTGATGATGCAAATGCACTTGAAGCGCAAAACAAACTAAAAGAGATTCTAGTTGATGATGGTTCAACTCAGCAAAACCTTGACCCTAAATACCCGCAAGGTGGCCTGAGCGCATACAACAGCCTTCGTTTGGGCGACACTGTGAATAACATCACAGGTGTGATGGGTTATAGCTTCAGTAAATATCGTATTCACCCAACGATGACACCTGAGTTTGTAAAAACGAATGAGCGAACAGAGGCTCCTGAACTAAAAGGCGAAGGCGACTTACGCATTGCGAGCTTCAACGTACTAAATTACTTCAACGGTGACGGACAAGGTGGTGGCTTCCCTACACCTCGTGGTGCAGATAACGAAGAAGAATTGGTTCGCCAACAGGCTAAACTTGTTTCTGCAATCACCGCATTAGATGCAGATGTTATCGGTCTAATGGAAATGGAAAATGACGGCTTTGGTGAGTTCAGTGCCATCAGCGACCTAGTTGCAGCAATTAATGAAGAAGCGGACAGCGAGTATGCGTTCGTAAACTTCAATACGGATAAAATCGGTACTGACGACATTACAACGGCTATTATCTACCGCAAAGATGTGGTTGAAGAAGCAGGTGAAGCAAGCTTCACCACTGAAGCACCATTTGACTATAGTAACCGTCCACCAATTGCACAAAGCTTTAGAAAATTAGACAACCATGAACAATTTACTGTAGCTGTAGCGCACCTAAAATCTAAAGGCGGCTGTCGTAGTGCCGAAGGTAATAATGCAGACCAAGGCGACGGTCAAGGCTGTTGGAATGAGATCCGAACTGAAGGTGCAAACAAGTTTGCTGATTGGTTAATGTCTTACCCTACAGGTAACGAAGACGCTGACATCATCCTCGTTGGTGACATGAATGCTTACGCAATGGAAGATCCTATCACGGCATTTGCTGACAAAGGGCTTGCCAATGTTATGAACCATGTTGAAGGCGATAACTTCGGGTATTCTTATACTTTCTCAGGTCGTTTGGGTAGCCTAGATCACGCTGTTGCATCTGCAAGCTTGCTAGAAAAAGTAACAGATGCAACTGATTGGCATATTAACGCTGATGAGCCTGTAGTATTTGACTACAACACTGAATACAAATCTGAAACACAAGTAGCAAATTACTATGCAGAGCACGCATACCGCTCTTCAGATCATGACCCAGTAATTGTTGAGATTATGACTGTTGCAGGTCAACCTCCTGTTGATCCTCGCCCAATGATTGAAGCTGGACAAATCTTCCAAGTACGTGAGAATTCTCAAATCAATTTAGCGATTGGCAAATTAGCATTCACCGATGCTGACTCTGAAATCTCTCCAGTAAAACGCTTTATCGTATCTGGCACTGATCTTATTAACATTAATGAGCAGGGTTTAATCACTGTTGCTGGTAACTTCGATTATGAATACGAGAATCGCATTCGTTTCATGGTTCAAGCTGAAGATACTGCTGGTAACCTATCTGATATGGTGGAAGTACAAATTGAAGTACTAAATGTAGAAGATACAGATGATGAGCAAAGCGGTAGTCTTGCGTGGTTAAGCTTATTAGCTGCACCTCTAGCGCTTCTTCGCCGTCGTCGTAAGTAATTACGATATTAGCGACCAAAAAATGCGCCGTAAGGCGCATTTTTATACATATCAAAGAGATAATAAACGTTCTGACTTCGCAAACTCATCATCTCTCAGTTGCCAACAATAAAATCTCTTTACCTTATCGCCTGTTATTGAAACTTGTAGCACACTTCCAAAAATCCCAGGCTTTTTAGTGACTGCTTGAATAGACTCTTGATGAATATATTTTGTTTGAAATATCAAACCATAGCTTATCCCTGCTTTATCGATATGCACAAATAACTTATTGCTTTGCTCCAGATAGAGGACTAATCCAGTCAAAAATAAACAAGCAAAACCTAAAAACCTTAAAGGTTGTAATAATGCTAACTCGAAATTAGATAAAAAAAGGAAGAATAGACTAGCCAAACAGCTAATAAAAAGAACAAGCTTATTAAAACTTAAATCTACGGTATGCAAAACACGACTCCATTATACGTATTATAAAACAAACTGATATCAGTGACATCATTTCGGCAGCATAGTACTTACAGATTGTACCTTTTTCAATATATCTTTATACGATATTAGGATGAGTTATTACAGGCATAAAAAAACCGCTTGTAAAACAAGCGGTTTTTAAAATCAGATAAAAAGGGCTAATTACTTAGCTGCTTTTTTCTCTTTCTCAGCTGCGATTACAGTGTCAGCAACGTTTTGCGGACATGGTGCATAATGAGAGAATTCCATTGAGAACTGACCACGACCAGACGTGATAGTACGTAGGTGACCAATGTATCCGAACATTTCAGATAGAGGTACTTCACCCTTGATACGAACGCCCATTGCGCCAGCTTCTTGGTCTTTGATCATACCACGACGACGGTTAAGGTCACCGATTACGTCACCCACGTTGTCTTCCGGTGTGAATACGTCAACTTTCATGATTGGCTCAAGAAGTTGTGCACCCGCTTTAGGGATAGACTGACGGAATGCGCCTTTAGCTGCAATTTCGAACGCGATTGCTGATGAGTCAACTGCGTGGAAAGCACCGTCGAATAGTTCAACTTCAACGTCTAATACAGGGAAGCCAGCTAGAACACCTTCTTCCATCATTGAAGCAAAGCCTTTTTCAACTGCAGGCCAGAATTCTTTAGGAACGTTACCACCAACAACTGAAGAAGAGAACGTGAAGCCTGAACCAACTTCGCCTGGCTTGATGCGGTAATCGATCTTACCGAACTGACCAGAACCACCTGATTGCTTCTTGTGCGTGTAGCTATCTTCAACTTCTTGCGTGATAGTTTCACGGTAAGCAACCTGAGGCTGACCAACAACTAGCTCAACGCCGTAAGTACGCTTAAGGATGTCTACCTTGATGTCTAGGTGTAATTCACCCATACCTTTAAGGATAGTTTCACCTGAATCTTCGTCAGTCTCAACCTGGAATGAAGGATCTTCTGCAACCATCTTACCGATCGCGATACCCATCTTCTCGTTACCACCTTTATCTTTAGGTGCAACAGCGATAGAGATTACCGGATCAGGGAAGATCATCGCTTCAAGTGTACATTCGTGCTTAGGATCACAAAGAGTGTGACCAGTTTGAACGTTCTTCATACCAACAACCGCGATGATGTCACCCGCTTGTGCTTCAGTCAGTTCGTTACGCTCGTCTGCTTGCATCTCAACCATACGGCCGATACGCTCTGTTTTACCCGTTGCAGAGTTAAGTACTGTGTCACCTTTCTTCATGCGACCAGAGTAGATACGGATGAACGTAAGTGCACCGAAACGGTCGTCCATGATTTTGAACGCAAGCGCTTTAAGTGGCTCATCTGCAGAAACAGTTGCTACTTCACCAGTAGGCTCACCTGTGTCTTTGTCAGTTAGAGGCTGTGGATCAACTTCAGTTGGAGACGGTAGGTAGTCAACAACTGCGTCTAGAACTAGCTGCATACCTTTGTTCTTGAATGCAGAACCACAGAAAGTTGGGAAGAAAGCAAGGTCACGTGTACCTTTACGGATACAAGCTTTGATTTGCTCTAGAGAAGGCTCTTCACCTTCCATGTACGCTTCCATTAGGTCGTCGTCTTGCTCAACCGCAGACTCAACTAGCATCTCATGATATTCTTCAACTTTGTCTACCATATCAGCTGGAACGTCAGTGATTTCGTAGTTTTCAGGAAGGCCTGTCTCGTCCCAGATGTATGCTTTTTTCTCTAGTACGTCTACAACACCAGTGAACTGGTCTTCGATACCGATTGGAAGAGTCATAACTAGTGGGTTAGCACCAAGTACTTTCTCAACCTGACCAACTACGCGGTAGAAGTCAGCACCCATACGGTCTAGTTTGTTTACGAAGATACAACGTGCAACTTCTGATTCGTTCGCATAACGCCAGTTAGTTTCTGACTGTGGCTCAACACCACCAGAACCACAGAATACACCGATACCGCCATCAAGTACTTTAAGTGAACGGTATACTTCAACTGTGAAGTCAACGTGTCCAGGAGTATCGATAACGTTTAAACGGTGGCCTTTCCACTCACAAGTTACAGCTGCTGATTGGATTGTAATACCACGCTCAGCTTCCTGTTCCATGAAGTCAGTAGTTGACTCACCGTCGTGAACCTCACCAGTTTTGTGAATTTTACCAGTAAGCTTTAGGATACGCTCAGTGGTGGTAGTTTTACCCGCATCAACGTGCGCGAAAATACCAATGTTTCTGTATTTCGATAAATCTGCCATTGTTTTACTCTATTTAAAGTAGAAAATTATTCGGCGGGAGTATATCACCTCTTTCGGTGAACATCATCCTAGATATCGTCTAAAATGCAGACAATTTGCTAAAAAGTGATTTTTCTTGAAAAGAAATACGCCTCACTCGATACATTTAAATCGAATGAGGCCGAAAAGCGCTTAAATAAAAGGGTTTCTGAGGTTAATCGCCATCAATTATGTCGCCAATTGAACCAAGTACTGAGCCCTCACCTTGACGGCTGCCTCCTTGACTTGGTGCATGTTGGATCACTCTGTCGGCCAACCTTGAGAAAGGTAAACTCTGGATCCACACGGTGCCCGTGCCCGATAAAGTAGCTAAAAATAGCCCCTCACCACCAAAGAACATACTTTTTAGACCACTGACGCGCTCAATATCAAACTCAATGCCTTCACTAAAACCGACCACACAACCTGTATCTAATTTCAATGTGTCATTATTAAGTTGCTTTTTGATGACCGTACCGCCTGCATGCGCGAATGCCATGCCATCACCTTGCAAGTGCTCGAGAATGAAGCCTTCGCCACCAAAAAAGCCTGCGCCAAGTTTACGTTGAAATGCAATGTCAACTTTGGTGCCTAGAGCCGCACACAAAAAGGAGTCTTTTTGAAGATAAACAGAACCGCCAAGCTCAGCCATATCCAGAGGTATGATGGAACCTGGGAAAGGCGCGGCAAATGCGACACGCTTTTTGCCATGCCCACTGTTCGTAAAGTGCGTCATAAATAGCGACTCACCACTGATCATCCGCTTACCAGCACTGAATAGCTTACTCATAAAACCCTGTTCAGGCTCTGAACCATCACCCATTTTGGCTTCAAACTCAATGCCGCTTTCCATATAGTTCATTGCGCCAGCTTCAGCGATAACGGTTTCTCGTGGGTCTAATTCGACTTCAACCATCTGCATAGACTCGCCGATTATTTCATAATCAATTTCATGACATCGCATTGTGTAATCCTTCTAGATTGAACATGATTGTGGCTGTTATCTTGCGCTTAAAAACGCCACTTTTAACAGCCTTAAATTGTAAGCAAAGTTAAAAAACAATAAATAACCCTAAGATCAAAGCCAAACCAATTAACGGCACGACCACAGTGAGCATCGCTAGAGGCCAATAAGCGTCTTGGTGTTTTTCGCCACAAATCGCACGTATGGTTGTCACCACATAGCCATTGTGTGGCAAGGTATCTATGGCACCTGAGCTTATTGCTACTACACGGTGCAATTCATCAGCCTCAACACCCAAGTCCATATAATGTGGCGCCACCAAAGGTAAAGCTATGGCCTGTCCACCAGATGCAGAGCCAGTTAAGCCCGCAATCACACTCACCGCTATCGCAGCACCAATTAGTTCATGCCCGGGGATCTGCGTCATCATAACGACTGCATCTTGAAATGCTGGGGTCAGCTTAGCCACTGCGCCAAAGCCAACAACAGCTGCCGTATTACCTATTGCAACTAAAGCGCCTGTTGTTGCTTGATTCACCGCAGCTTCAATATTAATAAAGTATTTAAAGTTAATAATAAATAGACTGATCACCCCACCGAGTAAAGCCACAATTAAGGCATTTTGCTGCAGTGCTTCATGTAAGGTAAAAGACAGCGCCAGCACGACCAACAAAGGGATCACACCCGTAATAGGATTTGGCAGCTTGTTGCGTGTTGCCTCAGGGTCATTATCTCGCGCTTCAAACTGTTCACCTTTTGCTACGGCACGTTTAATCATATATTGCAGTAATACATATCCGAGTCCCGCCATGAATATGGCAATGATCAAACTCTCTTGCCATGCAGCATAAGGTGAAGTGCCTAGGTATTTTATCGGGATCCAGTTTTGAATTTCAGGGGAGCCTGCCGATGTCATGGTAAAAGTGACAGAGCCGAACGCCAATGCCGCAGGAATAAATCGACGAGGCAAGTTCGCATCTTTAAATAGACTGAGTGCCATGGGGTAAACCGAAAATGCCACGATGAAAACACTTACACCACCATACGTGAGCAAGGCACAAGCAAGCACTACAGCCAACACCGCATACTTCATACCCAGTTTATTCACGATATAGCGAGCAACAGCATCTGCCGCCCCACTGTCTTCCATCAACTTGCCAAACAGTGACCCCAATAAGAACATTAAAAACCAAGCTTGCACAAAACCAGCAAAACCACTCATGTAGCCCGATACAAAACTTGCCTGATCACTTATTTGGAATAAAGGTATGCCACTCGATAACGCGACAACCACAGCGCACAAAGGGGCTGAAATAAATAAGTTAACGCCCCTGAGCGTCAATACGATTAATGTAACTAACGCAAATGCGAGACCGATTGAACTCAACATAATGTCACCTGTTTGTTTTTATTTTTGTTTTAAACCAACCCTCTAATTAAACGCTCTATTTTGAAGATTGGTATTACAGATAACTACACGTTAGGAGATTTAGATGAAAAAGTACACAGTCTATAATTTATAACGTTGTTTAAATGCGGTTGTTTGATTGCGAGACAAAGCAATTTGCAGATTATTTTGCAACCTCACTTCAAGCGTACCGCCACTTTCTTGTTCCAGTTCTGCGATATTATTAATATTAAATAGCCAACTTCTATTGGCCCTAAAAAAAGGCTCTTTCGGTAAACGTTCAGCGATATTTGCCAATGTTCGATACACGCTAACAGCGCCATTTTCTGTGTGTAAGCGCGTATAATTTCCCATGGCTTCAAATGCCTGCACCTCTTCTAACGCAATAAAAAAACAACGTTGACCATCTTTGATAAAAAAGCGACTGTCTATTTCAAGTGGCGTTTGCAGTTTCTTATACTTTTCGATCGCCACAGCCAGGCGAGCTTGCGTCACAGGTTTCAAGAGGTAATCGAGGGCGTTGACTTCGAATGACTTAACAGCAAAATCATCATGCGCGGTGACAAAAATCACATGAGGCACATAGGTTAATTGTGCCAATAAGTCGAACCCACTGCCGCTGGGCATATTGATATCAAGCAGCAGTAAATCAGGTTGTTCCTGCTCTATAATAACCTTAGCCTCAATGATATCTGGCGCCTCACCAACCACATAAAGCCCACCTAACTCTTCGATTTGCGCTTTTAATTCAAGTCTTGCTAAATGGCTATCATCTACAATCACCACCCGAGTCATACTGTTTCCTTTGGTAATTCAATACGTGTAATTACTTGCTGATCTTGCTCAAAACGATTCAACCTTGCTTGACCTTTATAGAGTAACGCCAAACGTTTCTCTATATTTTTTGTCGCCAAACCCAAGCCATCTGAAGGCTGCTTGTTTGTAAGTAAGGGATTAACAACTTCAATCATGAGCTTTTCTTCACAGCTAATCGATAAATAAACTGTGCCACCTATGCGACTATTTGCAATGCCATGCTTAATGGCATTTTCTAAACATAACTGTAGGATCATTTTCGGCATAGTTAACTGAAGCGCCTCAGGTACAACCTTGATTTGTGTCTTTAATCGCTCTGCTAAACCAATTTTGCATAGGTTTAAATAATGTTCTGCATTTGCAAGCTCTTCTGATAATGGCACTTTATCTTCATGATTGGGTTGCAGAGAATAACGCAACATATCAGCCAATTCAGCTAGGCCATCACGCGCTTGAGCGGGTTGAGCTAAGATCAAAGCGCGAATGTCGTTAATGGCATTAAATAAAAAGTGAGGGTTCAGTTGGCTGTTCAACGCCTGTAATTGACTCACGGTAAGCAGTGAATGTGCCTCTGTTAACAGTTTAATTTTACTTACCGCTAAATACCCAAATGACCATAACAATGTCATACCCAACATATTAATGCCGTTACTCAAACCTACATGCTCTATGATGAAAGTAACTTGCGAAGATGGAATTGGTTGAGATACGCCAATGTAGGCAATGAAAAAAACACCGAGTAGTAACACGGCTGTTGCTAAAAACGTGCAAATTAATGCACCTATAAATAAAAAGATAAACTGATGTAAGTTACTCTTTTGTTGCATAAAACGTTTATATACACAACGTAAAATATACGTCACTAGAGCACCAGCCGATAAAAAGATTGCACCATATACCGCTTCTATCCAACCCGCATAAGGGTTTTGCATGACAATAGAAGTAATGAATATGTAGGCAATTAACCAACTGATGATATGACAGACAGCGAAAACATATCGCTGTCCGAAAAAGTACTGATACTGTAGAAGCTTCATTTTATTTATCTTTATTTTGCAACTGCTCAAAGAGTGTCATCGCTATTTTGCCTGCATCACGCTCACCCGCAACCATAGTGATCACAGCAACCTGTTTTTTAGGGTTAAATACCACCATAGTACTAAAGCCAGCCGTTCGTCCTCCGTGAAAATATTGACCTTGCTGCCCTACTCGCCAAGCATAAGCCATGTCATCATTTAAATGAGCCAAACTGTTGTTAATTGACTTGGCCAATGTGGGGTTAGTTTCCGGCGATAGCCAATATGCACTGATCCAATTTGCCATATCTTGTGGTGACGCTAACACACCACCGGCTCCAACTAGGCTATCAAAGTGCCAATTAGGTACCTTATCACCATAATAGTCCTGACCACTCAGTTTAGTTTGCTTAGAACCTGTTATCGCTAGCTGCGCATGATCCATTTCTAAGTTATCAAATAAATACTTTTCAACCATATGAGACTGTGACACTTTGAAGTTTTCAGCCATTAACCAACCGAGTAAGCCATAACCATAATTGGAATATTCAAACACCCCGGGGGCTGAATTGCTTGCGCTTAGTGCTTCTGCAAGGGCTTCATCTCCAAATAGAGCATATGGGTCATCCATGCTGATGGGGGTTAAGTTACTGGGTAATCTAGGCAGACCAGAACGATGGGTCAATAATTGCTGAAGAGAATAATTATGATGACGATATTGTTTATCTAGTAACTGAGCAACAGGCATATCAAGTGACCATGCTTGCTCTGTCACCAGCTGGCTTGCTAACAAGGCAAACAGCGGTTTTGACACTGATCCTATTTCAAACAAACTCGACTTGTTAACTGGCTCCCCATGCAGGTAAAACACTTGCTCATCACCTTTAAGCACAATAATTGCGGCATTTATGTCTACAAAGATGTCAGGCAACTGAGCCTGAAGCTGGCTCAGCTTTATTTCTACCTGCTTGTCGTTATTTATAGCTGTTTTTTTTTCAAGGTAAGCGGCATCTCAAAGCCTTGTACAAACTTCCCCTTGTAACCTTGTTCGCTGAATTTGCCAGAAAAACTTGCACTGATCATTTTCGATTTAAACGTCATTTCATCATTATTAATTGCAAACTCCGTCATGGGAATACCATAACTCTGCTGAGCAGGGCTATCTAATGAGGTATAAAAGCCACCATGAATCACAGCCACCTGAACCACAAGAGGCAAAGGTTTACCATTAATATCAAGCTCACCAGTATAAGCGCCTTCATATTTTAGCTGCGTTAGATCTTGCTCGCTAAGGCGCTGCAGGGTTACAGGCATTGCTCGACCTTGTGTAAAGGTGCCAACTAATTTGTTCCCTTTTACTTCACCGGTAAACTCAGCTTGAAGTTGCTTATCTTTAAAAGATAAATGCGTTTTTGATACTGAAAACTCTGTTGGCACTTTGCCAAATGCACCTTGATTAGGACTATCTAGCGTCACAGCATTTGCGTTAACGTCAACATTGAATCCTAAAGTTAAATATACACCCGGCTGTATTTCTAATAAGCCACGCCATTTATCCATTGCGATTGTCGTTGCACTCATTAATAAACTCACTATTACTAATAACCATTTCATTTTTAGCTCCTTAGTGATTGCTACCGCAATCAGCATACCTTTTGATAACTTAAGTACCAAACCTAGTTACAGATTACATTGTAAAAAGTTTTGCATGAGCGATTATTTGTTCGAAAGGAAGAAAAACGATGTGAACAGCACAGAAATAACAAATCAAGAAGTAAATGAGAATTATTTTCAAATAGATGTTGACACAAATCAAAAGCTAACTAATAATCAATTTCAACAAGACGAAATAACACACAACTTCATCTTGTTTATCGACCCAGAATTCGTGACGCAAACACGTTAACAGCACTGGTCAAAAGCCAAAAATAACACGCCCCTGTTAGATTAAGCTGGCGACCAAACTTATTTTACTTGCTACATTGCTCATATCGGTGACGGTAGATATGAAAAGTCAAAAAGCCCTTAATAGGGCTTTTTTTATGTCTAAATTTTGTGTTTTCATAACGAAAGATCTAAATGAGAATTATTTTCAAATATTTATTGACACACTAAACAATCTAACTGATAATCAATCTCAACAAGAAAGCACGCTACTGAATCTTGTTTCTCGACCCAGAATTCGTGATGCAAACACGTTAACAGCATTGGCCAATAACACACTGTAACGCGCCCCTTGTTATCATGTGTTGGCGGCCAAACCCATTTTACTTGCTACATTGCTCATATCGGTGACGGTAGATATGAAAAGTCAAAAAGCCCATAATTGGGCTTTTTTTATGCCTGTAACTCCCGAATTCAGCCACCTAAAAATAAATGAGAATTATTTTCAAAAAGGCTATTGACACATTCAATAATCTAATTGATAATCAATCTCAACAAGGCGAGATTGACGGCTTACTTTGTTACTTTACTCTAATTTGTTTCTCGACCCGAAACACGTGTTGCCACGTTAAAGCCATGGTAGGGAGTGAGATATCGCAACGCCCCTCGCGATATCTTCACTTTTCTCCAAACACATTTTACTTGCTACATTGCTCATATCGGTGACGGTAGATATGAAACACAAAAAGCCCTGCACGGGCTTTTTTTATGTCTGCAATATACGTGAGAGTTTTAGCGGCGGTTCTTACGCGCTCTTGCTCTGCGTAGTTTTTTCTCTTCCTCTTTTGCGGCTTTTTTTGCTTCAGCTGCAGCACGCAGCTCAGCAACCATAATTTCTTCTTCATCACGCATCGAAGGTGTTTCCATGGTGATGCGACCAATAATGGCATCTCGTAACTCATTGATTAAGATTTCAGACATCTTATGGGTATCAACTTGGTTACCACCGCGAATACAACCACGCTTACGGCCCGCCATTTCGACAAACTCCCAATCTTGCTCCGGTAATTCATCAATTTTATAACGTGACTGTAATAACTCAGGGTAGGCAGTCAGTAAGTATTCAGCGGTAAAGCTGGCAACTTCTTCGTAATTCATCGCCGTATCTTTTACAGCACCTGTCGCCGCTAGACGATAACCCGAGTTTTCATTTTCAACTTTTGGCCATAGCATGCCTGGAGTGTCATACAGCATGATGCCATCTTCAAGTCGAATACGCTGCTGAGACTTGGTCACCGCGGGTTCATTACCGGTTTTCGCCACGATACGACCAGCAAGGTGGTTAATTAAAGTCGACTTGCCCACATTCGGGATACCCATGATCATGGCTTTTAGCTGCTTATCTGCACCCACTTTATGTGGGGCTAGCTTCTTGCACAGCTCATTGACTTTAGCAACTTCGGCACCTTTATCATGACCAAACGCAATGGCTTTTACACCACTTTCTTGTTCAAAATAGTCCATCCACTGCTTGGTAAGCTCAGGGTCAGCCAAGTCTGCTTTGTTCATGATTTTGATGACCGGCTTATCACCGCGAAGCGCAGACACCATTGGGTTTTCACTGCTATACGGGATCCTCGCATCTAAAACTTCGATAATCACATCCATTTGCGGCATGATCTCTTTAATCTCATTGCGAGCCTTATTCATATGCCCAGGAAACCACTGAATGGCCATACTTGCGCTCCTAAATTCTGTTCGAAAAAATTTATTGCGCTATTTTACGCAAAAATCAGCAAAAACACTAAGCAACCTCGTTGATAAAATCGTATTTAATCGTGTTTGCTCATGTATACTGCTGCCATTCTTATTAGCATGAACGAAGATAATGGCTTTAAAATCGACCATCATCAAAGCGCAACTCGCTTTGAGCGATATGGATAAACACGTATACGAAACTCTCTCTCTAACGGTGGCGCAACACCCATCTGAAAATGAACAGCGCTTGATGATCCGCATTTTAGCATTTGCGCTTCACTACCAAGAACGTTTGGAATTCACCAAAGGGCTTTGTGCTGATGATGAGCCTGAAGTTTGGTTAAAAAACTATAATGAAGAGATTGAACTTTGGATCGAGCTAGGTTTACCTGATGAAAAGCGCGTTAAGAAAGCCTGTAATCGTGCTAGAGATGTGGTGCTATATTGCTATGGTGAAAATAACCAAGAGATTTGGTGGCAAAAGAATCAACCTAAGCTTTATAGCCACGATAATCTATCGGTTATCAGTTTACCGTATGAAGCAACATCACAACTTGCGACGATGGCAAAACGTGGCATGAATTTAACCGTGACAGTGCAAGATGGTGAAATTTGGGTAAGCGATGAAGAACAAAGTGTGCACATTATCCCAACCATCTGGAAATAGTGATCATCATTGGTAAAATTTAAACTGTAATTGGTTTTCAACGATTAATTAAGCGCCGGCTCAGTTTCACTTGTTAAAGTATGCTCGACGAAACAGGGAAGACTTAAATTGGAGGCACAATGGCAATACATAAAATCATCGTTTTGCATGGGCTTTATATGTCTGGCTTCGTGATGCAGCCATTGTGCAACAAGCTTAAGAAACATCAATTTGAGATTTTAAATCTTACTTACAATACCCTTAGCCCTGATAAATCAGAGATCTTCTCTCAAATCGATGACTTTATTGGTAATGATAGCGCTGCGCTAGTTTGCCACTCAATGGGCGGATTAATCGCGCGCGCTTATTTAGATAACCACTCAGCAACCAGTGAGCAGGTTGAGAAAGTCATCACGTTAGGCACCCCCCACAAAGGCAGCACGTTTGCCAAACAGATGCATGAAAAAGGGCTCGATGTCTTTTTAAAAAACAGTGTGGAGTTTTTGGTCTCAGACAACCAAGATTGGCCTTACAAGGCAAGGCTTTACAGCATTGCTGGTGATTTACCTTTGGGGCTGATGCCCATTTTGCAAAAAGGCAGTAGCTCTGATGGCACAGTATTATTGGAAGAAACAAAACTACAAGGTATGGCAGAGCACAGAGTATTTCATGTTAGCCATACCAGTATGATTTATTCACGCAAAGTCACCGACTATGTATTGTCACTTCTAACTGATTCAGAGTGACTTAAACGCTTATTTAGTGATCGCCTTTTTCAGCAATTTTATAAGCCACAAATGCGATAATACCTGTGATCAGTGGGATTGGCGCAGCAATATACCCAAACGCATCTGAGTTTGCGAAGCTTGCACCTGCTAAATGGCCAACAAGACCGACTACAAATGCCAGTAACGCGATAACGACAACGGTGATTTCTGCTTTATGTTGAGATTGTGTTTTTAGTTCCATGATGACACCCATTGATTTTTGTCTGTTTACAGAGTCATTATGCGCGTCATACCTGCGTGATTATTGACCTAAATCAAGTTCTATTTCTAGTATTTATACCCCCTATCACCAACTTGTGATAAATCAATTTTCAGGTCAAAAAGCAAACAAACCAGCTAATGTTGGCAAGCTTTATTCCATAGATTAATAACACCTAATCAATCGCTTTTTTGAATTACAGTTATTGTTTTATCCCGTTAGACCAATCAAAGCACATACCCCATACTTACTCCCATGCAAACAACAGGAGTAAATAACATGACACAGTTCAGCGATATCGGTTTATCAACACAAGCAAGTGAAGACCTAGCAGTAAAACTAAATGGCTTATTAAGTAATTACCAAATTCAATACATGAATGCGCGTGGTTTTCATTGGAATATCAAAGGCAAAAACTTTTTTGAGCTGCACCTAAAGTTCGAAGAAATTTATGACCAATTATTGTTAAAAGTAGATGAGCTAGCGGAGCGTATCTTAACCATAGGTGGCCAGCCACTACATGCATTTAGTGATTATCTTGAGCGTGCTGACATTCAGGAAGCGAAAAACATCGCAGATGGTAATGACGCGGTGACAACATTACTGAATGGCTTCACGCTATTATTAAAACAGCAGCGCGAGATTTTAGGTGTGGCAAGTGACGCAGAAGATGAAGGTACAGCCGCTCTAATGAGCGACTATATTAAAGAACAAGAAAAGCTAGTGTGGATGCTCAAAGCGTATTTGGGATAACACAGCCAGAGCTTGTTGATGCTCAGGTTTATGGGCTAAGTAGGTCTGTTCATCGGGGTAAAAGCTCAGCTGAGTTTTTGCCCCTTGCCACAACTGCTTCAATAAATGCTCAGCGATTGGATTCACACCAATATAGTCGACCCATTTATAGCCTCGTTGCTTTACCCCTTCGAAATACTCTTTAGTTGCCTCCAAACTATCTGAGGTACTCATTTCAAATTCAGATAAATTCAGTACAGCACTGTCACAAGGTGTTGGCTCTGACATAACACGCTTAATAATATCATTTTGAAAATCAATCACCCCTTCGCGGTTGAATCCACCTTTCAACGCAATATAAATCGTCGCATTTTCAATATGAACACGCCATAAACCGTGTGCTTTAAACTTCATCTTTACCCCTATTAAAACAGGGCTGTTAAGGTCACAGCCCGTCTTAGACATTTAAAAGTATAGCGTCTTATCAAGACGCCTGTTCAAGCAGGCTAATAAAAAATGCCTGCTCTAGCGCTATTTCTTCTAAGCGTTTAAAGCGACCGCTTGCGCCGCCATGGCCAGAACCCATATCAGTTCTGAATAACAATAAAGAGTCTGTTGTTTTAGTTTCACGTAATTTCGCAACCCACTTCATCGGCTCCCAATATTGCACTTGCGAATCGTGTAGACCCGTTGTGACTAATATATTTGGATAGGCTTGCTGCTTCAGGTTATCGTACGGTGAATATGCTTTTATGGTTTGATAATCAGCTTCGTTATTTGGATTACCCCATTCGTCATACTCATTCGTTGTAAGCGGGATTGACTCATCAAGCATGGTCGTGAGCACATCTAAAAATGGCACGTGACATCCTACCCCTAAATACAATTGTGGCGCTTGGTTTACCACAGCACCCATTAACAAACCGCCCGCGCTGCCACCAGAAGCAAAGACTTTATGCGCATCAACATAACCTTGTTCAACAAGGCTACGGGTCACATCTTCAAAGTCATTAAATGAGTTCTGTTTATGGGCTTTTTTGCCTTGCTCGTACCATTCTCGACCTAACATTTCAGAGCCGCGAATATGCGCTATGGCATAAACAAACCCTCTGTCTAATAAGCTCAGGGTATTACTCGAGAAGTTTGGATCTATGGTGATGCCATAAGCGCCATAGCCATACTGCAGCATAGGATTAGAGCCATCTTTTTTGAATAATGACTTTTTATATACCAAAGAGACAGGCACTTTAACGCCATCTCGCGCCGTAATGTGTAAGCGCTCAGAGGCATAGTCATCCGCTGAAAAACCACCGAGTACTTGCTGCTGCTTTAAGCACTGCTTTTCACCTGTGGCTAGGTCGCATTCATACACGCTACTCGGCGTAGTCAGACTTGAATAATGAATGCGCACCGCAGTTGATTCTGGCTCGGGGTTATTGCCCATATGCGCGCTATAACACACATCATTAAATGCCAACGTATGGCTGCCGCCCTGATAGTCATGTACGACAAAACGTGTTTGCCCTAAACAACGCTCAGTCACAATATAGTGGCTATTGAAAAGCTCTAACCCTTCAATCAGTACGTCTTCTCTGTGTGTAATCTGTGTCTGCCACTTTGCAATATCAGCGATATCTTCTAGCTTTGCTGTACAGAGCTTAAAGTTTTTTGCTTGGTGGTTAGAGACAATGAAGTACTGCTCTGCAAACTTATCAATACCAAACTCATGGCCTTCTAAACGCGGGCACAATAACTCAAATGCCTGTTCCGGATTATTAGCATCGAGCGCCCATTGCTCTGATGTTTCGGTTGCTGCTAGATAAATATAGATCTGGCTATCGTCACGACTTTTTCCTAAGCCCATATAAAACTGACGATCTTGCTCTTCATAAACGAGCACGTCATCTGATTGAGGCGTACCCAGAACATGTCTGAACACTTGAAAACCTAGTAGAGTTTGTAGGTCTTTTTTTACATAAAAAACCGTACGATTATCATTGGCCCACACCACTTGGCCTTCGGTATTTTCTAACTCATCAGACAGATATTCGCCGCTATCTAAGTTGATAAACTTAACTTTATAAATACGTCTGCCATCAGTATCTTCGCTATAGGCCATTAGTTCATCGTTTTGGCTGACCGCCATATCACCAATATCATAATACTCGTATGGCGCAGCAAGTTCATTGACATCCAGCAGCAACTGCTTGTTTTGCATCTCGGCATTGTCTGCTCGATAGTGAAACGCATATTCGTTGTCACCTGCAACTTCACTCATATACCAGTATTTACCATCCTTTACTGGCACTGAGCTGTCGTCTTTTACAATGCGCCCTTTCATTTCTTCAAACAGTTGATCTTTTAAAGCATCGTGAGGTGCCATTACCGCTTTTAGATAGTCATTTTCAGCCTCTAAGTGCGCCAGTATTTCTGGATCTTGGCGATTATCGTCGCGCATCCAATAATAGTTATCGACGCGTTGCTCTGCATGCGTCTCTAAAACATGGGGGATTTTTTTTGCGATTGGGGCTGAAATAGACTGACTCACTTGCCTTTCCTTAAATAAGTTAATTAGCAGCAGTGTAACACAGTCTAAATATGTGAAAAGATTACGAGTTATTCTACATAAGTTAGATAATTAACACACTTCCCAAGCCATTTCCCAGAAAGAGCCAACACCAGGTTCAAAGTCACCGCTGATATCGCGACAATACTCACTAAATGGCCAAGCTTTGCACTTGTAATAACGCCCTGTACCTTGATGCCACACTTTAGTACCTGGCTGATAGTTTTGCGGTTGCTGAGGATAGATGTTTTGCGTGTGTGCTTCACTACTTTGCGCCTTCGCTTTAGCAGTGCATTGATAACTGAGTTCAAACTGGGTAATACCACTACTTGGGTGGCTAAAAATAGGAAGTTCTCCATAGCCTACCTCCCAACCCAACAAAGCTTTTTTACCCACCTTAACAAGGGGGAGATGAAAATTAATGAGACTTGCTAGCTCTCGCGTCCAATACTGCGATGTTTGCATTGCGTTATAAGCGATATTCAAATTGAGCTGCAACGCTTCGACTTCACCTTCTTGAGTGAAAAAGTGCGCAGTAACATTGTCGCCAACATATAATTGACGATTCTGTTTTAATACTGATATCTGTTGCCATTCATCAAGTATCAATGGGCGCCTAAACATAATTATCTCAAAATAAAAATCGAACCTAAATTATAGCTAGCAACCCCCTTAACTCAACCTTTTAACTATAAAGCAGAAATAAATTAATGCTTTTTAATTAAATTGTATGTTCTGCATAAAAAAGGCCAGCAAATACTGGCCTGAATACTTTCTAAATTTGGGTATTAGATATTTTGCACTTTACCTTTAGGCTTAAGCGAACTACCAGCACGCTTAATCAAGCTTCCACCCTTACCGAAAACATTGCCGATATCAGTTAGTATGATATATAAACATGGTACAAGTAATAGTGTAATTAACGTCGCAAACACAACAGCAAAACCTAGTGAAACAGCCATTGGAATAACAAACATAGCCTGTAAGCTGGTTTCAAACATGATAGGCAATACACCCACGAACGTTGTAATTGATGTCAGTGTGATTGCACGAAATCTTGCACAACCCGCTTCAATTACCGCTTCTTTTATTGAGTGACCCGCTTTACGAGATTGGTTTACAAAATCAGTCATTACTAGCGAGTCATTGATAACAACCCCCGCTGCGGCAATGATCCCGTAAAGTGAAAACAAGCTTAAATCTAAGCCAAATGCAAGATGGCCCCATAACGCTCCGACCAAGCTAAACGGAATAACAGACATAACAATCAGTGGCTGAGAGTAACTTTTAAGCGGAATTGCCAGTAATATATAAACCAGTAGCATACCAATTATGAAAAATACGATTTGCTCATTGGTTTGGGCTTGCTGCTCTTCAATCGCACCACCTAGCTTAGTTTTAACAGACGGGAACATCTTAATAAGCTCAGGTAATATTTCATCATCAATGCGCTTGGTAACAGCATTAGGTTCTACGACCTCTTCATCGATGTTGCCGTAGACATAAACAGTACGGTAACCGTCTTCACGACGAATATAACTGATACCCGGTTTTTCAGAGATCTCAGCCACATCACCTAGCATCACTTCACGCCCTTGGGGCGTTTTTATCACGGTATGCTTCAATGAAGAGTATGCCTCACGAGTCAGTTTAGGGTAGCGCACCATAACGCGCACTTCTTCGCCATTACGGATCACGCGCTGCGCTTCACCACCGTAAAAACTTGCACCCACTTGAGAACCTATATCACGTAGAGTTAAACCCAACTCATAAGCAACCGGTTTGAGAGCTAACTGGATCTCTTTACTGGCAGGATCAATGGTTGAACTCACATCAAAGACGCCTTTTTCAGCTTGCAGCATGCTGATCAATCGACGACCAGCCGAATTCAACGTATCTATGTCAGAACCAAATAATAAGTAACCGAAGTCACCATTTTGGCCCATATTGATTACTTCATCTTCAATTTGGATAGACTTCATACCTGCAATTTCAGGGAGTTGCTCACGCCAACGACGCGTTAGTTCGAAAGTGTTAAACGGGCGTTCTTCTTCATCTACCAGCGGGGCGAGTAACTTACCCTCAGTTCGACCTTCATTAAACACCATGACATCACGCAACATTGAGACACCATACTCCTGCTGAACTTGCTTATCGACATTCAGCACCACAGTCTCAAGCTTTTTCAATGCCTCAATGGTTTGCTCATCCGACACGTTGTCATTCATCGTGATATTGATGCTAGGGAAATCATGCGGGATCTTTGGTAAAAACAGAGTGCGCAACATACCGCTGCTACTCAAAGCGATACTGGCGATAAACATACCAATAAAGGCACATAAAACAGTCCAACGCCACTCTACACAAAGTGTGACGAAACGACGGTAAGGCCCATTCACAAACCCAAAGAACTTAGTATTGAACTTATGACGCCAGCTATCTTCTTTAAGCGGCTTGAACTTAATCGCAGCGATATGCGCAGGCAGTATTAATTTAGATTCAATCAAGCTGAAGAATAGACACAGCAATGCTACTCCGGCAATATTAATAAAGTTGGCACTTTCTGGACCCGTAGAAAACATAAGTGGTGCAAATACAGCCATGGTGGTTAGTACACCAAAAGTTGCAGGCGTCGCAACGCGTTTTGCACCCACAATAACGTTGTGGACACCTGAGCCTTTTTTTTCTACTTCTGTGTAAGCGCTCTCACCGATTACGATTGCATCATCAACGACGATACCCAGTACCATGATGAAGGCAAATAATGAGGTCACATTAATGGTAATACCCAGCACTGGCATCAACATAACTGCCCCCAGAAAACATACTGGAATACCAATGGTTACCCACATTGCCAACTTAAATCTTAAAAATAAGAACAGCATTAGGGTCACTAAGAACATACCTTGTAGTAGATTAGTCTTCATCATGTTTAGACGACCATTTAAGTAATAGGTCATATCAACAATGGAATCCAATTCAACACCAGCTGGTAACTCTTGATTCTTGAGTTCAATAAACTTTTTAACTGATTCAGCAACCGGCACCATGTTTTGTTCTTTGGTTGCCTTAACAGAAATAAATACCGCATTCTTTCCGTTTAATTTGAAGTAGCGCTCGCCTTCAGTAAATTCGTCTTTGATGACTGCAATATCACGTAAAAGTACTTGACCACCATGTGCACCAATTTTTACCGGTAGTTGACGAAACTCGTCACCGTTATAAGATTGGTTTTCAATACGTACTGAAATTATGCCTGAGTCAGTTCGTAGCTGACCTGCTGAAAAGTTAGCAGAGTAGTTGCGAATAGTGCTTGCCACTTCATTAATAGTTAAACCGTATTGACGCAGCATGTCTGGTTTTATCTCAATAGCGATCTCATCTAAAGGCACATTCACATCAACCAACGACACGTTGTTAAGTTGCAATAACTCATCTTCGATGCGTTTGGCCATCGGCTTCAATTCAGTTAGTGGTAAATCAGCCGACAAAGTCATTTGTATCACTTGCTGCTGAAATTCAATTTGATTAATGGTGACCGGCTCCATCGCTGCAGGGAAAGTCGCAATGCCATCGACACGCAATTTTACCTTATCTAACACGTCAGTTAGTTCAACGTCAGGATCGATTTCTAATGTCGCGCTACCGCCATTTCGGTTTGCGCGGTACACCCCTTCTTTGATTTCAGTGACATCTTTCAAGGCCTCTTCAATCTTCATCAGAATACTTTCTTCGATTTCTTGCGGTGAAGCACCAGGGTAGTTTGCCGCAACAGTAATGTAGTTAATCTCTACATTCGGAAACATCTGTCTTTGAATGGTGTTATAGGTGTACAAACCAATAATGATGATGAAAACCATCAATAAGTTGGCCGCCACCGAGTTTTTCGCAAACCAAGCAATTAAACCGGTTTGCTTTTCAAGTTCAGCTTGACTCATCTGCTACTCCTTAAAGCTTGTCTGTGGTTTCAGCTTTGGATGAATCTGAACCAGCTACTTTTACCGACATCCCTGTTTGCGGGTATTCAGGCAAAGTAGTTACCAGTTTTTCGTTGTCTTTCAGGCCTGTGCTCACGTAGAAATATTCACCTTCTTCACGGATCACCTGCACCTTGCGAGATTCAAGTTGGCCTTCGCTATTTAACAACCATACGGTGTTGTTATTGACCAGATCTTGCGGCAAGCGGTAGATGCTATTTAACGTTTTACCAGAGAAGTTTACTTGTACGTATGAGCCAAACTTCACTTGTGGCTGTTGCGTCTGTAACCCATATGGATCTGCAATTCTAACTACCAGATTTACCATACGCGTTGCTTTATCAACCACACCTAAATCACGGTGGATTTTTGCAGAGCGGGTAAAACCATTTAAGCCCGTTTGAGTGATCGTCGCATCTAGACCTTCGATTCGCTCTGGCAGGAACGCACTGTCGAAACCAGCTATAGGAATGACCACTTCTGCATGCTCAATATTATTCAGCTGAGCAACACTGCTACCCATATTTACAAACTGACCCAAACCAATATCACGTGACACAATTAATGCATCGTAAGGGGCAAGAATGTCGCAGTTATCTAAATCTCTTTGTGCACGTTTAAGCGCTGCCTTTGCTGATTTCAGCCCAGCTTTCGCACTCAAGAGTTGCGGTTTACGTAGAAATAAATCGGTGTGCTTTTTATTCGGGAAGCGTCTCGCCTCATCGGCTGCCACATCGGCAAGTGCTTGCTCTTCAATTAGCTTTGCTTCGGCACGAGAGACTTCAGCTTCGGCTTGTAATAGTGCTGCTTGATAATTGTCTTTTTCTATACTCAGTAGTACTTCACCCTTAGCGACAATACCACCGGTTACAAAGTTATCGTGCCAAGCTACCACTTCGCCCGACACTTGCGCAGAAAGTCTAGTGCTTTCAAAAGGCTGTACTTCACCATAACTATTAATCACAACTTGGTGATCTAGTGAAGAAACCGCTTCTACAGCGACAACAGGACGAGTATCAACTTGTTCCTTTGCGTCTGGTTCATTTGCTAAAGCATTAATGCCCTTCGCGCCCATCATCCCAACAACAATAGCTGCGAAAGGGAATATCCATTTTAGTACCTTCGTTTGCATAACGACTTCACCTATTAAAAAATTTGCTAGCCTACTCTACTTTTTATACTAACAAGATTAATACCAAGAAAAATGTGACATTTGTAAGAATCTGTTACAGCTAATACGCTATTTATTAAAATTTGGACTTTTCATACCCTGTTACAAAATCAAAACAAACATAAGACACTGTTTGGTATGGCTTTTTAAATAAAAAAGCAAGTGTCGCATCGCAACTTAATAGCAATAACAATGATATTAGGTACACTGATTTCTTCTAATAACAATGAATACGCGTACTTATGAAAAAAACTGCCCTTTCAATTGCGTTAGCGCTGACTTTTGCTAGCCAAGCAGCCATTGCTGCCGATAAGAAAAAAGAAGATAAAAAAGAAAAGACCATTGCCAGTCTGATTGAAAACAAAACCGCATTCAAAGGCGTATTTGAGCTTTACCAAGATAAGAAAACGGGTGAGCACTTATTGGTTTTAGAAGAAAGCCAATTAAATACCCCTTTTGTTTATTTTGCACATACCGTTGATGGTGTCACAGATGCAGGCCATGTTCGTGGCAGCTACCGTGAAACTAAATTGATTGAATTTAGACAGCATTTCAACCGCATCGATATCATCAGTAAAACACCACGCTACCAGTTTGAAGAAAACACTGCGCTAGCACGTGCAAGCGAAGCAAACATCAGTGAAGCAGTGCTGGCAAGTGTAAAAATTGCAAAACAAGAAGATGGTAAAATTGCATTTAAAGCCGACAAAATCTTCTTAAGTGAATCACTACATAAAATATCACCTTGGAAGCGCGCTGGTGACAAAAATGCCAGCAAACGCTTCAACGTTGGCAAGCTGGATAGCAAGAAATCTCGTATCATCAAACAGCGCCCATATTCAAACAACTTAGACATTGTTGTTGATTATGTATTTAGCAACCCGAACCCAAGTGTGCGTGGTTCTGCTGCAGTCACAGATCCACGCTCTGTGTCTGTCAAAGTTCAACACAGTTTTGTTGCATTACCTAAAAACAATTATCAGCCACGTAAAGATGACGCGCGCATCGGTTATTTCACTAACCAATTCGACGTGATGACATCACCTGATTGGACACCGTACAATGACGTGATCAAGCGTTGGGATTTAGTGAAAAAAGACCCTAATGCTGAATTATCTGAACCTGTAGAGCCAATCGTATGGTGGATTGAAAATACTACCCCGGTTGAATGGCGTGACACAGTACGTGACGGCGTCTTGGCTTGGAACAGTGCATTTGAAAAAATCGGTTTCAAAAACGCATTGGTTGTAAAAGTACAACCTGATGATGCAGAGTGGGATGCCGGCGACATTAACTACAATGTGCTACGTTGGACCTCTTCACCTCGCCCTCCTTTCGGCGGTTACGGTCCTGCACTTGCGCACCCATTAACGGGCGAGATCTTAGGTTCAGACATCATGCTTGAGTATGTGTTTATGAAGAACCGCTGGATCTACGACACGCTTTATAGCCAAGGTGCGATGAGCCACAGCAATGCCGATTTAGGTGAACATGATGCGATAAACTGTTCATTAGGTCATGAGCTACAAGGCGAAATGATGACAGCCAGCCTATCAACAGGCAGCGACATCGAACGTAAAGAAATGCTTCGCCAAGCCCTTGTACAACTTATCTTACACGAAGTAGGTCATACACTAGGTCTTAACCACAACATGAAGTCGTCTATCATCTGGGATGAAAACGAAGTACACGATAAGAATCTAACACAAGGTATCGTGACTGGTTCAGTGATGGATTATGCACCAGCGAACATTGCGCCGCTTGGTAAAAAACAAGGCGATATCTTCCAAACTCGTCCGGGTCCTTACGATGATTGGGCAATTGAATACGGCTACAGCGTTGCAGCAAGCACATCTGATGCAGAAGAAAAACGCCTTGAAGCAATTCTATCTCGCTCAAATGATCCAAAACTAACATTCGGTAATGACGCAGACGATATGCGTGCACCAGGTCGCCACATTGACCCACGCGTGATGATCGGTGATTTATCATCTAACCCAGTGGCTTATGGTGTTGATCGCATGGAGCTTATCGACAGCCTACTAGTCAAGCTAACTGACACTGCACGTGTACAAGGCGAATCACACCAACAACTATTAACCTCTACAAATGTACTGTTCGGCCAATATAAGCGCCAAGCTGACGTGATCTCTCGTCAAATTGGTGGCGTATATGTTGAGCGTAACGTAGTTGGCACGGCTGATGAAGTAAAACCATTCACACCTGTACCTTTAGCGCGCCAACAAGAAGCGATGCAAGCACTTGCTGACAAAGTATTTGCACCAAACGTATTGGCGAACATGCAGCCTCTGTATAACTACATGCAGCAACAGCGTCGTGGCTTCAACCACTATGGTAAGAACGAAGATCCGAAGGCGCACAAAATGGTATTAGGCATGCAGAAGTCAGTGCTGAACCAACTGTTACACCCAAATGTGTTACAGCGTTTATCTGACACGGCGCTATACGGTAATGAGTACGCGTTAAACGACTTTATGACTGATTTAACCGCTGGTATTTTTGTGAAGAGCAAAGAAGTAAGCACATTCAGCCAAAACCTACAGGTTGAATATGTTAATCGCTTAATCAAAGTTGCGGGCCTTGGTAAACCAAGTAAATATGACAACCTTGCTAAAGCCGCAGCGTTATATCAGTTACAACAAATTAATGACATGAGTGCACCTTGGGGTGCTGATACAGCCACTAAAGCACATCATGCTTACATTAAACGCCTAATCGAGAAAGCATTAGACGCTTAATCATCCAGTTTGCATTGTGATGTTAAAAGGCCAGCGAAGTTCATGCTGGCCTTTTTATTTATCTGTTCTAATTAAGATGAAACTTGATCAACTACATTTTACTGGCTTCGATCGGCTGAATAGCCACAATACCTTGGTTTCGAATGGTCACATTAAAACGCTTATGCCCACACTCAAGTGGATAAACGCCGTCTTCTAAACCTTTATTGGCCAAGCTGTTTAACGCCGCAGCAAGTAACATGGTGTCATCTTCTGTCTGCTCGCCGCGTTTCGCCATATATGCCATGCCTTGTTGCATCGCTTTTTCAACTACAATGCCCGCCACTTTTTTGCTGGCCTGCTGTTTAAACAATTTAAAAAGTAAGGTCTTAATCAACACAAACATTTCACCCCAACCTTGTTAAGAATTTAACTCTTCCTAATATAGCTGTTAGTCCCAATATTCGAAAATCATTATCAAGTTAAAATGCAACAAGGTGTAAATACCCACCTGCTGAATCAGAGTTGACCGAAATCGAACACTCCTTGTTCGTTACCGCACATACGTCACCTATAAAACACTCAAAAATAACCGTAAGCAACTGATAATTAAAAACTTTGAATTTTGGCACAAGACTTCCTTAACCTTTAGCATAGTTATTTATATGCAGGTTTTACATGGATATTTCGACCACCACTCAACGCAATCCCAAACAACATAAATATGTTTGGCTAACCGCGGGTTTAATTAGTTTTGCATTGCTAATTTTCTGGCTAAATAGCCCGTCAATACCAACTTTAAAGACCGCAGAGCTCGAAACCGCCACAGTTCAGCAAGGACCGCTTGATATTAAAATTCCTGTGCTCGGAGAATATGCGTCACGCTACGAGCGCTTGATCAGTGCGCCCGAAACCGCACAGATTACAGAAATCTTTTTACGCGCAGGTGCAGAAGTCACGCCAACCAGCATCATCGCAAAGTTAAGTAATCCAGATCTTGATCAACAACTCTTTGAAAGCCAATCACAGCTAGAGCGTATGCATTCAGAATTCGCGGCATTTAAATTACAAAAGCAAAACGAGCAACTGAACTTTCAAGCCGATCTGGCCGATATGCAAAGCCAAATTCAGGCTGCACAACTCGATGTAGATGTAAACCAGCGACTCGCGCAACAAGGGATCGCCGCCAAGATAGAATTAGAACGTGCTGAACTACGCTTATCGCAACTGCAAAAACGATTGCAGTTCGCGCAATATCGTTTCGAAAAGCAGCAAGAAATGCACAAACTTGAACTTGAGCAACAACAAATACAGCTTAATCAACAGCAAAAACAAGTGACACTCATTGCCGATAAAGTGGCGAACCTCACCGTCACAGCAGGCATCGAAGGCACATTACAGCAGCTCGACATTGAACTTGGGCAACGCGTATCTCAAGGTCAGGCCATGGCACGTGTTGGCTCTAAGTCTCAGTTAATGGCGCGCATTAATATTCCCCAACGTCTTGCTGAACGCGTACAACTGGGCGCGCAAGTTAACTTAAAACATCCTCAAGGGGCATTTTCGGGCACCGTACAACAACTCGGCTCAGTGGTTGAAAACGGCTTTATCATTGCCGAAGTGCACTTTACTGAAGGCGCGCCGGCTAACTTACGTCCTGCACAGCCAGTTAATGCCTTAGTGTTTTTAGAGCACCTTGAAAATGCGCTCTATATCGCACAGCGCCCAGGCCTCTCGCCTTTAGGCACGCAACCGCTTTACAAAAAAACAGCGCAGCAAGCACAGCTTACACAAACGCAAGTTCGCTTTGGTGAGCTGAGCGAACAATATCTTCTCATTCACTCAGGCCTACAAGTCGGTGACATAGTTATCACATCTGATCTCAGTCAGTGGCATAATTTCAGTCAACTTGCGCTTGATAACAACAAACTATAAGGAACGCACATGAAAACTTTAGTGACCATTAACAACATCAACAAAATCTATCAGCAAGGACAAGTAAACACGCATGCGTTGCAAGCTGTATCGTTACAAATTCAAGAAGGCGAGTTCATTGCTATTTCTGGCCCCTCAGGCTGTGGTAAATCGACATTACTCAGTATTTTAGGGTTACTTGATACCGCATCTGACGGTCAATACGTATTGGCAGACATAGACACAAAAACCCTCAATGTCGATCAGCGTTCGCAAGTCAGAAACAAACATATTGGCTATGTGTTCCAATCATTTAATTTGATCGATAGCTTAACTGTGTTCGAAAACGTGGCATTGCCCCTTGAACATCGTGGCGCTAGCAAAAAAGACATTAAATCCGCCGTAGAAAAACAGCTTGCCGCCGTTAATATGACAGGTCGCTTAGATCACACGCCAAGTCAGCTTTCTGGCGGACAACAACAGCGTGTTGCGATTGCACGCGCTTTAGTAGGTGAACCCGATCTGCTACTTGTGGATGAGCCAACCGGTAACCTAGACAGTCAAAATGGTGATGCCGTTATGCAACTGTTATTAGAGCTTAACCGCCAAGGTACCACCATTATCATGGTGACACACGACGAACGTTATAGTCGTATGGCGAAACGCCAAATTCGTTTATTTGATGGCAAAGTCTTAGTCGAGCAGCAGGAGGCGGTAGCATGAGTATTTACCAACGCGCACTGACACACGGGGTGCAAAGACTGATCACAAAACCAAGGTTAGCCCTACCGGTACTGATCACATTAAGTTTGACCTTAGCTGCCGTGCTGACCGTCGTTGCCATGAGCAGCAATCTAATTTTTAAGCCTTTACCAGACATCAAAGACGAGCAAAATATTTATCATGTTGATAGGCAGGTACAGGTCTCTGAAGACTTTAAAATCTCGATTATTAACCGCCATGGTGCCGCCGAATTTGCCGATTATTATAAGCAAATTGGTGAGGTTGCAACCTTGCACGCCCGGGCCAATTTTGTACAGGTCAACGATCAAAACCTTGCCATTACTAAGCTCACAGCTTCAAATAACTTTCAAACGGTGATTGCCAATACACCACTATTGATTGGTGAGATGCCAAACTTGAGTAATCAAGAGGGTGCAGTGTGGATATCTGAAAGCTTGTGGCGTAACGCCTTTGCCAGCAGCGCGAATGTGGTCGGTCGACAATTAGAGCTAGAAGGAAGGCAACTAATTATCCGTGGGGTATTCGTTGATTTTCGCTCGTTTTATAGTATGGATGATATCGTTTCGCAGCAAACTTGGCAGTTTTTTGATTTATCAAGTCACTTAGCTGATACCCCATCGAACCAATTTGGCGGCTCAAATAAACTCTTCATTAAAACGCAAAATCAAGTATTTACCGAAGAAATGCTCACCCAATTTTGGCAGCATTTATTCGCAAAATACGAGACTGAATTAGCAAGCTACAAAGGCATGCTAGAGCAAATGGGCACATCTAGCAAGGTTGAGCTTTATCGTGCACATTTAATGAAAAATCAAAACACACTGATTATTTTTCTATTTATCTCAGTGTCTGCATTGCTGTTCATGGCGAGCTTAAATTTGTTCAACTTATTTTTGTCTCACTATCAACAACGCGAGCAAGAATTAGCCACACACCTATGCCTAGGCTCTCCGAGAAAGCGCTTATTTATCATTGCCTTTTTAGAGAACCTGCCACTGTTTTTAATCTCTGCGCTCGTTGGCCTATTTGCCTGTGCTTGGATTATTCGTGCATTGCCTATCATCAGCGGTGGCAATATTGAAATGCTTTCGTTGGTAAATTTAGATCTTGTAACTGTGGGTATAGCCATATTCATTGTCTTGATCATCAATGCTGTTTTCTCTCTTTCTGCCATATTTCAGTGCGACTCGACAGCATTGAATCAACACATTAATACCTCTAACAAAGGGGTGAATGCTGGCAAAATGAGCCCGTTAACAAAAGCTTTATTTATCGCACAATTAAGCTCGGCCGCGTTGATCATGACAGGTACAGCCCTCTTAGCCGAAGCAACTTACAACAAGGTGAACGTCGATTTAGGTTTTACACCAGGCAATACTATGATGGTAAAAGTTGATTTCGAGGGACAAGGTGACCCACTACCTTCAGAAGAACAGCTAAGACGTGCTGAAGAGCAGCGTCTTCACTTAGAGATTCTAGATATCAAAGCACAGTTATCGTCAGCAGCTCAAAACGTTCAACCTCAACTCAAAATTCTCGACTCTCAAAGTGAACCATTTGGTTCAAATATGATGATTTCGATGAATTTCGATGAAGATACTAACGAACAAATCACATATATGTACAAAAACATTGGCGCAGATTATGTCGACGCGTTTGGGTTAAAGTTACTAGCGGGTCGCAACATAACAGCAGAAGAACAAACTTCATTAGCGCAAGTCGCCATTATTAATGAACCTTTAGCATTGCAATTATCTAAGGATGGTACGATTGAATCAGCCATTGGCAAACAAATAGGTACCTTACAAATCATTGGTGTGATTGCCGATCACTATAGCCTTGTCAGCAAAGGTCGAGGCTACCCAACCCTAATGTCACCTATTATAAATACTGCAAATACCGGAGTTTTCATCATGATGCAGTTGCCTGAGGGACAAACATTCAAGCAATCAGAGCTTGAAACTGCCATGTTAAGTGCACATCCAAAAATAAAGCAATTAAAGTTTGACTCACTGGCATCAATTTGGGACAACCATATTGAGCAAGATCGCATTCGCTTTTACTTTATTTCAGGTTTATGTGTATTAACCTTGTTACTGGCTTTTGTTGGCTCAAATGCCATGGCGGTTGGTTTTAGTGAATTGAAGCGTTTTGAACTGGCCATCAGAATGGCAACAGGGGCAACCCGAGTATCATTACTGAAGCACACTTTGCAAAGCATCACCCCTTTATTGCTGATTGCCGCAGGCATTGCCATTGCGTTATCAAGTATTGGCTACGGTGTGCTGCAGCAAAACCACAGTAGTTTGCCAGCACTTTCTTGGACTGCACTGGGCTTGTTTGGTTTTGCCTTGCTTGCTATCGTACTCTCAGCCATTACTTGGGTTGTTTGGCGTATTATCAATGCCGACCCGATGCGCGCACTAAGAGAGTTATAATACCTATTCTCTTAATCAAGGACCGGGCGGCTATGGTAGCCGCCCTAGAAAGAAGTACATATATTCATGCCCATATCAAAGCCCTGCATTTTAATTGTCGATGATCATGACGACATACGTTTCGCGCTCAGTTTATTACTCGAGCAAGCTGGTTATCGTGTTGTTGAAGCCGAAAACCCATTTGCCTGCCAACAAGTATTAACCCGTCTGACCCCCGACTTAATTTTGCTAGATATGAACTTCTCTCGCGATACCACTTCAGGCCAAGAGGGCCTCGCCTTATTGCCTGAGCTTACCGCATTGAATATTCCGGTCATCTTAATGACCGCCTGGGCAAACATTGAACTTGCGGTAAAAGGTATGCAACTCGGCGCAAAAGACTTTGTTGAAAAGCCATGGCGTAAAGATGCCTTATTGGCACAGATCGCCCGACATATTGAGCCTGCCAAAGTGCAAAGTGATAGCGCTACAGCTTGGGTCGCACACTCTGAGAAAATGCAGCAAATTGAGCAATTGGTTCACCAACTGGCACAAACAGACGCAAATTTACTGATTTTAGGTGAAAACGGCACAGGAAAGTCACAACTAGCGCAGCGTATTCACCAACTCAGCCACCGTCACCAAGCTCCCCTGATCAACTTAAATATGGCCGCCATCACAGACAACTTGTTCGAGAGCGAGCTATTCGGTCATCAAAAAGGCGCTTTTACCGATGCCAAGGCAGACCGTTTAGGGGCATTTAGCCAAGCCCAGTCGGGCAGCTTATTTATGGATGAAATAGGGGCACTGCCCATTCATTTACAGCCTAAATTATTGCAAGTATTAGAAACTGGGCAATTTACACCACTGGGCGCGAGTGCGCCAAGCAAAGTTGATGTGCGCTTAATTGCAGCAACCAATCAGGATATTCCGCAAGCCATTGCTAAACAGCAATTTCGTCAAGACTTATATTATCGGCTCAATACCTTTGTTATCACCTTGCCACCACTGCGAGCCAGACAAGCTGATATTTTACCTCTTGCCGAGTACTTTATTGATAAATACAGTCAAAAATATAATAAGACTCGACCAACTCTCGACCAAACTGCCAGCCAACGACTACTTTCGCATAACTGGCCGGGCAACGTCAGAGAATTAAGCCACACCCTTGAACGCGCAGTACTTATCTGTCAAAACGAGTCCATTAATGATACCCAATTATTAATTGAAACGACTCATTCAGAGCAAACCTCTGAAGTGCCAGCAATGACCTTAGAAGCACTCGAAAAACAGCGTATTCTGGATGTGTTAGCAGCAAATGAGTCGCAGATCAGTGCCTCTGCCAAGGTATTAGGTATTTCACGTAATGCGCTTTATCGTCGCTTAGAAAAATATCAAATCGATTTGCCAGAGTAAGCCATGAGACATACTCAAACTTTCAAAGTAAAAGCGCTCTTAACTGCTTGTGTACTGCTATTACTCACTCTGAGCTGCACTTTACTTTATACACTGAGCAACGATGTTTTACTTACCGCCAGCATATTTTCAGTCTTAGCTTATTTATTTAGCTACATAGCGTATCGCATATACTTGGCCTGGTTTGAGCCCATTAAGCAACTACAAGCCTTTGTGAATGCTAAACAACAAGGGCAAACCAATCTCAGTTTAAACTTTACCGATCACAGCGCCCCCATTGCGCAACTCGGTATGCAACTGAGTAATCTATTTCATCAAGATGAAGCACAGCAACAACCGCTATTTTTTTCACTGTTGCAAAGCTGGCCTACACCAATTGCAGTATTCGATGAACAGCAAAAGCTGTGCTTTTTTAACCACAGCATGCATCAAGCAATAAACCAGCCGTTACTAACCGGCATGTCACAAGCTGATACTGGGTTTAAGATCACACAAAATAGTGTTTGTCATGCTGATTTCAACCAACAATGGCAGTTACAATTATTTAAGCTCAAAGAACAACATTACACGCTGGTAAGCGCCTTATTTATTGGTGAGCACTTGCAAAAAGCCAAGCGTCAAAGCCAAGCTGATTTAATTCGTATTTTATCCCACGAACTCACTAATTCACTGACTCCAATGAGCTCGATGGCTGAGACTTTATTAGAGTACGATCCACTGCCTGAGTCGCAAACTCGCCAAGCTCTGACTCGAGTCAAAAGCCGCAGCGAATCACTACTGAGTTTTATAAAAAGTTACGCCACCCTCAGTCGATTACCTGAGCCCCATGCTCAGCATTTTGATTTACAAGGTATCGTTCAAGCGTGCGCAGATGAGCAAAATGTTGAGCTGTACTACTCTGGCGCCAGTAATTTAATTGCTGATGCAATACAAATAGAACAAGTGCTGATCAACTTAATTAAGAATGCTAAAGAAGCAGCCGAGTCAGATGCAAAAGTCACCATACAAAATCAGGTAATAGGCAGTTGGCAACAGATCACGGTCTGCGATAACGGCCCAGGTTTTGCCAATTTAAGCAATGCGCTCACACCGCTTTACACAACTAAACCGTCGGGACATGGACTTGGCCTTGCTATCTGCCAAGACATCATAGAGAGGCATGGTGGTGAGCTCTCTTTGAGTAACCACCAAGACGGTGCAAAAGTGACTATAAAGCTCCCTTTTAAAACTCCCTAAAAGCTATAAAGTGCTGATTTAAAAAATCCAAAGCTAAAAATCGCACCTTTACAAATACACCAAAGCCAGTTAAGAATAGCACTACAGGTTAGTAGTAACTGTACACAAGGAGACGTACATTGCCTTATATCATTATACTTTTAATAAGCGCTGTTTTTTTGATGGGGTGCAGTTCAACGCAAGAGCAAAAGCCACCAGCCATCCCTTCACCATTAACACTCGCTAATACCAAGCTATTTACCCCAGTCCCCGTGCCAAGTGAAAACGACATTTTCTCGTTACCTGCTTCAGAAAAAAAAACGTTTTTATTGCATTACAATCAATATTTAGAGCAGGACATAAGGGCTGATAAAGCCATTTATCAATACCTTGAAAAATATGTCAGCAATTTTACCTATGACGGAGAAACATTTACGGCTATCGAAACATTAAGGAATAAAAAAGGTAATTGTATAAGCTTAGCTATATTGACTCAGGCGTTAGCAAAAATAGTTAATGTAGAAACCAGTTTCCGTGAGGTCTCGGCTTATCCTATATATAAAAAAGAACAAGACTTGCTACTCGTTTCTTCCCACTTCTCAACAAAACTTTTTGCGCCAGAGCAAGAAGAAAATAAAAATTGGATCCAAGCAATACGGGCAGGTACTGTCGTCGACTACTTTCCTGAGCAAAGCACGTTTTATTTAGGTAATGCTAAGTACCCAAAGCTCGTTGCTAAGTTTTACGTGAATTTATCAACTCAAGCGCTCATAAAGGAAGATCTGAACTTAAGTTACTCTCTTGCTCGTGCAGCATTTCAGTTTACGCCGCATAACCCAGAGTTAATCAATTTATTGGCCATCATTCACCGCAGAGCTGGAGATACAAATACGGCCAAAAAACTGTTTGAATTTGCTATACAGCACAATTTGTTGAGTAGCAACCTCATTGCATCTTATAGCTTTCTTGCTAAAACTTTAAACGACCCGAAACTTGAACATCAACTAGAAGAAAAGCTAGAACAAGTCGCAAGAACGCCATTTGATTATCTCACTATTGCTCAAAAAGCGACGGCCAAAAAACAATATCGAAAGTCTAAAAAGATTTTAAAAAACATAATCGAACATTACCCATATTTACCTGAGCCTTATTTCGAACTCGCTAAAGTACATTATTTACAAAACCATCAAGATCTAGCTCGCGATGCACTAGAGCACGCAATTACCAAGTCTGACTCACAGGAAAAAACAGGGATGTATGAAGCCAAACTCAAGTCATTAGAATTGACATTGCACTAAACAAAAAGGCTCGCCATAAAGCGAGCCTTTTTAGTTGTTAAACTTTACAAATCAAACCAGATCCCCATCCAGGCACGGTTTTCATTTTCATACTGTTCACTCTCTACACGGCTAATACCAAAATCTAGGCGCATATCACTGATCCCTGCCGGTGCAAATTTAGCGCTCCAATCCTGACCGTTAAACCAAGTCGTCCATTTCAAGCCATAGCTTTGTCCAAATACCGCACTATCCAGTTGATGTTGCTGATAATAAAGCCAGGGAGCACCTTCAGTAACCGCTATACCACCGCCATAACCTTGGTAGCGCTCACCAGCATCAGCTAAGAAAGGTAAATCCGGTTTATAAATGGTATTGGCCATTACTGTGTTATCGACCAAACTAGATTGGAACCCGCCAAGCTCCAGTAATGCATCTTCACGTTTCATTTTTTCAGCTTGAACATACATAGGCATATGAAATGCTTTACCAAAGATACTTACACCTAGGTTGTAACCTTGCCAATCGGTCTCATCTAAAGCACCATCAAACCATTGCGCAGTGATCTGCTGCCCAATAGAAAATGCCTGTTTATCGTACTGCCAGCTTTGCGCCAACCCTACACGTAACCACTGCTGGTCATAGTCAGTGCCTGCCATTTCAAGTTGACTCAAGTGTGCAGCTGCCTCGCCTGTCAGTGAGAATGTACCTTGACGGTAAGTATGACTGACTTGTGCTGCGATCCCTGTCCTTTTTTGCTGGTGACGGCCTAAAAAGCTTTCATCTACAAGGCTATTTTGCTCTGTGGTATCTAAGTCTAAGCTAAATAATTTAGCGCGCCATTGGGTATTTTCTTGCTGAAGTTTAACATCGGCGAAACCACCAGCTAAAGTTTCATCGCCTAGGCTTTTTGTTAAGCCCACATGCCAACTAAGCTCTTCTAAGAAATCAGACCCTTTTACTCCTACATGTAATACACTCGTGCTGGCACTATGATATTGCGAACCTAAGGTCATAGAAGCACTTTGCTCCCATTTATCATAAACTTGACTTTGAAGTGGCTGGGTAAAAACCTCTGCATCCTCTAATTGCACCTTAGCTGTAGATAACTTAGGCGCTTGCTTTGTATCACTCAACTCAGTCACTAGACTGCCAATATGGTGCTTAGAAAGCTGAAATGCATCGGGTCCTTCAGGTGAAACACCCAAATAAAGTAAATTACCATCACTCAGCTGCTGCGGAGAATTCACAACCTGTTGACCATGACTCAGTTGTTTTAATTGCTGACTATCTAAATGGTATGCATAAAGATTAATTTGTCCATTTACTCCAGCAACATAAAATAACGTTCGACCATCAGCAGACCAGCTAGGCTGAGTCAAAAATTGATAACCCTTTGGCGCTGGTACTTGCAATGTAGATTGATTTTGTGTGTTACGAATATAAAGTTGCCAATTTTGATTTAAACTCGCCTTTAAAAAAGCAAGATAATCGCCGTTTGGCGCAAACTCAGGGTAGTCGAAAGTGTCGCCTAGTTGATTGTTAGATAATAGCGTCTCAGTACCTGAGGCTAGTTCTATATTTACTAAACTTGAATAACCGTAACGTACTTTCTCCGCCACAATGGCTTTCGTGTTTTTACTAATACTAAAGCGACGGATCCCCGCATTCTGAGTTAGCTGAGTCACTTCATCTCGTTCTATATGCCATTGGAATAGCTCCCCTTGTACTGCGTGTTGATTATCTTGCTTTTGCACAGATGCGATAAAATATAGCGTCTTATCATCTTTCCAACGCGCATAGCGGATCCCAGCAAAATTTTCTGGCGTTAACGTATATTTTTTATTGCGACCGAATGTATCTGGTGCTTTATTGGCGATATCTTTGGGGTCGCTTTCTAATAGCGCTCGCTGCGTTCGTGTAAAGTCTTCTTGCGCCTCAGTATTCTCTTGTGTTGTATAAACATTAAGCGCAGTTCGACCTTTACTATCTCGTTCAGTCACGGCTACCAATTCACTATTTGGCGACAACCTTAAATTTTTAGCGTCGAATTTAAAATCATGCCATAACTGAGTATCAAGTTCAGGTAAAGCTTGTGCTGACGCCATACTTATATATGTATACTCAGCAACAAAACGCTTATATAACTTAGCAGGATGATCGCCAAATATGCCCTTAAATGCTTCGTCAAAGTTCCTAGATTCAACGGCTTGCATACGTGTCCACACAGCATCTAAAGTGTGTTCGCCATAATTTTTTTCAAGCCAAGCTAAGTAACGAACGCCGATTAAGTAGGCCATCGAACCACTCAGATAACTATCATTACCATTGTTTAAAGCTGAATAAGGTAGCAAAGCGCCTTGTCTTGCAAACTCAGTTAATAGTGCTTCTGTATAGTTATCATAAAGACGACCACGCCCCGTCATTTTCGACTCCATCAAGGTGGCGTAGCCTTCGGCAACCCAGCGAGGCATCACGGCAAGTGCAATATCGTATGGGTCCCAAACATCTCGTAAAGTTTGTCGCCATGTACTGCGGTTAGGTTGGGATAAATGCACCAAGTGAATGTACTCATGTAATATCAATAGCTGCTGCCAGCCACTACTATTAGAAATAACGGTATCTGATTGAGGAGGTGTAGTGAAAAGTGCCATTAGCGGTTTATCAGTACTGGGGATAGCAAAGCCATTTGCGCCATGGTAAGGGTCGAACACAACCACATCGGCTTTCGCTTCTAAACTCCGTTGCTGCTGCTCGATGACTTTATCACGCACTAATTCAAGCTCATGAGCTGCTGACTCTGCCCAACTTTTATGACCTTGGGTATAGTGCACATTAAAGTGCTCTGTTTCTATGGTAAACCAAGACGGTATTGCGTAGCCAATACTCGAGATCGACATCAAAGAGCCTGCTGCCAAGTTCTTCATAAGTGAGTGCATATTCCAAAATCCTTGCAAAAAGAATGTTCAATAGAATAAGGCAATCATTTATTAAAGAATGTAGGTAAGGCGTAGGAAATTGTAACACCGTGTTTAAAAGAAACTATTCTCCCCTTGCTCAGGCTTAGCCAGCGTAATAAATAGCGCTAAAATACTCCCAGCAATTGCGAACATAAATATCGCAAGGATTAAGCTCAATCCCATATAAAACATCGTACTGGCGATAATCCCTGCCACAGACCAGGTTGCGATATGATGTAGCGATTTAAATATCGGGGTATAAGCGCGAATATTTACCAATGCAGCTATCATTAAAGCCACAACTAACAAACTCAATATAAACATCATCTCCACCTCCTTTTAAAACTAACTAAGTTTCTAACTCATATACCGTTCAATAAACTAGAACAAAGTATATGCTAATAAGAATCATTATCAAGTGGTGAAATAAAAAAAGCCATATCTATTCAATACGGCTTACAAAAAATTGAGAAAATGCTTAATAAACGTTTATAACCAACGTAAAGTCGTGGTTAATGTATGACTTTTCCCCGGCTCAACTGTCGCAGCATCGTCCATTACATTCGCTGCTTCTAGGCACAACATAGTAAGGTATTCATCGTCTCTAAAGTTACTAAGGCGTTTAGATTTTTCAATCCAAGGATTCCAAAGAACACACGAGCTAGAATTTTCTCGCCCCACTTCAATATCACCCACAGGTGTTTTGATAATTTGTACTGGCGCAGCCTGTGTGTAAACCATATCGGTTTCGCGCGCAAAACCTATCACTTCATTTTGATCAAATGGCCCTTCGCCAAATTCAATAAATTTCGAACCTTGCAAACCATCTACGTTTGTAGCTTCGATATTCGGCGTTGGAAAGTAAGTATGAAGTGCTTGAGTTAAAGTAAACGCTGACTCACCTAAATTCGTATTGGTTAAGCTAACACGTAACTGTTCAGTCAAATGAAATTCAACTTCTAGCCTAGATTTATGCGGCCAATAGGTTTCATCCACTAAAGACATAGGTAATGACAGTTTAATTATTATGCCATCATCATTTTCATGCACCTCTTCGGCACGCCACATTAGTTTGCGAGCCACACCATGGATCGGCCAATCAGGATCACTATGCACACCAAACCAAGGCCAACAAATTGGAATACCGCCTCGTACTGCTTTGCCTTCAAGGTAATCTTCATCTGCCGATACCCAAATCAAGTTGCCTTTACCCGCAGGGGTAAACTCTGTCAATTGCGCACCTTGCAAAAATATTTTTGCGCTACAACGCGGACTATCGACATTTAAATACTCAAGTCCAGGCTCCGTGCGCTGGATAGAAACCGATGCTGAAAGTTCCATAATTCACCTAACTTCAAGATTTTGATAACTTGCTTACATTACCGAACAATCACACTAAGAGTAAACATGAAAACACTTAAATGAAGCATCTTCATTCAAACGTCATACAGTAAAGTCATTGAAAAACTCGCAAAGAGAAGACTCTGTGATAAGCTTAAATTATTACAAGTTGGCGAGGTGAAAGAATGAATAAAAGTCGTCCTAAGTTGTTCAACAAGTGCTTTTGGCTACATGCCGCGGGAATCATCTTTGTCGGCTTAGGCTTTATAGGCATGGCCTTACCTGTAATGCCAACCACCATTTTTTTTATTCTGGCTCTTGCCTGTTTTACTCGCTCTTCACCTAAGTTTGCGAACTGGTTACTCACTCATCCTAAGTTTGGAGAGCCTTTAAGACTTTGGCAAGACCACCAAGTGATCCCTAGCAAAGGTAAATGGGGGGCGGGTTTAGGTATGCTACTTGGCTTTATTATTTTGGCTTTTAGTCAGCCAGCGATTTGGGTATTAATGCTCGTTGCCAGTATAGAAATGGCGGTGATGGCGTATATAATTTCAAAACCCTCTACACCACCTATCAAGGTGCAATAACCTTATTCAGCGCACTTAAAGGTATTTCGGCCCGCTTCTTTTGCTTCATACAGCACTTTATCGGCGCTGTTCATTAAAGATGATACTGAAGCACATGACTCAGCCGCCGAAGCAACTCCTGCACTAATAGTAATAAATTGATGAGGTGATTGTGTATGTTCAATCTGCATACCGGCAATTGCACGAACTAACGTTTTTGCGATGATCCTCGCCCCCTGCAAAGGTGTATCCGGTAATAAAATAACAAACTCCTCACCACCATATCGACACACTGAATCTAATGGCCTGCGAACGATATCTTTCAATTTAGTGGCAACTTGTTTAAGTACATCATCACCAGCCGAGTGCCCATAATGGTCGTTATACTTTTTGAAAAAATCGATATCAATCATAATAGTAGAGAGAGAATGGGAAACACGATGACGCTGCTTCAAAAGTCGTGCAACTTCGGTATCAAAGAAACGGCGATTATAAATGCCTGTTAGACCATCAATAAATGAGTAATTGCGTAGGATATCTGCTTGAATTTTATAATTTAAATGCGTTCTAACTCTGTTTTGTAGGGTCTTAGGTACGATTGGTTTTGGCACAAAATCTACCGCTCCGGCTTCCCAACATTGTAACTGGCTCTCTTCATTAGCGTTAGACGTCACAAACACGATTGGGATTTCAGACAGTTCAGGAGTCGCCTGCATCATTTTGCATGCATCCAGCCCAGACATGCCCTCTAATACCCAGTCCATAAGCACTAAGTCAGGCTTATCTTCACGACAATATTGAATCGCTTCTTCTGCAGATTCAACGGTTTTTACTTTACACATATCTTGCAAACAACCGATAAGTAACTTACGCATTAGCTCTGAATCATCAACAATTAGTACTTCACAACTTGCAAGGTCACTAACATCTTTAAACATATAGTCGTTTCCATTTAATAAAACTGATAGCCAACCTTGCAGCTTGCCACTTCACTTGACGTGAACATTTTTTCATCACCAAATAAAGCATTCTTAATACACAGCCTTAAAACTTATCGGCAGAAGTTATAACAACTTAAATAGCGAATAAAACCTTTAACTTAGCCTATGAGGCTAGTCCAAAAAATGCACCAATGCACCTAAGTTGTTGCAATGAAACATAAACAAAATATTGCCTTCTCGAACCGTTAACAAATCAGAAACTAAAGTATTAAAACATTATAAATCAGCAAATTAAACATATTAAGTTCATGTTGTATGACACTAGCATGAATAACATATGACAAGGTACGACCAGTCGTAAAAGTGTCATATCCGTTGTCTAACATCAGCGCTTTTTAAAAGACATAACAATATAGAGGTACATCTCATGACAGGGTTTTCTCGTCGAGATTTTATTAAGAGCGCATTGATTGGCGTTGGCACAACTACGGTTTCATTGTCACTGATTGGATGCACTAACAATGACTCAAGTCCATCTTATAACGACTTTAATGCAAGCTTTAATCATGGCGTCGCAAGTGGTGATCCGTTAGACGACCGTGTCATTTTATGGACGCGTGTTACACCCGAAGGTGAGCCTCAAAGCGTCAATGTCAGCCTAGAAGTTTCATTAGACAAAACATTCGAAAACCTTGAATTTGATGAAGCGATTACTGCTTTAAAGACAAATGATTACACCATCAAAGTCGACCTCAAAGGGCTAAAAGCCAATACCCGCTACTACTATCGTTTCAAAGTAAACGAAACCCCGTCAGCAATTGGTCAGGCAAAAACATTGCCAAGAAATGATGTTGATCAAGTTAAATTTGCTGTTATGTCATGTGCAAACTACCCAGCAGGCTATTTCCATGCCTATGGAGAAGCTGCCAAGATGCAAGATCTAGATGCCGTTTTACATTTAGGTGACTATATCTATGAGTACGGTATGGGTGAATATGCGACCGATAAAGCCGTGGAACTGGGTCGTGCATTACCAGCAGACAATCAAGGCGAACTGATCTCTTTACAAGATTATCGCAAACGCTACGCGCTATACCGCACCGACACTAACTTACAAAAATTACATGCTAAAGCGCCTTTTATTGCGGTGTGGGATGATCACGAAGTGTGTAACGATGCCTATATTGATGGTGCAGAAAACCACAATGACAATGAAGGCATGTTTACTGAGCGTAAGCTTGCTGCACTTAAAGCCTACTATGAGTGGATGCCAATCCGACCTTATGTAACAGGCCAAGCCGAAAGCCTATATCGTAAGTTCGACTTTGGTTCATTGGTTTCTCTATATATGCTCGATACCCGTCATGAAGCACGTTCAAAGCCACTCGATTATCAAAACTACCTAGACCCTACATCAGGACAGTTAGATATTGCCGGCTTTCAAGCTGATATCACAGCGCCTAAGCAGCAACTCATCGGTACTGAACAGTTAACTTGGCTCACAGATAACATCAAAACATCACAGGCAAAGTGGCAAGTACTCGGTCAACAGGTACTTATGACCAAGATGTTGCTACCTGCAGAGTTGCTTACTGCATTGGCTAATCCAAATGTATCTATTGCCTCACAAATGACTGAACTGGCTCAATTAAAGAGCAGAGTAATGGCTGCTGATACATCTTTAACCGAGCAAGAAAAAAGCCGCATCAGTTTTGCTGCTCCTTATAATCTGGACGCATGGGATGGTTACCCTGTTGAGCGTGAAATGTTGTTACAAACCGCAAAAGCCGCAAATAAAAACCTTGTCACCATAGCCGGAGATACGCATAACGCTTGGTCGGGTAAGCTGTGTAATGCTCAAGGTGACATTTGTGGGTATGAATTTGCTACCCCTTCAGTCAGTTCGCCAGGCTTGGAATACTACCTCCAGTTACCACAAGCACAAGTCACCGAATTTGCCGATGTGCTGAAGTTACTCGTTGATGACCTCGAATTTGCCAATATTCATCAGCGCGGCTTTATGACGTTAACATTTACGCCTGATAAAATTGATAGTCAGTGGCACTTTATTAGCGACGTACAATCTCAAGTATTTGCGATTGAGCATCAACAACTGATGCAAAAAGCGCTTTAGCATGATAGAAAAGCGGTTAAGGTAAACCGCTTTTCTCACCCAACCTAAGCCACCAGCCCCCCCTCATTGTCTTTAGTAATAGTTGTTTAAAATAAATCGGTAGGAATATGGATCAGCGCTCTATCAAAATTAAGCTTATAGCATTTATCTCGGTTACTCTAATTTTGCTTATCACTTCACTTGTCACTATTAGTTGGCTTCAGCTTAATAGTAATAACCAAGTACAAAGTGAGCGCGTGCAAAATGTTGTGCTTAACGAAATCAATGGCCGCTTAATGGCAAAAGCCAGACTCTATTCAGAGCAAGTGAGTGCCTACATAAATAAAGAATATCAAATCCCATATTCATTGGCGGGGGGAATAGCTAAAACCGCCGAACAAAGCCCTATATCTCGGCAAAGTTTATATTTAATGGCCCTTGGTGCACTAGAAAAAAACCGAGGTGTCTCGTCAATTTATGCGCAATTTGAAGCCAATGGCTACGATGGTAAAGACAGCCAATTTAGCAATGCCAACCAAACCCATTCGGTTCCAGGTGCGGGCTCTCTCGAAATTTATATTACCCGCGATGCACCAGGCCAATTTACACAACATCAAATTGAAGATCCTAGTGAGAAATACCTAAACGCACGTAACGAATTTGGGTTTCGAGAAAGCGAATGGTATTTGTGTGCCAAGGACAATTTAAAGCCATGTATTATGGAACCTTACCTCTATGAGATCACCCCTGGTAATTCAGAGTTAATGACCTCACTCACCACTCCAGTAATCGCAAACAACCGTTTTATTGGCTTAGTCGGCGTAGATATTAATTTACCGCGCTTTCAAACGCTTACAGAAGAAGTATCGAAATCACTTTATAACGGTCAAGCTAAGGTCAGTATTTTAAGTGATATAGGTTTGTTAGTTGGTTCTAGTCATTACGATAAATTAGCCCGCCCTTTGCTTGAATCTCTACCTGGTAATGCAGGCAAAACCATTATGGACAACCGTAAGAGACAAGCTGAATTTGAAATTGGTGATAACCTCGTTTTTACCATGCCAATCGATATCAAAGTCGCCAACACCACATGGAGTTTAGTAATAGAACTACCTAGAGCCCTTGCACTAGAACAAGCATATTTATTAGCAATGCAACAAGCTAAAGATACTTCAAGTGTTGGTTCTAGCATGATTTTAACTGGTGTTATCGCAACTATAATCGCACTTACTCTATCTCTGATTATTTTAGAAACCATCATAGATCCACTCACTGCGATTAAAAATAGAGTAGAAAATCTTGCAAGCAACGATGGTGACTTGACGGTGCAACTCGATGTAACTCAACATGAAGAGCTGATAGCCATTGCGACTGGCTTTAACTTGTTCACTCAAAAGCTGCGTAATATGGTGAATGATCTAAAAGGGTTAGCGAACAACTCTTACGAGCAATCCACCAAAACTTCACAGGCTGCCGAAGACATTAAAGCCAAAGTAAACATGCAACATATGGAAATCGATAGCGTAGTTACAGCTATCAATGAATTGAGCGCCACAGCCAGTGAAGTCGCTCGTTCTTCTGAAAACGCCGCTTCATCTACGAATGAAACCAATAAGAAAGTCAAAGCCAGTGAACGAGGGATCTCCGCGGCCTCCTCATCTGTCCAAGTGATGTCTGAGCAAATTGCAAATGCCAAAGAGTCCATCAATGCCGTTGCGATTCGAAGTAACGATATCACCCAAATTCTTGATGTGATCAGAGCTATTGCTGAACAAACCAACTTACTTGCTCTCAATGCTGCCATTGAAGCGGCAAGAGCGGGAGAACAAGGCAGAGGGTTTGCGGTGGTAGCCGATGAAGTGCGTTCTCTGGCTTCAAAAACGCAAGATTCAACAAACGAGATCAGTCAATTAATAGATAACTTGCAAACTGAAGTTAAAACCTCAGAAGATATTATCGAGCACTCTGTGGTGAAAGCGCATGATGCCATGACCCATTGCGGTAGTGCTGCAGCACAAATGAGTGAAATGGTGGCGGCTTTGGACGATATTTCGAATGAAGTGACCCAAATCGCGACAGCTGCCGAGCAACAAAGCGCCGTTACAGAAGACCTAAGTGCCAACATGACGGGGATCTCAGATGCAGCCGCAGAGCTTGCACAACTCGCAGATACAATTGAAGATGCAGCGCAGCATCTGATGAAGCTTGTCGAACATAAGAACAGTCAACTAGGACTACTTAGAACTTAGTAGGTAATGTAAACCCATAAATAAAAAGGGTCACATCATAGTGACCCTTTTTATTTAACTTAAAGGCTTTTGAATGAAAACCTTAACGGCTGCTCTGTATTACTTTGCCAAGTAAAATCAAGGCCTATATCTTCGTATACATAAATGGTTTGCGAAACTTCTTTAACAAGTTTACCTGCCATAAGCACCTGCAGCTTCACCGTATAGTCAGTTGCCAACGTTGCTAATTCAGTTTCAAGTTGCTTTGCAGTAATTTGCTTATCATTAAGCAACCAAATAAACTGATATTGCTCACCTAGCTGATCAGCATTGGTTGTAGAAAGTTTTAAGCTAGCATTATGTTGAGAAGATGAAATGTCTACATTTGCATAAGGCTGCTCAGCAACGACCACCACTTTTTGTTTTGTAAATCGTGCACCCGACTCTGTTACTATAGTAAGTAACACCGCGTATTCACCAGCCTCTGAAAACTGCATGACATAATTAGGCTCTGAGGTTTGTACTGGCTGTTGCATTGCTGTTGTAGACCATAAATACTCCTCAACTTGAACATCTGCGTTATGTGATGCACTCAATTGACAACTTAAACCATCAGCCACACACACAAAGTCCAAGTTTGGCACCACTTCTCTCTGTAAGTCACGTGTTTGCTGCTCGACTATCTGGCCTTCTTTTTTCAACATATAAACAAAACTTGATGCATCACTCAGCAGCTCTATTTGCAGTTGACCATCTTCTAAAACATACTCTTGCCCATCAATAACCACTGTGATTTCGAACCCAGCAGGTAATTCCGAACTCAACGCAAAAGTAAATGTGTTATTGACCTGAGAGATATTAAAACTCACGTCTGGTAATGGCTCAGGTTCTTGGATCTGAATTACTCTGCTAGTTGTAAACTCAGCATTAGAATCAGGTACTAGCAAGGTAAGTGAAATCGTAAACTCTCCATAGCCTGCAAAGTCATAATTAAATGTATCCATTGAAGCTTTAGCAATTCTTTCTCCATTTAGGACCCATTGATAGGTAAGCCCAATATCTGCTAAGTCATGAGCTACAGATAGCTCGCATTGAGTGCCTGAAAGCTCACATTGGATAAGTAGATTAGGATCACTGATAGGTGTGACCAATTGAGATGTTTCTTTTACAACTTCACCTGCTTTCAGCAGCTGCAAAGTAACCATTTGCGCTGCAGTAAATTCATACGCTATTTCTTTTTCATGGCTAGACTGCAGCTCGCCGCCAATAAACCAATTTAAAGTATAGCGATTATCAAATTCGCTATTGGCTGATAAAGTAATGACACTATTCACTTGCTTGCCAATCACTAAACTTAAATCGGGCAAAGGCTCACTGAGAAGCACTTTGGTCTGCACAGAGAACTCTGCTGTACCATCTATGTATGCCATAGCCAAAGAGACATCAAATTCACCATAACCTGCAAAATCATAATTAAATGGCTGGTTATCTTGCTTTACAAGTTGCTCCCCAGCCAAAATCCAGCGGTATTCAACTCCTGCCTGTTGGGCATCGTGACTCGCAGATAGTGTACACTGCGTGCCTTGAGCTTCACATGTTATGGTTAAATTTGGATCTGCAATGAGCTCAATCTGCTTTTCAGCTCGACTAAGCACACGATCGCTTACTACATGCTCGAGTGAAATGGTATAAGCACCTTGTGCATTTACTGCTTGCTCTAGTTCAGTTTCGCGCTGCTCTATCACTTGCTCAGGTAAGATCCAACGGAACATTGCTTGCTCGTCATAACTAGGTAAAACAGTTAGGAGTAGTGTTTGCTCAACTTGTTTATGGCTGAAGTCAATAGGTGTAGTAGGTACACCCGCTTCAATGTGCACTTTAAGATCAAAAGACTGGCTTAACTCATTCTCAGTACATGCACTCACAGATGAATCATCAATGCGAAATCTCACCAGCATGTCGCCAGGCACTGCATCAACATTAGGTAGCGTGACTGCACTATTGTACTCTGTCGTACTTAATACGTTTTCATCGTCTGTAAACTGACGGTCTCGATTCAAATCATAAAATACCGATACCACTTTATCGGCAGGCATATTGTGGAGTTGAAACTCGCCTAATGATTGCTGGTACCATATATTTTGTGCTGCTAACAAGGCATAACCCTGATCTAACGCAAAGTCCTCACCATTCACACTGAATTGACTCGATAGCACGCTGCCGGTTTCAGGCTGACACCATGGTTCAGCGAAAACACTCAATAGTCTGTGGCCTGTTTTAGTCTCGCCATTTGTGTTTGAAGTGGTAATTGACAATAAATGTTCGCCTGAATCTAAACTAAGCTGCGCTTGTTTAATCGCGTTAAATTGTGATTGAGTATTGAAGTGTGATTGCCACTGATACAATGGCTGCTCATTAAGGTTAATATTCACTGCACTGAGATCAGCTTGCTCTGACTCAGCCAAAGCGTAATTAATCGAGGTATAAATCCGCTCAATAGAAAAGTCTAGGTTGTTTGCTAAGGTGTTTGTCGGGATTAAACCAACCTCTTGCAACTTGGCTGAGACCATGGCTTTGTCTTGCTCTTCAGCCACATCTATCAAACAAAATGCCGCATGTTCAAACGTAGTATCTTCAACAAAACACGACTGTGCAGCTTTCATGGTTAAGCGGTAGGTTTTCGAAATATTCCATTCTTTTGAAGTAGATAAACGATAAAAGAAACGATTTAAAATCCCTGCTTGATAATGTGGGCCAGGAGTTTCAATCTCTATATCACGCCAATCATCAATACTCTTACCATCTGTCATCGGCGAGTATAAATAACGCAGCGCTCTATTTTGAACATATTTATCCCATGCCATGGCATAATAAAAATTACCACCAGTGGATAACTGTTGATGCGCATCAGACTCTATAAAGTTTTGTTCGCCACCTGCCTGTAATTTTTTATAAAACTCATTTCGAACTAGTACAGCGGTTAGATCAGCAAATGCCTCTTGAATCGCAGCTGTGTCATTATTTTCATAGCCAATTATTGAGTTCCAGGTTAATAGAGCGTGACCCGTTTCATGGGCAATGATATCCAGTGAAGTCGCATGTGAAAACCCTCCACTTCCAATAATACCTCTGCCCAACAAAACCCTTCCATCTTTCCAAGCGCTAGAGTAAGGCTCACTACTACCATTCACCACAACATTTAATTGTTCTAAACAATATTCGGCCTCTGAATCACAAGGAACTGTGGTGTTTGGATACATAGCGGCAAATTCTTTATGCAAGATATCCATAGTAATACCGCCATAAAAGTGGGCATCGTTCTCAGTTTGAAAAACACCAGCACCATTATAATTAACTTGAACCCGAGATAGATCCGCACTCTCTTGTGCAGCCCCGTCACAGGTGTAACTGTAGACTGGATAATCAACCGTATTCTGGCGCGTAATCACGGCGGCATTTTCTAAAGAGCACACTCCGTCTTGATGTTTTACAACAAACGGATAACCACTGAACTGAGAAAATAACCGGCTATCTTCGTCCCGATACAATAAATTATATTGCTCTGGAATATATGGAAACAGCGCTCTTGTTCGCCCATTATCGGGTATCACTGTGGTTTGACAATCACGACTAGCAAATTCGGGGGCTTGTGCGCACAATAAGCCCATTTTTGCATTACCCATCATAGCGGGTACGGCAGAATAAGTGTGCTCTGTTGCTTTGAGGGGGGCCGTTAAAAACAAAAGCAATGAAGTAAGCTTCAAATGATCCTTCAAAATTATATCCCTTAAAAGTTTTTCTAGTTTAATAATGTAAAAAACGCATAAAATAACTTACCTTTTACAGATACAAATGTAAATTAAAAATATTCTTATCAACTACTTAGCTACTAGTAAAAGTTTATTATTTTTGCTATTGCTATAAAAAAGCATTTTCTAATTTAAGGACAAAGATAAAGATGTATACAATTAAACGATGGCTAGGATGCTTAACAATACTCGCGTTTTCCTCGACTCTTTACGGTATAGAAATAACAGATTATCAGTGGGATTTCGGAGACGGCACAACCAGTTCAGAAGCCAACCCCAATCATGTATATCAACAACCGGGTTTTTATCAGGTAACTCTCAACGCATTCGTGAATGAAAAACTCAGTTACAGCAAGCAACACGTGATTGATGCAGTATCTCCAGCTATTAAACAGTTTAGCATTTTAGGAAAAAACAATACCAAAGTTGGAGAGCGAGTCTCTTTTTCAGCAGAACTTGAAACAACAAAGCCATTACAGTTGAGTTATATCTGGACTAACCATGAAGGCATTGAGCATAGTGGTAATCAATACACATTTACGACAGACAAAGTAGGGTCTTTTGAGCTAAGCGTAAGTGGCTTTTTTGAAGGGAGGAAGGTCACAACAGACATGCTTTCTTATACAGTAACGGCGGCTGATACAACCCCATCACCAACCACTCCCAAAGACAAGGCTCAGCAATCAGATGGTGGGGGCGGATCACTTTTTTGGATGCTGCCAGCCCTATTTATTTTGGTGTTAAGGCGTAAACAATAAAGCTAAAAATTCTAAATATTAAAACAATTAAAAGGGCTGAAAAGCCCTTTTTTAGTGCGAAAAACCTAAGTGAAAAGAATTCAAATATATTAAGTATGACAACCTGACTACTTGAAAATCTGTACTTTTAACCACTGCACTTTACCTCCTATTTCCTTAATAGATAAAACTCATTCCTTTTTATTTACTAACAAACATTTAAAGAGTAATTTGTAGATAATTTTTAGCCGAGGACTTTCACTTTTAAGGCGCTCCAAGCAAAAAAATAATCTTCTTCATAATCTATATTAAAGAACGCCTAGGCTTCTCAATAGCCCTGCGCCGTATCAGTGCAATATGGCTATGGTCTTCACATAAATAGTGCAACAGGTACAAGTAAAAAAACAAGAAATTAATTAAAATCATAACCTTATAATCTTGGCATAACTTTTTCTTAATATAAGAAGCAAAGCAGTTATTACAGGGGTTTTCGTATGCACAACTTTATTCAAACCATGCAGCTAATTTGGCACTTAGATTGGTACTCAAAAGTGAGTATATGGCCAATTCACGAAGAGAAACAGGTCTCACAACACGCTAAGGAGCAACTTTAATGAGTATGCAACCGGGGTTAAACGAAGCCATGTTAAGCGTCATGATCGGCGAGTCGAGCCTCTCACAAGCCGCATCAAGATATCAAGTTTCAAAACGCAGCCTTTACAGCGCATTACGTTTTGCTAAACAAGCCCCTGAGCAGCGACAACAACATTTGCAACGAGTTAGAGAGCAGTTAATGGCCAATATCGCCAACATTGATGCTCGGCTCACCCAGCAAACCGCCTAACCCTAACTCCTCCAAACGTTAGGTAAAATAGCGAGTCGACGATTACTCGCTATTTTTTTGCTCACTTTAATCACTAAACATTGGAAAAAACACCTATTTAACCTGAGCTGCGCATAAGAAATTGAACTAAATGCCCTTGTGGTGATCAGATCTTTCGAGC
>NZ_PNEC01000139.1 GCF_005886345.1 Pseudoalteromonas phenolica
CTTTATTTATGCGTCTTTAGCGCGAGGCTCGAGGCTTTCTCGTTTTGCGCCATGGCGCCGCTTTTGTCGTCATTACTTAAAGCCGATGGGAAGCGTGTATATGTTGGTGGCAAGAAAGCGGGTGATGCCGCTCACTCCAATCAAACCCAAGTGGCATGTAAAGCCTAAGTGGACACCCGCTGTGAAAGGGGCTGGACTCAGGCAAACCTGCCAAGATAAAGAATAACGAGTATTATTACTTAAGATAAATCTTAAGGGAGCTGTTATTTGTTATTGAATGATCCCTTAGTTAGACGCTGGCTTCGTAGCCTT
>NZ_PNEC01000140.1 GCF_005886345.1 Pseudoalteromonas phenolica
GGAAATCAGTAGTTAGTGCCAGCAAAAAAATGCTGGCCGAGCATTTACCTGCTTTGCTCGAATTGCAAGAAAAAACGGGTCACTCATTATTATATGAATCTGCGGTGTGTGCTTCTATTCCGGTGATCAGAAATTTAGAAGAATATTACGATAACGATTTATTGCATTCCATTAAAGCCATTGTAAACGGGTCTACGAATTTTATTCTTACAAAAATGTTCGAAGACAAGTTGAGTTTTAATGATGC
>NZ_PNEC01000141.1 GCF_005886345.1 Pseudoalteromonas phenolica
CAAAAAAATGATGAATTCTCAAATCTTTGAGCGAAGCCGCAGAATCAGTATACTGATGTTTAGAATGCATGAACCAAATGCTTTACGGCAAAAATCTTCAAGGCTACGGCTAAAAACGGGTTAAATACGAATTTAAAACATTATTTCTCAACTTACTCGAATACGGTAGCATTTTAAAATAACTAATCAAATAATACAATCTATTTGGTATTAAA
>NZ_PNEC01000142.1 GCF_005886345.1 Pseudoalteromonas phenolica
TACCCTTCACCGGATAATACACCTCCTTCTACCAAAAACTTACCACCTTCTTTTTTACATGCCTCAATGGCTTGTAAATACATGTTTACAGCATCTTTATCAATCAATGGCCCCACATGGTGCGCACTATTTAGCGGATCACCTATTTTCAATTGTTGATATGCATTTACCAGTTTTTGGGTAAATGTTTCATAAACCGAGGAATGAA
>NZ_PNEC01000143.1 GCF_005886345.1 Pseudoalteromonas phenolica
CGGGGTTAGCTTTTTTCTATGGGGGAATGGTTCATAGAAAAAATGTGATCTCCACCATGATCAAAAGCGTTGTGGCAACGGGTGTAGTATCTGTTCTATGGGTTTTTGTAGGGTACAGTTTATGTTTCGGACAATCTATAAATGGTATAATCGGTAACCCCCTCACCCATCTTTTCTTTAAGGGTGTTAACTCAGGGGCACCATGGAGTTTGGCACCAACTATTCCGCTTTCTTTATTCGCACTATTCCAATTGATGTTTGCTATCATTACACCAGGCCTAGTAGTA
>NZ_PNEC01000144.1 GCF_005886345.1 Pseudoalteromonas phenolica
TTGCGGAAAGAAAGGGTAAACTGTTATTAAAATATCGATCTTTTCAGGGCGATTGGGAAGAAGCATTTGAACGTATCAATCGCTATCATCTTACGAATTATCAATTTAAGGGTCAATATCGGTTGGAGGTGCTCATTAATCTTTTTGTAAAAAGGTCTGTTCCTTCATTGCCATTTTACGGTAGTTCCATGTTTTGGGCTATTTCACCGGGGGCCGCCGAATACGTATTAGATAAAGTAGATAGCAATAAGAAGCTTAAACGTTTTTTCCATTTCACTTGGGGATCTGATGAATTTATAATGCAAACCATTTTAATGAGTTCACCTTTTGCCCCTCAAATCAGCAATGAAAATTGTCATTACTACGAACACCCACCTAAAACGCCGAGTCCCAAAATTTTT
>NZ_PNEC01000145.1 GCF_005886345.1 Pseudoalteromonas phenolica
TAATGGCAACTATAATCTTTTTCATATACATGATATTATTGTAGGATATGGACTTATTTTGCACTTAACAAAGATACAGGTACTATAGAAATTGCTGTCTCTAGCCCGTTTTTCTTTTGTTAAAAGTCAAATTCCTTACATAAACGTATGAAAATTCATTTTATTTCCATAGGTGGGAGTGTTATGCACCAATTAGCTATAGCGCTAAAAAGGAAAAAATACCTTGTATCTGGTACAGATGATGAGATATTCGAACCCGCAAAAGGTAA
>NZ_PNEC01000146.1 GCF_005886345.1 Pseudoalteromonas phenolica
CTAAAGGTGTTGCTAATTGCGTTAAAAAATCTTATTTACGACTGCATGGATGCAGAGGGTAGAGCTATGCAGGAACAAGCGCTGAGAACAGATAAATAGCGAATTTATTGCCAAGTATCAACACTTTTCCCTAGCCTCTAAATAGATCACTTAATTAAGCAAATTGGTATAAGTATCACTTATTTTTAACTTTAACTATTTTAGTTATCGATAA
>NZ_PNEC01000147.1 GCF_005886345.1 Pseudoalteromonas phenolica
TGTGGCCGATTTGAGTGGGTTGTGTTGGATTGGAATAAGCCTGCTATAGATTTTTATGACAGTATAGGTGCAAAACCACAAACTGAATGGATTATTTATCGTTTAACGGGCCAAGAGTTAATAGATTTCGCTAAATAGTTGAGTACCGATTGTGGCTAGCAATGGTTTAAAATTTATTTAAACTTTGTCGCAGTCAATTATTAAAAGAGCTGTTTATGATTTCATCTTACTGGCAAAAAGCACGTCAAAGTCGCGATCACCGTTTTGATGGTCTTTTCTATGTTGCAGTA
>NZ_PNEC01000148.1 GCF_005886345.1 Pseudoalteromonas phenolica
CCTTAGTGTAAAACTCGACTGCTTTTTCAACGTCGGGAACCGAAATACCAATGTGCGAAAAACTACGTGGATATGTATGACTCATAATACTTCCTCTTTAACTTGTGACTTATCTTGTGACTAGTTGATGGAGTTAGTTTACGAATTGAACAATATTAAGTAAAATTATCATTAATCATCATTTTGAGTACGTTTTGTAATGATAAATCCAACATGGTTAAACACGTTTTGTACTTTGGTTGAGGTAAATCATTTTACCCAAACCGCCGAGCGTCTTTTTATGACCCAATCGGGCGTAAGTCAGCACATTAAAAAGCTAGAGCAGCAAGTA
>NZ_PNEC01000015.1 GCF_005886345.1 Pseudoalteromonas phenolica
GGCTCAAATATATCATAAAATGCATCGAAGCTGTATCTCATTTATGGTTAATTTAATGGCTGGGTTAATTGCCTACACTTTTCAGACTAAAAAGCCGAGCATAAAAGTGACTCGACTTTAAATCTTATACAGATCTGAGGTTAATTAGATATTAGTATAAAGCTGTTTTGAAGAAATACGATTTGCAAAAATGGCGAATAATAAATAAATAAAAGCTCCTGCAGAGTGCTCTATTCCAAGCTTTTCAGCCTCTGTCTCAACAACAATGCCTGTTATTGCTAAGACAAAACCTAACGTAAATACCAATGCAACACTGAAAAATGCCGATTTCTTACATACATTACCTATAGCAAAACATATAAGCACACCAGCAGTGTTTACTAAACTATAAGTCATTGACAGGTTGAAAACAGGGGAAGCAAAGCGAATGAATTCTATAAAGCCTGCTAAGAGGGCTGAGCAAACAAAAATACATAGCGCGAATTTTTCACTTGCTTTAGCGTAATTAATTTTAGCCTCCATTACACTGCTGTAAATCGGTAAAGTGATTAAGGTTCCCCATGCTTGTTGCCTTTGAATTCTTGTCCATAAGATCATAAAAGCAAGAATACATACAAGGTTAGAAAAGATAAATAAGCTAGGTCTGCCCGCAACATAAAAGTAATTTAAGGTAAGTAAGGCAACCAATATTATTAGCACGAGTACCGTGTATTGTATGAGCGAGCGGCCCATAAAATAGCTCAAAGGAAAAAAGAATTTATTTAATCCTTGTCCATAACCCTTTAAAAAACCTTTAGGGATTGGGGACCAACCAGATTGAAGCGCGTGTTTATAGTCAACGAGGGCTTGGGTTTGCCATTTGAACGCTGTACCAAAGTGCCTTCTAAACAGCACCAAATTAATGTTTAAGATCACAGCTAAAGCGGCTAACCAAGTAGGCACTTCTTTAAAAGCAACTGTAAAACCGATGATTGCAAAGAAAAAATAGGAACTTGAGTTAAACATTTTGCTGGTAACTCGGCACTTTAAATAAAACAAGGTTCCGACTAAAACAGAAATACAGAGCAATTTTAATACATCATATTGTTCAAAAATAATAGCACTTGCGAGCAAAATCACGTGTGGCGCAACAATAATGATATTGCCCTGTTTGACGATGTGGTCAGTATAACCAGGTACTAAACTATGCCATTCAGTGGCTTGCAGGCGAATGCTTTGCCAAGAGACAGAAGCAAAGGCACAGATACTGGTAAAACAGATTGTAAATGGCAAGGCTTCAGTCAGCCCTTTAATCATGACAAGTACACTGATAATTACACCAATTAACATGGGCAGCAGGTAGTTTAAGCTGCCGCATTCTTTAAACCAATAGGCATAAAACCCTTTATGCCAAGTACGGTTTAGCGTATTACTCATGCGTGTAACTCCACAAATAATTGCTCAAGCGATAATGTCGAAACATGATTTACACCAGCAATATCTTGGCCTTGGTAACCCGAGATGATTGCTGCGTTACTCTGTTTGTTAAGAACATCAAAGTCACTTAAATTAACCGCTGTTTCGTTAGAGATACTTATTTTCCGAATTGAGGTCTTGAGTTCATCTAATTCATTAAAGAGTTTGATTTCACCGTCTTTAACAAGTGCAACATGGGTAGCGACTCTTTCTATATCAGAAGTGATGTGTGTTGAAAAGATCACGCCAGAACCTGATTCGAGCGATAGATCAAAAAGATCGAGCATAAATTCTCGACGGGCGATGGGATCTAAGCTGGCTACAGGTTCATCTAATATAAGTAGTTTAGGTCGATATGCCATGGCCATAATTAAAGCAAGTGCTTGCCGTTGGCCGATAGATAGGTTTTCAACCATATCATCAGAATTTAATTCAAAACGTTTTAGCCAATCTAGCTCTAGTGTGTTATCCCACTCGCTGTAAAAGCTTGAGTGTAAATCTAACGCTTCTCTAATCGAAAAACCCTCATATCCAAAAGCTTGCTGGGGCACATAGCCAACTTGTGACTTTAATTCTGCATTTAATTGAGTCGGGTTTTCCCCGAGTGTAAATACTTCGCCCGTATCTACCTCAATAAGTCCAAGGGCACTGCGCAAAAGAGTTGTTTTACCAGCACCATTTTTGCCAAGCAAACCTACAACCATACCGGGCTCTATGGTTAAATCGATGTTTTTTAACACCATGTTTTGATTAAATATCTTATGAACGTTTTTATATTCTAAAAGGGCGGTTGTCATTATTATTGCTCCCATCTTTTTGAGATTATCTCATTTAGTTCGTTCACGGTTACACCAAGCTGTTTTGCCTGCTGTATTAGTTGATCTACCCCTTCATAAAGGAGCGTTTGACCTTGTTCTGGTGATTGAGGTTGCTGCTCTGCAACCCGAGTAGGTTGGCCTCTTCGTCTTTCTAACCAACCTTGATCTACAAGCATGCCAATAGCCCGTGATACTGTCATCGGGTTCACTGTGAAATATTCTGCAATTTTTCTAACTGATGGCAACTCTTCTCCAGCTTGTATTTGGCCACCAACAATTAAACGAACGATTTGTTCGTGTAATTGTTTATAAATTGGATCGCCACTACTGGGGTTGACATTAATAAATTCTAGCATTAATCTAAACTCACTGTATTAATACAATAATACACCAATACACTAAGTTAAAAATATCATAGTGTGTGTAAAAAGCAACAAGGAACTCAATGATGAGCAGAAGTAACATGACAAAAACAGGTCTTTTTAAGTTAGCGGCTCTGCCGTTAATGATGGGGCTTTCATCTTCAGCTATTGCAGAGCAAGATAACAAAGTAAAACCAGAACTTACTCCATGTTATGCAAAAGGTTTAGATGACAGATTATTATGCGGCAGCATTAAGCAGCCAGTTTCAGACAACCCAGCGGACGGTGAGATAGACATTCACTTTGCAATCATTCCTGCAATCAAACCAAGTAAACCTGAAGAAGCCGTACTTGGTTTTGCTGGTGGTCCAGGTCAATCAGCCACAGAGTTAGCGGCCATTTTTGATAGAAACCTGCGCTATGCACGTGAATCTAGAGATATACTTCTGGTTGATCAACGTGGCACAGGTAAATCCAATAAACTGCAATGTGAAGGTGTAGATTTAATCTCGCAATTTGAGTTAAATGATTTAACCGAAGACATGGATACCTTCGCAAAAGAAGAAACACAAAAGTGTAAAGACGAACTTAATACTGACCTATCACATTATTCTACTGTAGCAGCGGCAAAAGACTTTGATGCTGTGAGAGAAGCGTTAGGTTATAAAGGCCTGCATTTATACGGCGTGTCATATGGTACGCGTATAGCGCAAGAATATACCCGTCAATTTCCTGATTCTGTGATCACCAGCACACTCGATGGTGTTGTGCCTATGCAACAAAGTTTAACAGCGATAGGTAAAGCGATTGATGACTCAATGAATGCTTTATTTGATAGATGTGAAACAGATGCAAATTGCTCAGAAAATTATCCAAATTTGAAAGCGAACTTTTATAAGTTACTTGAACAATTAGATGATCAAGCGATTGAAACAACTGTGCGTCATCCAAGAACACACAAAAAGATAAACTTAGTACTGACCAAAATGAAGGTGTTTAGCACTGTTCGTATGGCTTTATACAGCCACACTACACGTGCACTCGTTCCTTTAGCAATCAGTGAAGCGTTGAATGGAGACTATTCACCGATTGTAGGGTTACTTTCATCAACAGATATGATGGATAGCATGGCGATGGGGATGCACAGTGCGATTGTCTGCTCTGAAGATTGGCCGAGTTTAACCGATGTATCCCGTTCTGATCATGGCGAAGCTTATCTGGGACGAATGATGATTGAAGGTTTTGATATCGCATGTCCTATTTGGGATGCCAAGCCAGTAGATAAATCTTTCTATGAACCAGTTAAAACAGATATTCCTACGCTCTTATTATCAGGTGGTTTAGATCCGGCTACGCCTGCTAGTTGGGCTGAAATGGCAATGGTAGAAATGAGTAACGCAAAACACTTGGTTTCTGAGAGTGCAACTCACGGTGTGGTATCACAAACCTGTGCTGCGAATATCGTAGGTAAATTTATTGACTCGAATGGGTCAGAAGAATTAGACGCAACTTGTTTAGAAAAAGACAATCGCAAGCAGTTTTTTATGAACTTAAATGGTGTTGCTCTGCATACCGACAGTGGTTCTGAATCGAGTGAAAAGGAGTAAGAGATGATTTCTGTAAATAACTTAGAAAAGAAGATCGGTTCAGTAAAAGCCATGAATAATCTGAGCTTTACTGCACAAAATGGCAAAATCACAGGTTTGCTGGGGCCAAATGGTGCAGGTAAAACCACCTGTTTGCGTACTGTATTTGGTTTACTGAAAGCTGATAGTGGCAATGCGGAGATTGATGGTATTGATGTCGCAAAAGAGCCAATGGCAGCAAAACAGAAATTGGGCTTGTTTCCAGACCCATGTGGTTTATACGAGCGTCTGACGCCACGCGAGTACATTCAATTTTATGCCGAACTCAGTGGTATGGAAACGGATGCTGCAAAAGCTGCAACCCAAGATGTATTAAGTAAATTAAAAATGGACGACATTGCTGACAGACGCTGCCAAGGCTTTTCGCAAGGTCAGCACATGAAAACGGCGCTGGCACAAGCAATCGTGCATAAACCGACCAACATTATTCTTGATGAGCCAACTCGTGGTCTTGATGTAATGAGCACGCGTATTCTTCGTGAGTTATTACTAATGCTGAAAGAGCAGGGACACTGCGTTCTATTCTCAAGCCATGTAATGCAAGAGGTGGCCGCACTGTGTGATCATGTTGTGGTAATGGCTAAGGGTCAAGTTGTGGCTGAAGGCTCGCCAGCTGAATTATGTGAGCGAACTGGTAAAGAAAGCCTTGAAGAAGCATTTATTGAATTAATCGGTAGTGATGAAGGAATTGCAGCATGATGAAGTTACTGTCAGTTTTATTTAAAAAAGAAGTATTGGATGCTAGCCGTGACAAGCGTTCCGTAATGGCGGGTTTGTATTATGCCATTGGTACACCAATCATTATGTGTTTACTATTTTCAGTGATGTTAAAGCAATTTGCATCAGCTGAAGATTTAAAAATTACAATTAAAAACCCAGAACAAGCCCCTAATCTGGTTCAGTATCTTGAAAGTAAAGAGATTGTGCATGGTACAGGCGAAGACGTTAAAGATATCGTGTTAGAAATCAGTGATGATTTTGCTGTAAAAATGTCTGAAGGTCGACCTGCAACGGTTACTGTGATAGCTGATAAGTCTAATGATAAATTGCGTAAGTCGATTTCTCGATTAGAACGTTCATTAGCACGCTATAATTCTGAGGTAGCCGGTTTACGCCTATTGGCAAGAGGTGTTGATCCAACTCTTATGAGAGCCGTTGATGTACAAGTGCATGATCAAGCAACACCTGATTCTAAAGGCGGTATGTTCTTAGGCATCGCGACGCTTTCTATTGTACTAACTCTGTTTTATGCAGCGATGAACCTAGCCATTGATACCAGTGCGGGTGAGCGTGAGCGTAATTCAATTGCATTGTTACTAAGCCACCCAATTAGTACATTACAAATCGTTTTGGCTAAGTCCGGCGCAATAGCAACATTCTCGATGTTAGGTTTGGCTCTTATCTTAGTGGTTTCAAAGTTTGCTTATGGCATGGTGCCTTGGGAACAGCTTGGCTTTAGTGTTAACTTAAGCATTGAATTTATGTTGTTTTGTTTTGTGATTGGTTTACCGATTGCGCTTATGTCAGCAAGTTTGCAAGTGTTTGTGTCTTTCATGGCTAAGTCGTTCAAAGAAGCGCAAACCTATGTAACCATGGTTTTATTCGTACCTATGGGTCTTAGCATGGTAACAACCTATGATATCGCGACTGACGTTGTACAGTGGCTACCAATTGCGGCACAACAATACGCCATGATTGAATTTATTAAAGGTAATGACATTCCTGTTGCACAACTGGCTTTATCAACATTGGTAACGCTAGGGCTATTCGGTGTGCTTAGTTACCTAAGTAGCCGCATGCTGAAAAGTGAAAAAGTGGTATTCGGTTTATAATTAATAAATAAAATACTCTCAACCAGCCCCGTTCTTCACGGGGCTTTTTTATGTGCTAATCGTTGTAAATGCATTGTTGTATTTTGTTTGTGTTATTAATATCAATCACGATTGATTTCATAAAGGAGCTAAGTATTAATGAAAAGATTGGTTATTTTACTATTAAGCTTTTTAACTCTTGGGTGTGAAAACCCACCTAGCTTTCAAGAAATGAAATCTAGTTTTAAACAAAATAAGCACACTTTTTCAGAACTTCAAATATATGTTTGTGAAATGGGTAAAGTGGAACAGCCATTTAGAAATTGTGATGGCAGTTTTTTTATAGCGTGAATCTCCCAAAACAAGAAAATGAGCCAACTATACAATATTTAGACGAAAGGTTATCTAAAATAGGCGCAACTTCTATTAAGTTCAAAAAAGGTGAAAATGTTAATTGCACCCTAAAAATACAGCTACATATAGCAGGTTTTGCAGGCTCTGGCGTTTCATTCGATTATAAATATAATGTTAAAAATCCAAACTCACCTCGCGAACAGGGTTTCACCCTTGAGCACTTACCTGAAAAAGGGCCTGTGCAATTTGATGAGGTTTTAGCAAACGGTTGGTATCTTTCTTTTTATAGAAACTAACGAAATTAAAAGTTATAGTTATTTAAGCCTTCACTGTTAGTGAGGGCTTTTTTATATCAGTGATGAATTGGTTATATAAACCTTAACTTTCTTAGTGTTATCCATTTTCGAATGCTGTCATAATATGTATGGTTTTATTTTTTTGGATTTATTAAATGTGTGAACTTCTTGGCATGTCAGCCAATGTACCGACGGACATTTGTTTTAGTTTTTCTGGTCTTCTAGAGCGCGGTGGAAATACTGGTCCTCATAAAGATGGTTGGGGTATTACATTTTATGAGGGCAAAGGGTGTCGCACATTTAAAGATCCAGAGCCAAGTTGCACATCTGAAATAGCCAAACTAGTCAAAGCGTATCCGATTAAAAGTGTTTCGGTAATAAGCCATATTCGACAAGGCAATCGTGGGCGCACGTGTTTGGAGAATACACATCCGTTCACGCGTGAGCTTTGGGGTCGCGAAATTACGTATGCCCACAATGGGCAACTTTCGAATTACCAAGATTTAAAACCAGAATTTTATAAACCTGTCGGCAATACCGACAGTGAGTTGGCGTTTTGTTGGATCTTAGACAAAATCCGTGAAAAGTATCCAAAACGCCCCTCTAATATGGCTTCTGTGTTTCGCTATGCTGCAAAGCTCGCTAACGAATTAAGGGAGAAGGGCGTCTTCAACATGCTACTGACAGATGGTGTGTTTGTTTTGGCTTTTTGTACGAATAATTTACACTGGATAACTCGTAGAGCACCTTTTGGTAAAGCGACTTTAATTGATGCAGATATGGTTGTTGATTTTCAACAAGAGACAACACCAAACGATGTGGTTTCTGTTATTGCAACTCGCCCACTGACTAATGATGAGCAATGGCAAAAGATGGAACCTGGCGAATTTGCCTTATTTAAGTTAGGCGAAAAAATCTAGCTCTTTACAGTGTTAAGCAAAGCAAAAAGCCAAGCATACGCTTGGCTTTTTGTTATCTCAACGAGTCATTCTATTTGTCATACTGTTTAAGTTGGACTTGGAATTGTTCAATTCCTTCTTTTCCTTTATACATTTTAACAAGTAAAAAGTCATATTCAGGTGCAAACCAAGCAATTGCCTGTCTTTTGTTGTTGTCATAGAGACGTTTAACTCTGATTGTTTCAACATTGCCAATCGGTAGTGTTATGGTCTCTTTTCCATCAACTTCAAAATCATAGTTACGTTGATTGCCATTTTTATCAATAATGGGGTAACTAAATTTTGTTTCACCTGCTTTTAAATCATTTCGCAGTTGAAACTGATAGGTGAGTAGATCTTTTTGTTCTGCTTTCCAGTCAACCTTCAGCGGATGTTTCTTTTTATTTGAGAAGATTTGTTTTTTACTTTGATCAAATACAAGATTGTACTGCTTATCTGGGCCTGTGCCTTTTCGTGACATTGAATATTCTAATGGAATAGCTTGATTATTATTCACCATGAATCTGGCACGTTCATTTCTCTCATCAGAGAAAATCATCCACTCAATATCACTCTGATAAGTGAGTACATAAGTATTGTCAGCATTTTTTGTTAATTCACGCAACGCATTGCCTTGGACGGACCCTTTTCGGCTAACTTCATATTCTGCTCGATAGGGAGTAAGAGGCTCGGCTAAAACCGATGTTGAGAAAATAGCGCTTAGTGTAATAAACCAAGCGCTAGTATGTCTATTCCGCGAACTGCGCGCCTTGCGGTGGAAGGGGTTGATTGTCAAAAACGGCATAGTCTGCTTCCATTGTTAGTCTCTGTTCGCTGAACCATTGGACCGCCAAAGGATAGATTATGTGTTCTTGTTCGTGAACCCGCTGGGCAAGTGACTCTGCTGTATCATTTGCTAAAATTGGTACTTTAGCTTGTAAAACAACAGGTCCACCGTCTAATTCTTCTGTCACAAAGTGGACACTTACGCCATGCACATCGTCTTTAGCATCTATTGCTCTTTGGTGAGTATTCAGCCCTTGATACTTAGGCAACAAAGAAGGATGAATGTTCAACATTTTTCCCTTAAATTTTTGCACTAAGCTAGGAGTAAGAATACGCATAAATCCAGCTAATACAACTAGAGCCGGGTCAAAAGAGTCAATTAATTGTGCGAGTTGTGCATCGTAGTCTTCGCGTGATGCGAAATCTTTATGGCTAAGAACACAAGTTTCAATGCCTGCGTTCTTTGCGCGTGTTAGGCCGAAAGCATCGGCCTTGTTGCTGATAACAGAGACAACATCACCACTGATTTGATTACTTAGGCAAGCATCTATAATGGCTTGTAGATTTGAACCACTGCCTGAAATCAAGACAACAATACGCGATGCTGGCATTACTCAGCACCACCAATGATTTCTACTTGTTCTTCACCTGCAGCCGCAGTTTGAATTTCACCGATGTGCCACGCATCTTCACCTTGTGCTTTTAAAATCTCAAGGCTCTGCTCAAGTTTGTCTGCAGGAACTACTAAGATCATGCCAACACCGCAGTTGAATGTGCGGTACATTTCATGAGTTTCGATGTTACCGTTTTCTTGTAACCAGTTGAATACTACAGGCCATTGCCAGCTATCGCCCTTAACAACTGCTTTTGCTGATTCAGGCAATACGCGAGGAATGTTTTCCCAGAAACCACCACCAGTGATGTGAGAAAGTGCGTGTACGTCTACGTCTTTTAGTAGTTCTAAGATAGATTTAACGTAGATACGCGTAGGCTCCATTAGGTGTTCGCCTAATGTCTTGCCTTCGAATTCTGAGTTTGTATCAGCGCCTGACACTTCAAGCACTTTACGGATCAGTGAGTAACCGTTTGAGTGAGGCCCGCTAGAAGCAAGTGCGATCAGCTGGTTGCCAGCTGTTACTTTGGTACCGTCGATGATTTTTGATTTTTCTACAACACCAGTACAGAAACCAGCCATGTCATAGTCATCGCCTTCGTACATACCTGGCATTTCAGCAGTTTCACCACCGATAAGTGCACAGCCAGAAAGCTCACAACCTTTACCAATGCCAGTAACTACGTCAGCAGCAACGTCAACGTCTAGTTTACCTGTTGCATAGTAGTCAAGGAAAAATAGTGGCTCAGCACCTTGAACGATAAGATCGTTTACACACATCGCAACAAGGTCGATACCTACTGTGTCGTGCTTTTTAAGATCGATAGCAAGGCGAAGTTTTGTACCAACACCATCTGTGCCAGCTACTAGAACAGGCTCATTGTATCCAGTTGGAAGTTCGCATAGTGCACCAAAACCACCGATGCCACCCATAACTTCAGGGCGACGAGTTTTTTTCACTACGCCTTTAATACGCTCAACTAATGCATTACCAGCATCAATATCAACACCAGCGTCTTTATAACTAAGAGACTGTTTTTGTTCGCTCACAGGTTTTCCTCAAAAATAGAATAGGGGTTGCTTAGAAACGCGCATATTTTACAACAATTGAGAAAGGGGGGCTAGTTGAATTAGGCTTTTGTTGAGTTTCGATGTTGTGTAAGCTTAGAATTGTCGCGCGAAAATAAACAAAGGATAAGTATGAATTATCAGCATTTAAAAACAGGGTTTGTGGCAATGACATTAATGTTACTAGCTGCATGCTCGTCCACAGCGATGAAATATACAAAAATAGCAAATAATCAGAACCTTACGCAAGGTCATGGCGTGGTTGCTCTGCAACTTGTTAATAATACTGAGCGTTTAGCAACATGGCATAGTTCTTGGGATGAAGTTATTTTAGTTAGATTGGACAATCAGGAAGAATTAAAGCAGCAAGCTATAGAAGAAGCTAAAACGAAGGCAAAAAAGCGTGGCAAAAAATTCGAGCCAGAGCAAGTTGATTGGGAGCCTGAGTTCTTTATTCTACAGCCTAATACTCATGGTACTTTAGCTAGCCAAGCATTTGTAGGAACTATGCCTGAAGGTGAGTATATGATTTCATCTTTATATAGCAGTTACTCTGATGGAAATATGTCATCTTGGATAACTATGCCAGTGTTTTTCTCTGCGGGTATTTTTGAAGTAAAACAGAGCCAGTTTACAAATTTGGGTACGGTAGTGTTTCAACCCTTATTAAGTACAAAAGAAGCATCATTTTGGAGTACAACATCACAGCAAAAAGCTTATGTGACTAGAATGAAGCAAGGGCAAGACTTGACCGAGTTTGTTACTCAGCATTATCCGAAATTAATCCAGTCGGTTAGTTTTGATAAAGTGAATGGCTGGAAACAAGATGATTTAGTTGAATACAGAAATAAGCTTGCGTCTCTATCGCAAGAGAATTCTTTTGGCGAGCGTTCAGTATCTTTAAACATGGGCGAGAGTAATGCTCTATTATCTCGTTTAGGCCGTCTACACCTGCTTGATAGTAAGGGAAATCTCTCTTCTGACACCCTACCCACATCATCTCAGCTGACTGCTGCTACTTACTTCAATGACCAATTATTAGTTGGCAGTGAACGTGGAGAGCTTTTTGCTGGTCAGATTAATAACTGGGAAAAAGTCAGTGCAGTATCAGCCAAAGAAGCGTTTATATGGTTAGCAACTCAAGGTGAAATGGGTTATGCGTTAACGGGTTCAAAAAACCAATATAGACTCTATAGCTTTAAAGAGTTAGAACAACAATGGGAAGTGTTAGGAACTTTTAAGAAAAAGCCAGGCAATAATTTTTGGGTACAAAATGGCGGCATATTTCCGTTTTTTGACGATAAAGGCAAAATAAAACTAATTAATGATAATAAGTTATTCACCTTTGAAGAATCAGGCAGAAAGTGGGAAAGTAAAAAGCATCCTGCGTTTAAGCAACTAATACAGTTAAATACAGGTGAACTGATAGGTCTTGAAGTTAGTCAATGGGATGGGATTGGTGATCAAGTTGTTTCATTAGATTATGGTAAAACATGGTACGAACTTGATCGTTCTTTGAGTATTTTTGGCGACGTAAAAGCTGATGCAACATTAGCAGCAGTACTAAATGGGAATACCCTTGTTACTGTCGGTCGTGTAAAAGCGAAAAATAATAAAAAGAGAGCTCTAAGTATTATAAGTGCTGAAGTCAAAAGCAGCAATTTAAACCCAAAATCCAAACTGTTATGGCAAACGCATGGTCAGCCAAAGGATAACTGCCATACCATTTTGCCCCAACTCTCATCAGGTCAAACACTTTACTTTCTGTGTGATCAGGGCCAAGTGGTTAAAACAGATGACATGGGGAAAAATTGGCAAACCGCAATTGAAGTTAATGTAAAACTAATGCAAGAAAAGTACGAAGGTTTTTTAGAGGAGCTCCAACAGCAGTCAGATAAAGAAAAGCAAACTAAAACTGCTAATGCAAACGATAAAAATCAACTTTAATTCGCCATTGCATACTAAAAAGGAGCGCTAACGCTCCTTTTAGTTACTTTTTCAGCTTTCGGCGATAATTATCGCACGAAGTGGAGCAGGGTAGCCTTCAATGGTTTTTGTTGGGTCGTTCGGGTCAAGGAAATCAGCCAGAGATTCTGTCTCCATCCACTCAGTACGTCTTTGTTCATCTAATGACGTGACATCTTCATTCACAACTCGAATATTTTTGAACCCGACACGCTCAAGCCATAAGGTTAATGCAGCTGTGCTTGGAATAAACCAAACGTTACGCATTTTTGCATAGCGATCTGTAGGTACTAGAACAGTATGCGCATCACCTTCAACTACCAATGTTTCTAATACGAGTTCGCCGCCTTTGCGTAATTGGGCTTTTAACTGCGCTAGAAAGTCAATGGGAGAACGTCTGTGATATAAAACACCCATTGAAAAAACGGTATCAAAAGCTTTTAGCTCAGGTAATTGCTCAACACCCAGGGGTAAAAGATGTACGTTTTCATCTTTATTAAAATGTTTTATTGCTTGGAATTGCGATAAAAACAGATCTGACGGGTCAATACCAACGACAAATTCAGCTCCCGCACCTTTCATACGCCATAAATGATAGCCCGAACCACAGCCGATATCTAAAACAGTACGTCCGTGAAGTGGACTAATATGCTCAACTAGGCGGTCCCATTTCCAATCGCTGCGCCACTCTGTATCAATATGAATACCATGAATGTGAAAAGGGCCTTTTCGCCATGGCATCATGCGCTTTAATAAATGCGTCAGTTGTTTTGTGTGACCTTCAGATAATTCTGTTTCTAGACCAAATTCAACTTTATCTGTGATATTGATATGTTGCGTATTTGATTCAGGCAGGTTCTTAAGTACTTTTTCCCATTTTGGCCAATCGCCGTGTTGGGCTTCTTTTTGCCAGTGTGTTAATTGTGCTGGAAGCGTATCTAACCAATGGCTAAGTGGCCCTTTAGCAATGGCCGCATAAAAATCTGTAAACCAAGTATTCATTTTAATTCCGTTATTTAATCGCAACCATTGAGCAGAAGTTGAAGCATTGATACCAAACCTGAGTTTGACCGAAGCCAATATCAGATAAGCGCGCAAGATGAGTGCTCAATAAATCTGTGCGCATCACATTTTCAATGGCAGTACGTTTTTGGCTTATTTCTAACTCTGAATAGCCGTTATGACGCTTAAAGTCATGGTGCAAATCTATGAGTAAATTATCTGCCTGTTCATTTTCGCCGCGAAATTTCTCACTAAGTAGAAGTACACCACCAGGCTTAAGACTGTTGTAAATTTTCTCTAGTAGTGCTCGGCGCTGTTCTGGCGGGATAAACTGTAAAGTGAAGTTCATAGCCACAACGCTGGCGTTTTCGAGATTAATGTCATTGATATCGGCTAAGCTCACTTCTACAGGCACATCTGATTTAAAGCCTTGTAGATGTAGTTTGCACCGCTCTACCATAGGTTCAGAGTTATCAATGGCGATAATTTTACAATTTTCTTTTTCAATATTACGTCGCATACTCAAAGTAACTGCACCTAACGAGCAGCCTAAATCATAAAGGTTCGAGTTGCTCTGTGCGTATTGACCTGCTAACTTTCCCATAGTGCTAACAATAGTGGCATAACCAGGGACTGAGCGCTGGATCATATCAGGAAATACTTCGACGACATTTGCATCGAAGGAGAAGTCTTTGACCTCAACTTGATTGGCGTAAATACTGTCTTTGCCAGTCACGGTTTGTCTCTCATTACAAATAATTGCAGTATTTTAGCATTTTAAATAAATTAATCTGGGGTATTTTGTAAGAAGAATGTATGTTTTTGAAACTAAAATGAAATATTTTCTTAATATTATGTTCTAAATCATGCCATCATCGTTTATTGTAATATACAAAAGAACTATAAAGTTGTTGGTTCGTTTGAACTAAAGGATTGGAATATGTTTTTCCTCAAATTGTGCGATTTTTTTCATAAGTTTAGAGCTTTGTACATAACATTGTGGCTATTAATTATTTGTACTATTGTTGCTTGCACATACCTAGCTGTGGCAAAAGATCAAACAGAAACAATTGCAGTAATGCTAATTTGTTTAATAATGACATGGCCTTTGTCAAAAATCTCACAGTTAAATAAGAGCCGCTACAAATAAGCATCTGATGATTATAAAAATACAATTCATCGTGGACCTATATTTTTAGAACTATAAGTTTGCTTCAAAAGTGTGCTATGAACTTTGAGTAGAATCATGGTGATTACAGCAACTAACAATCACTATATATTTGTCTGATATCACATAGCAGTTGTAACTTTTAGACTTGTCACATATCTTATGTACAAGTTCGGTTAATTATTAAAGAGAAAAAAATGGCAAGAAACAAAGTGATTAGCACAGAAGATATTTTATCAACCCTGTGCCACTCGGTGACCGAAGTTTTATCCTCAGCTAGTGGCAATCAAATTTCGTATTCTGCAATGGTACAAAAAATTACACGCACGTGTATGCGACCAGATATTGGTTGTTTTGTGTTGTTCGACGGCGGCTTCACAGGACTTGTTGTGATGAATTTCACGCAGCAAGCTGCGATGGAAATTTATCAAGATTACATGCGTAACATGGGTATGCCTGAAGAAGAAATTGCTCTGAGTCACTTGTCTGATGATGTATCTAATGTGTTGGGTGAGTTAATGAACCAAATGGTCGGTGACTTTACTGGCAAGGTGCGTGAACAGCTTCACACTTCAATTACACAAAATCAGCCTAAAATGATGGCGATTAACAAGCAGGTGCAAATTTCTGTTGATACCACGATGGATAGGCCTCAGGCACGTCGTGTAACGTTTACTACACAAAACCAAAATATTTTCTACCTCGAATTAGCAATGGATAAAACAGAGTTTATTAAGCTACATGATTTCGACATTGCCGAATCTATCGACCCTGATTCAATTATTGAAAATCAAGCCAACTTTGATAAAAGGAAGCAAGATGCTTCTAAAATAAAATCCGCTGCTAATAATGAAGTTAGCGACGATGCTGATGATGGTTTTTTGGCTAAATTAGGCTTATAAGAAACTTAGACATCAAATAAAAAAGCAGGCATAGCCTGCTTTTTTTGTGTTTAATAAAAACTGAGTTGCTCTTGTCGAAGTACTAAAAATAGCCTCAACTCTAGTTCAAGCTGGTGATATTCTGGCTCCATGTGGCAACACAGATTGTAAAAACTTTTGTTGTGATCTTTTTCTTTGAAGTGGGCTAGTTCATGAACTACTAAGGCTTTTAAGAGTGGTTCTGGCGCTAAACGAAGTTGCTCGGCTATGGCAATTTCATGTTTGGCTTTTAGCTTGCCACCGTGTTGTTGTCGTTTAAAGGTATGTGTGCCCAGTGCATTTTTTACTAAATCTTTCTGCTTCTTATACTGTACTTGCTGCAACTTGGGGGCATTCTTCAAGTATTTTTGCTTGAGTTCATTCGTGAATTCAAAAAGTAATTTGTCATTTTTTAGAGTGTGACTAACAGGGTATTTATTTTTGAAAAACGAAAGCAGCTTATTACCACAGATAAGCATATCAACTTGTGCTTGAATATTTTCAGGGTAATGACTGAAATAGTGTGTGTAAGGGTGGGGCACTGGTTACTCTCTACTCTAATTTGATGTAATTCTAAAACAATGAGTTTTGCTTTGCTTCTTTTTCAGCAGGAAATGGCAAACTGACATTATGTTCTAAACCTAACTCAGCAATAAACTGCCTAGCTAAAAGTGGTGCGTCATAGTTATCGGCGGTATGGAAAAACACATAGGGGGTTTTGCCTTCTTCAAGCCACAGACGAATTTTATTTAACCAAGGTTTGTAAAAAGCTCTATTGTCTTCAAGGTTTGATGTGCCGACATATCTGACGATAGGTGCATTGCTGGTGGCTAAGACATGAAGTGGTACTTTAGGTTTCTTTGCCTGGGCATCTATTATGGCTTCTGTGTTTGGTATTTCACTAAAAAGAGGTCGTGTATCCATCATGATACGGTTGTAATTATGTTTCATTAAGAACTGGTTATAACGACGCTCCGCATCGCCTTTATCGAAAAAATCTAAATGTCTTACTTCAACGGCAACAGAAAGCTCATCTGGTAATAAAGCACAGAAATTTTCAATGCGATGCAAATATTCAGGGGAACATGCTTTGGGAAGTTGTATCATTACTTGCCCGATTTTAGGAAAAAGTGGGCTAAACAAATCAAGCCAAACCTTTAAGTCATCTTGGCAATGTTGTAACGCCATGTCATGGCTAAAGCGTCTCGGTATCTTAAAGGTAAATTTAAAATCCTCGGGCACTGCCTGATACCATTTAGTTATGGTGTCTGGTTTTGGGTTGGCATAAAAACTGGTGTTACCTTCAACGGTGTTAAAAATTTGACCATATTCTGAGAGCATATTGCTTGGCGCACAGTTAGACGAAAAAAAACGACCTTTCCAGTGAGTGCTACTCCATTGGGGACAACCTAAGTAAAGCATATTTTTTATTAAATGACTTAATATGAGCACGAGAGTGTAACAAATAGGTGCAATAGTTGGAAAATTTACAAACTATTGCGAAAGCTCAGCACTTCAAGGATGACATTAACGGCGATTTTTATATAATTGGAGCAATTTTTCATTAAACGAAGTTCAGCACTAAGCTTGCTGAACAAACAGGAATGCTATGCGCTCTATATACTGCGGAAATTTAAACAGCAGCCATGTTGGTCAAGAAGTAGAACTATGTGGTTGGATCAACAAACGTCGTGACTTAGGTGGTCTCATTTTCATCGACTTGCGTGACCGTGAAGGGTTAGTTCAGGTGGTATTTGACCCTGAAGTTGAAGGTTTGATGGATGTGGCGAATACGTTACGTCAAGAGTTCTGTGTAAAGGTAACAGGTACTGTACGTGCGCGTCCTGAAAGCCAAATTAACAAAGATATGGCAACAGGTGAAGTTGAAATTTTAGGCACAGGTTTAACGGTAATTAACCGCTCTGAGCCTTTACCGTTAGACTTTAACCAGCAAAACTCTGAAGAGCGTCGTTTAAAGTATCGCTATTTAGACCTTCGTCGCCTTGAAATGTTAGACAGAATTAAGCTGCGTGCTAAAGCAAGCAGCTTTGTGCGTCGTTTCTTAGACACAAATGACTTCTTAGACATTGAAACGCCAGTGCTTACTAAAGCAACGCCAGAAGGTGCCCGTGACTATTTAGTACCGAGTCGTGTTCATAAAGGCAGTTTTTATGCGTTACCTCAGTCTCCTCAGTTGTTCAAGCAACTACTGATGATGTCTGGTTTCGATCGTTACTATCAAATCGTTAAGTGTTTCCGTGATGAAGATTTACGTGCTGACCGCCAGCCTGAATTTACACAAATTGATTTAGAAACGTCATTCATGACGTCTAATCAAGTTCGTGAAGTAACAGAGCGTTTAATTCGTGAAATGTGGCAAGAGCTTCTAGACGTGGATTTAGGAACTTTCCCTACAATGCCTTACAGCGAAGCGATGAGTCGTTTTGGTTCAGACAAGCCAGACCTGCGTAACCCGTTAGAACTTGTTGATGTGGCTGACATTGTTAAAGATGTAGAGTTCAAAGTATTAGCTGCCCCTGCAAATGATGAAAAAGGTCGTGTTGCTGTGCTAACTGTGCCAGGCGGTGCAAAACTTTCTCGTAAGCAAATCGACGAATATACTAAGTTTGTAGGCATCTACGGTGCAAAAGGCCTTGCTTGGATGAAAGTTAATGACCGTGATGCAGGTGTTGAAGGTGTTCAATCTCCAATTGCTAAATTCTTAAATGAACAAGTCATTAATTCACTGCTTGAGCGCACAAATGCTCAAACTGGTGACATCATCTTATTTGGTGCTGACAAGCGTAATACTGTAAACGAAGCAATGGGCGCGTTACGCTTAAAAGTAGGTTTAGACCTAGAACTAACAGATCTAGACAAATGGGCACCTTTATGGGTTGTAGACTTCCCGATGTTTGAAGAAGACGATGAAGGTAATCTTCATGCAGTTCACCATCCATTCACTGCTCCAAAAGCTATCTCTGCAGCAGAGCTTGAAGCTAACCCAGCTGAGGCTATTAGTGATGCATACGACATGGTACTGAATGGCTATGAAGTAGGTGGTGGTTCTGTTCGTATTCACAATAATGACATGCAACAAGCTGCATTCCGCATTCTAGGTATTGAAAAGCAAGAGCAAGAAGATAAGTTTGGTTTCTTACTTGATGCACTTAAGTACGGTACACCGCCACATGCAGGTCTTGCATTCGGTCTAGACCGTCTAGTTATGTTACTTTGCGGAACAGACAATATTCGTGATGTGATTGCGTTCCCGAAAACAACGCAGGCATCTTGTTTAATGACAAATGCACCAAGTGTTGCAAACCTTGATGCATTAACTGAACTTGCTATTTCAGTTGAAAAAGCACAAGAAGAGCAAAACGACGCTTAATCGTTGTTTGGAATAAGGAAGGCGGTCAATTGGTCGCTTTTTTTATATCTAAAATTTTGAACAGGCTTAAAGCTAATTTGAGACTAGTTCGTCTAACAAATTCTCTAAGTTATGAGTTTCGATGAGTAGTAATTACGTGAAGAATTGTAGTTATGATTTATGATTTATGATTTGGGACGTATAAAGCCGCTAAGTGAATTAGCGGCTTTATTAAAAAGCTTAGACCAACTCGATTGGTTGGATTTTTACTGAGTTATCCTCTTCTTCCTGTTCCCTTGCAGGCTCTTTAAAATCAGGCTTATCAAGGGCAATATCACCGCCGTCAATCACTTCACCTGTTTGCAGGTTTTTAAAATCAAACAACTCTCCATCTGCTAAATGCGAAGGTACGACGTTTTGCATTGCAGTGAAGATGCTCTCAATACGACCTGGGTTTGATTTATTCCACTCATGTAACATGGCTTTAACGTGTTTGCGCTGAAGATTTTCTTGAGAGCCACACAAGTTACAAGGAATAATCGGGAACGCTTGTGCTGTTGCGTACTGCTCAATATCAGCTTCTTTACAGTAAGCTAGAGGGCGGATCACCATATGTTGTCCGTCGTCACTCATGAGTTTAGCTGGCATGCCTTTTAATTTACCGCCATAAAACATGTTTAAAAACATGGTTTCAATCATGTCATCGCGGTGATGACCAAGCGCGATTTTAGTTGCACCCATTTCCTTTGCCGTGCGGTACAAAATGCCGCGACGAAGGCGAGAACAAAGCGAACAAGTTGTTTTACCCTCAGGGATCTTATCTTTAACAATGCTATAAGTATCTTCTTCGACGATCTTATATTCGATACCTAGACCATCTAAATACTCAGGCAGAATATGCTCAGGAAAGCCAGGTTGTTTCTGATCAAGATTAATCGCAAACACGTCAAATTTAATGGGGGCAACGCGTTGAAGATGCTGAAGAATATCTAGTAGGGTGTAGCTATCTTTGCCGCCAGAAAGGCAAACCATGACACGATCGCCTTCTTCGATCATGTTGAAATCACCAACAGCTTGACCAGCTAATCGACGCAATCTCTTTTGAAGTTTATTCAGGTTATAAGCGGTTTTGGCTTCTTTTGAGTGAGACACTCGGCCCCCTATTTAAATGACGGAAAAATAAGGGCGCATTATACCCAAACCACCTTAAAATGCACGTTTAAGGTAGTCTGGCTGTAGTTTAAATCAATCTTCTAATGGGCTTTTGTATCCATCAGGTTTTAACGCTAAGACGTCGCAATCAAGACTATCAATAACATGCTCAGCGGTATTACCCACAAGCGCGGCACTTAAACCAGTTCTACCTACAGTACCTATCACTACCAGTTCAGACTGGCACTCTTTTGCAACACAAGGAATAACATCTTCAGGTAAGCCTTCTTTGATGATGCATTGCTTTGGAGTTAATGCAAAACGTTCAGCCAGTGCGTAGGTTTCATCTTCATGATGCTTTTTAACTGCTTCATTGTATTGAGACGGGTTGAATTCTGGTATTTCAATGGCAATATTGACTGGTGTCGCAGGGTACGTATTCACAATGCTGAGATTCGCATCTGCAATATTACAAATGAAATTAGCATCGGTGATAATCCGTTCGTTAAGTGTTTGATGTTGCTCATTATCAGAAGCGGCATTTACAGCAGCAAGCACATGGCCTCGCTCTGGCCAAGCGTGATCTTTAACGAGCAGCACTGGCGTAGGGCACTTACGAATGAGATGCCAGTCAGTCGGGGTAAAAATAACAGACTTCAAGGTGTCATGTTGATGAGTACTTTTTACGACTAAATCGAAATGACTGTTAATGACAGTCTTTATGATGGCCTCGAAAGGACGGTTGTGCCAAACCACCTTTTTGTTTATATCTATATCTAAAAAAGAAGCGGTTAATTCGCCTAGCCATGCTTCTCTGTCTTTGATCACAGCATCACGCATAGCATCACGCTCTTCTCTAGACAACATAGTTGTCATTTCATAGGAAAAGTCATAAATAGAGAGGAAAGCGGTGATCTTGGCGCCAGTTTTTTGAGCTAAGCTGACTGCGCGTTGTAAACTGTGTTGTTGTTCCTTGGATGGGTCTACAACTGCTAATATGTGTTTAATTTGGTCCATGAAGTTCACCTCTTTGGCTAAATCGTACACGTTTAGTGTAACGCAAATAGCCAAAGGTGAAAGTACAAACGCTGTAAAGGTTGTACTAGATCAACAACTAATTGCGGCCGTTTTAGCCAAACCAGGTATATCTAAAATGGTAATAAATTTACCTTCAACTTTAATGATCTCAGCCTTTTGGAAACGGCTTAGAAGGCGGCTAATGGTTTCAACGGTTAAGCCTAAGTAATTACCAATTTCACCACGAGTCATAGTAAATCTAAACTCTTTGCGTGAAAAACCGCGCTCACCGAAACGATTTGATAAGTTATAAATGAATGTTGCTAAGCGTTCTTCGGCGGTCTTCTTATTTAAGAGTAAAAGCATTTCTTGATCGTAATTTATCTCATTACTCATCAGACGCATGATTTGTTGGCGTAATTTAGGGAGTTTACCTGCTAACTCATCTAGCGTGTCAAATGGAATTTCACAGACCATTGAGGTTTCTAACGCTTGAGCAAAACTCTGATGTTGCATTTTGTTAATGGCGTCGAATCCAACAAGATCACCTGCTAAATGGAACCCTGTGATCTGTTCATCACCTTGCTCAGAAAGCGTATAGGATTTAAAAGAACCAGATCTTACGGCAAAAATTGAGTTTAACGCATTACCTGACTCAAAAAGAAAATCGCCTTTATGGAGCGGTTTTTTACGCTCAATGATTTCATCTAGTTTGTCCATCTCGCTACCATCTAAAGAGAACGGTAAGCATAACTGACTGATACTGCAGCTGTTGCAACTGATAGTACAGTTACCTTTAGAACGGTTTTGATTGCTTAAATCCATAATAAATCCATTAAAATTAGACGCATGACATGGATTAATGTACTAATTTATCAGTTACAATGATTAGTAGATAGATTCCATACCATACAAAAATACTGCCTAGCGCTAATCTTACCAGATTGTGATTTAAAAAGCGGCTAAGATGTTGGGCTGATTGCCCAATGGTTAACATAGCTGGTAAAGTACCCAAGGCGAATGCCATCATAATGCTTGCACCATGCAATGTTGACTCTGCTTGCAAAGTCCAAATTAAAGCTGAATACACTAACCCGCAAGGTAGCCACCCCCATAACATGCCATAGCCAAATGCTTTTTTTAAACTATCAACGGGCAAGAAAAGTTTATTGAATTTGACGATATGTTGCCAGAGTAGGGTTTTACCCATGCTTTCAACAAATTTGAGTGTGTTAGCAAGGCGCATCACGTAAAGCGCAAGCAAGATCATAAAGATCCCACTAAAAATTTTAACGCCTAGGGCGAAGTGGGTGTTTTGTTTAGCAAAACTCGCACCTAAGGTCGCGACTAGCATGCCGGCAATACAGTAACTTGCTAGACGACCAAAATTATAAGCTAAACTGACTTTGATAGCCGACAGGTTTTTACTTGCAAGCTGCAGACTAGAAGCAACTCCACCACACATGACAATGCAGTGACCGCTACCAACTAAGCCCATAATAAATGCGCTGAATAAACTAATCTCGTTCATTACTGCTTTTAGTATGCTTGTCTTTGTCGTCTTCGAATAAAATACTATGGCCTTGCTTATTAAGATCTGAAAACTGCTCACTTCTCACAGCCCAGAAGAAAATGCCAATTGCGATGATCACGAACAGAATCGCAATTGGGATTAAGATATATATGATACTCATAGTTTTAATAACCTTAGTGAGTTACAAATAACTACAATCGAACTTGTTGTCATGCCTATTACAGCAATCCAAGGTGGAATTAATCCAAATGCAGCAAGCGGTAAAATTGAACCGTTATAACACAGTGAAATAGCGAGGTTTTGTTTAACTATAAGACGAGTGGTAATTGCGACTTCTCTCAATGTGTTGATTGAGTTTAAATCACTTTTAAGTAACACAACGTCAGCGGTATTTTTTGAAATATCAGCACCTGTTTCCATAGCAACTGATAGGTGCGCACTATTAAATACCGGACTGTCATTAACACCATCGCCGATCATGGCAACTACTTCATTGTTTTTTGACCAAGACTCAACGGCTGTTTGCTTTTCTTCTGGTGAGCAGTTTGATTGGTAACTATCTAAATTCAGCTGTTTTGATAAAGTTTCACCAGCGTTTGAGCTATCGCCTGTTAACATATGACACGTCAAACCAGAGCTTTTTAGGTGCTCGATAACACTTGATGCACTACTCCTGACTTTATCTGTGAGATAAAAATCAGCAATCGGCTTTTGATTGATAAATAAGGTAGCCTGAGCTTGGCTGTCTCTAACTCCAAACCAACCAGTTTTACCGAGTGAAAACTCGTCTGTACCAAGTTTGGCACTGATCCCAATACCAGGATGAACAGTTACGTCGTTAAGCTCGTGATATTCAGAAGCATGTTCTAAAAAGGCAGCAGCAATAGGGTGCTCAGAGTATTTTTCTAAACTAGCACTTAAGGCGAGTGCTTTTTCCTCTGTGAATTCAGATGAAAATAGCACTGTTTTCGCGATTGAAAACTTACCTTCGGTCAAAGTGCCTGTTTTATCAAATGCGACACGAGTTAATTTTGTTAGTGTTTCGAGTACATGGGCTTCTTTGATTAATATGCCTTTTTTGGTCAACGTGGCAACAGCACAGGTCAATGCGGTAGGAATAGCCAAACTGAGTGCGCAAGGACAAGTGGCAACAAGCACGGCGATTGTCACCCAAAAAGCTTGTTCAGGATCAATTTGATACCAGCCAATCGCGGTCATTGAAGCAAATACCAGTAAACACGCAACAAACCATTGAGCGACTTTGTCTGTTACTTCAACCAATTTTGGTCTTTTGCTTAACGCATTATACTGCAGGCGAATGATTTGATTTAGGAGGGTATTTTGGCCAATTTTGTTGATTTCAATGGTCATTAGACCATCGTGATTTACTGTACCAGCGAAGACTTGGCTATTTAGTTGTTTCTTAACAGGCAGATGCTCACCTGTCATCATAGACTCATCAACCGTACTGCTGCCATCGATGACAATACCATCGGCTGCAATGGTTTCACCGGCTTTGATAAGTACTCTGTCATTTAATTTTAGATTACGTGCAGCGATGACATCTTCAGTACCGTCGTCTAAAAGTTTTCTAGCTGTTAAAGGTAATAATTTTTGCAGGTTTGCAGTGAATTCAGAAGCTTTAAGTCTGGCTCTAAACTCAAGATATTTGCCCAGTAAGAGCAAAAAGGTAAACATACAAATAGATTCGAAGTAAACTTCACCCACTTCCATGACAGTTGCGTAAGCACTGGCACCATAAGCACCAAATATTGCCAGTGAGACAGGCAGATCCATGTTTAACTGTTTAGCTTTTAGGCCATTGACTGCATTGGTTAAGAAGGGGAGAGCTGAGTAGAGGATCACAGGGGTAGCCAGAACAAGACTAATCCATCTGAAATATTGTTCGAAGTCTTCTTCCATGCCTGAAAACATGCCAAAGTACATCGCAAAAGCGAACATCATGACCTGCATTGTCATAAGGCCAGCAACACCTAACCTTCTAATGTATGCTTTGGCAGTAGCTTGTTTTTGCGCGGCTTCATCATCAGCTTGGAAAGGGTAAGCTTTATAACCTATTTCCATTAATGCTTTGATGATTTCACTGAGCAATATTTTCTCTTTGTTCCATAAAATCATTGCTCGGTAAGTCGATGTATTCACGTCAACACGGGCAACACCTGGCAGTGCTAAAAGTTGCTTTTCTATCAACCATGCACACGCTGCACAGCTGATCCCTTCAACACTTAATAGTACCTCAGATAAGTCACCTTGATGTGTGACAAAATCATCTTGAATTTCTTGATTATCATAGCTTTTTATAAAATTGAGCTGCTCAGGGACCAATGTTTCAACCTTGCCTGCACTATCAGTTCTGAACTTATAATAGTCGGTCATGCCCTGACTAATGATGGTTTCAGCGACAGCTTTACAGCCAATACAACACACTGCTTCATTTTTTCCCTCAAACTCTATATGGTCATCGAAACCGGCAGGGATTGGCTCTAAGCAATGAAAACAAGAATTAGACATAAAGGTTTACTTCAGAGATTTATTGTATTCAGGTGATACTTCAAGCGTTTCAATAGTCGGAATTAGTAGATCTTCTTTCATTTTCCAACTGCCATCCATAGGCTCAATAAAGATGGTGTAAGCGCCTAATTGGATATCTTCAAGAATAGCGGTGAAACTACCGTTTGCATTAGCAAGGAGGTTAACTTCGAAATCATGTTTTTTAATTGTGCGGTGATAAAAAGAGGCTTTGAGAGCAGTAACTTTACTAAAATCACCTTTGGTAAATTTAAATTCGACAAAATCACTTTCTACGTTTAAATCACCATGAAGATATAAGGCTTTTGCTTTGTTGAATTTACTTAATTCAAGGTCAATTGCTTTACCTTTTTTATAATAATCATCTACCACAATATCTGGGCCATTACCAACCGCAAATACAACTAGACCAATACATGCAACGATGGTTGCAACAGGGAAGAACATTAAAAACCAAGGCCAAAAATGCTTATACCAAGGGGTAGGTTTCATAGTGTACTCATAGCTAAAAAACAATGCTGATATAGTATCTTATTTGCCTATAAAAACCTAAAAAAAAGCCTCCAAATGGAGGCTTTTTTGATCTCAAATAATCTTAGCGATTCGCTTATTTATTCTGAGATAAGCTATATACATATGCTGTAAGTAAGTGAACTTTGTCTTCACCAAGAATATCTTTCCAAGCCGGCATTACACCAGCACGTCCATTGATTAATGTTTCTTCAACTGCACGTTGAGAACCACCGTATAACCAGATATTGTCAGTTAGGTTAGGCGCACCGAAAGGATTGTTGTTAGCAACAGAACCTTTACCGTCCATACCGTGACACGCTGCACACATTGCAAACTTAGCCTGACCTGCTTGAGCGTCTTTTGCATTCACTTTACGACCTGAAAGGCTTAATACGTAAGCTGTCATTTCTTTAATGCCTTGCTCACCTAATGCACTTTCCCAACCTGGCATCGCAGCTACACGACCGTGAAGAAGTGTTGCTTTGATTTGGTCAGGGTTGCCACCGTATAGCCAATCATTGTCAGTTAGGTTAGGGAAGCCCATACCACCACGTGCATCAGAGCCGTGACACTGAGAACAGTTTTGTGCATATAGGCGTTGGCCAATCTCAAGTGCTTCCTCGTTCGTTGCAAGTGTTTCGATGTCTTGCTTTGCAAATGCTTGGAAGATAGGACCAAATCGCTCATCAGCTGCAACATACTCTTGGTCTAGCTGAACCCATTCACCATTGGCTTTTGCTTCTTCAATCGCCTTTTGAGACTCTTCCATTGAAGTTACGCCTTGGTTAGAACTTGACCACTTTAGGAAGCCTTGGAAATTACCAAGACCAGGGTACATTGCTAGGTAGTAAACTGCCCAAATAAAAGTTGCGAAAAATAAGTAAGTCCACCACTTTGGTAGTGGATTGTTTAATTCTTCAATACCGTCGAACTCATGGCCACAGCTTTCACCTTCTTTTACACCTGCGTAGTTTTTCAGGTTCCATAGAAGTAAGCCTAAGATTAGAGCTAGACACGCTAAGGTCAATACGATGACCCAAATACTCCAAAAGCTAGTCATTTTTCAGACTCCTTTTCCTCATTAGAGATTGTGTTGTTGTGCTTTTTTTCATCTTCAAAGATAGCATTAGCAGCGTCGTCGAAACGATTTTTTGAGCGCTTACTATATGCCCACACAACAATCACAACAAATAGTACCAAAATTACCAGAGTCAAAATGCCTCTGTATGTGCCGTAATCCATAATAAATTACTTCAAGTGAGTGCCAAGTTGCTGCAAGTAAGCAATAAGGGCTTGCATTTCTGTCTTGCCTTTAACTGCTTCTGATGCGCCTGCAATGTCTTCATCGGTGTATGGCACGCCAAACCCTTTGAACACTTCAAGCTTCTTAGCTGTGTCTTTACCATCTAGTACATTTTCATCTAACCAAGGATAGCCAGGCATGTTTGACTCTGGAACCACCGAACGCGGGTCCATTAAGTGTGCATAATGCCAGTCATCAGAGTAACGCTCACCAACGCGAGCAAGGTCAGGACCTGTACGCTTAGAACCCCACTGGAACGGGTGATCCCAAACAGATTCACCAGCTACAGAGTAATGTCCATAACGCTCAACTTCGTCACGGAATGGACGGATCATTTGTGAGTGACAGTTGTAACAGCCTTCACGCACATAAATATCACGACCTTCCATTTCTAAAGCTGTAAGAGGGCGAAGGCCATCAACAGGTTTAGTCGTATCGTCTTGGAACATCAGTGGTGTAATTTCTACAAGTGCCCCAAAGCTGATTGCGAAAACAGTTAGGATAGCCATAAGGCCAACGTTCTTTTCGACAATCTCATGTTTGTTGGTAGAGTTATTATTGCTCATACATTACACCCCACTTAAGCCATTTGAGTATTAGCGTCAGCAGTTAAAGAACCGCTCTTCGCTGCAACTGTACGGTAAACGTTATATGCCATAACTAACATACCCGCTACGATGAATACACCACCCATGAAGCGCATGATGTAGAAAGGCTTAGATGCTTCAAGAGATTGAACGAAGCTGTACATTAATGTACCGTCAGAGTTAACTGCACGCCACATTAGGCCTTGCATTACACCTGAGATCCACATTGCTACGATGTAAAGAACTACACCCACAGTGTGTAACCAGAAATGCGTGTTAACTAGCTTAACGCTGTACATGTTACCGTGACCAAATAGAGCAGGAATGAGGTGATAGATTGCACCGATAGAAATCATAGCAACCCAACCAAGTGCACCTGAGTGTACGTGACCAACTGTCCAGTCTGTGTAGTGTGATAATGCATTAACAGACTTGATAGCCATCATTGGGCCTTCGAACGTTGACATACCGTAGAATGACAGTGAAACAACTAAGAAACGAAGAACAGGATCAGTACGAAGTTTGTGCCATGCGCCAGATAGCGTCATGATACCGTTGATCATACCACCCCAAGATGGAACGAATAGGATTACAGACATAACCATACCTAAAGACTGAGTCCAGTCAGGTAATGCCGTGTAATGAAGATGGTGAGGGCCAGCCCAGATATACAGAGAAATTAGTGCCCAAAAGTGAACTACTGATAAACGATATGAATAAATAGGACGTCCTGCTTGCTTAGGTACGAAGTAATACATCATGCCTAAGAAACCAGCTGTAAGTAGAAAACCTACTGCATTATGACCGTACCACCACTGAACCATTGCATCTACAGCACCTGCGTAAATTGAATAAGATTTACCAAGAGATACAGGCACCACCATGCTGTTAACAATGTGAAGCACAGCAACAGTAATGATGAAACCAGCATAAAACCAGTTGGCCACATAGATGTGAGAAACCTTACGCTTTATTAGAGTGCCTAAGAATACCACCAAATAGCTAATCCAAACGACCGCGATAGCGATATCGATTGGCCATTCAAGTTCAGCATATTCTTTACCGCTTGTATAACCAAGAGGAAGAGTAATTACTGCTGATAAAATAATAGCTTGCCAACCCCAGAAGGTGAAAGCGGCTAGTTTGTCTGAGAAAAGACGCGTTTGACAGGTGCGTTGTACAACATAATAAGATGTTGCAAATAGCGCACTTGTGCCAAATGCGAAGATAACTGCGTTCGTATGTAACGGACGAAGTCGAGAGTACGTTAACCATGGAGTGTCAAAGTTCAATGCTGGCCAAGCAAGCTGTGCTGCAATAAGCACACCTACACCCATACCAACAATGCCCCAAATCACTGTCATGATAGCGAATTGGCGTACAACTGTGTAGTTGTACTCAGATTGTGATGCTACTGATTGGCTCATTTTCTGGATTCCGCTGCAATTTTTGCGATTAGAAATGAATTACCTGCAAGCAGGCCCTATTATTTATTTCAAAAGTTTGCACTAAAGCGCTTAAAATTTAATAAAACGCTTAAAAAACAAGCTTGAGAAACCCTTTTTTTTGCATGGTAATAGTAATTTTTATGCAAAAAAAAAGATACCTAAAAGAAATGAAATCATGACATCAATCAATTTTTCCACTAAAAGCGAAATTTGAAAGGCCAATATGGCGACTGATTTAAAAAAAGCTTACACTTACCGTCTAAGACTCAATATAAAATTAGTATGACAAAACGTGAAATTCATCTCTTTATCTTGGTTTTGAGCCTGTTGGCCTCTGCCTGTTCAGACTCGGATATAATTATACATGAAAGTTCAGAAAAAAGTGAAAGTTATCTTCCGCCAGAGAAATGCCAACAAATTTCTCATTGTTTCACTCATGATGGACTGACACTTTGGCTTGGAAATAATGAAGTAAAAGCAGAGCAAGAGTTTTCTATTTTTTTACATTCAAAAAATAATGAAAGTCTACAAATTGATTCAGCTAGAATAGAAAGCATCAATATGAATATGGGTTACATACCATTATTTTTTTCTAAGCTTTCAAATAATACATATAGGGCTAGTGGTCTTGTTGGTGTGTGTGAAACTCAAGATATGCGATGGCAAATTAAGCTTGAAATAAGCCAGCAAGAGAATAATAAAGTATTAACATTACAGATACCTTCCACTTAGTTAAAACCCAGCTTGTTAATTATTTTTATATTTCTTTACAAAAGCGCGTTTTTTGCAATGACATTGTAAATAACATTGCGTATATTGGTTTTCATTTAATAAATAGAAGCTCTATTTAACTAGCTGTTTTTTTATTAACAACTAGAATTTAAGAAGAATAATAAGCATATAGCTGTCTTAAGGAGACCTACCTAATGGCAAAGCGATTTAATAAACTTACCCCAATCGCAACTTCCGTCGCACTATCACTTGGTTTAACTGGTTGTTTCGGAGACGATGACAACAATGTAAAAGTTGAACCTGTAGTTACCGTCGACGGCGTTGCAAATGCTGATTTCAATATTGCTGTTTCTGGTCGTGCAGTTAAAGGCACATTAAAAAATGCTGCATTATCTGTTAAAACAGTTAACGCAAATGGTGAATTAGTTGATGTTGCATATCGTTCAGAAGTAACGTCAGTAGAAGAAACCGCTTCGGCAACGTCAGAAGCTGAAGCAAAAAGCCTAGCTGAAAAAGCCATTTTAGATGCTAGCCCGTCAGTTGTAACAGGTGAGAAAGGTGAGTATACCATTTATCTTGCCAGTGACTTCAGCGGTCCATTACATATTTCAGTTAACACCAAGAAAGATGGCGATGACAGCTTAGTAAAGTGTGACGCTTTTGTCGGTTGTGGTGACTTCTCAGCTGCATCAGATTTAGATACTAACAAAAATGATAAAGTTGACTTTGGCGAGTGGTATAAAGATGACCTAGAGCTTTCTGTTGTTAAATTAATCAAAACAACTAGCTCTGATTCATCGTCTGTAAGAGGTATTCAATATGCTGAAGGTGATGCAGCAGCTAGTTTTAAAGCTAATGTAACCTTATTTACCTCTGCTGCTGCAGCAATTCTTATTGCTGATGGGGAAATAAGCACTGATACAATCAAAAGCGCAAGCTCGAAAGTTATTAGAGCGCTGATCGGTGACGAGGCATTATTAGCAACTTTAACTGCGGATATCTCTGAAGGTGGTGCGGTTGACTTCACGGACGTAGACGGTACAGAATCAATCGATGCTGGTGTATTAACCATGATCCAAGTTGCTGCATCAATTCAGGCTGTAGCAGCAAAAGGCGACAATGGCTCAATTTCAGACGTTATCGAGCAGCTAAAAAATGATGTTAAAGATGATAACTTAGAGGCAAGTGATACGTTTACAGCGCTAAAAGAACAATCTAAGGCTGCGGGTAAGATTTTAGCAGCAGTTGTAAGCGGTGATACAGAAGCAGTTAAAGCAGCGCTAATTGAAGCTGGTGTCGATGAAGAAACAGCGGAACAAACAGCTGCAACTGCTCAAGAAGCGAAAGATAAAGCCGTTGAGTCTGGTGCAACGACGGAAGAAGATTTAAAAGAAGATGCTGAAAAATCAGAGAAGCAATTAGATGAAATTGGTAATGGTGAAGTTCTAAAAAATGCTGAACTTGCAGAGTTGCTTTCTAATAGTTTGACGGAGCTAAAAGCTGAACTAGTTTCAGTTCAAACTCTGATGGCTACTTTTGAAACTCAATTAGCAAATGTTGATGAGTTAGCAGGAAAAGATGATAAAAGTAACCAAGATGTTGTTGATTATGGTGTTGCGGCAACAGAATTTGAACGAGCAGTTCGTGAAAGCGATATTTCTGCAACTTCAACTCAGCTAACGAATAAAATAGTTGAATTAGTCTCTTCTACAAACGGCTTAGCTGCTAAAGATGCTCAATATCAAGCAATTGCTGACGATGCAGCAGCACAAAAACCACTTGTAGATAGTGAGAATGTTAAGGTACAAGCCTTAGTCGCTTCTTCTCAGCAACATTTGGCTGATGCAGTTGAAGCGGTAAATGAGCTTAATTTAGGTAAAGAATTTGCTAAAGAGACAGCTGAATCAGCAATTGAAACTGCTAAACAGGCTGAAACTGACGCAGTTAGTGCAGAAGTTAACTTTAATACCATTAAGGTACGATTTGATGAGGCTGTCGGTTCGATTGAAAGTTCACAAGATGCTCAAACTGCAAAAGACATTCTTGCTGAATTAGAGTCAGCTTATTCATTGAATAAAGAAACGGCTCAAAAGTTCTTTGCAGATGCTTCAAATGCACTTGAAAAAGCCAATATTTATGTTGAAGAAGCGAAAAGCACTGATGAAGAAGCTGATTCAATCGCTACTCAAGCAGCTACATCTGATATGCATACACAAGCTATAGAGCATTACTATACAGTTTTTGGTAGTGAGCGAATCGATGAAATGGCGACTGGTGTAGCAAAAGTTGGTACTGGTAAGTTGGTTAATGTTAGTGCAGTTTCTCGTGAAGGTGCTGATGCAGTATTTAATGTTGGTGAAGTTATCTTTGATGTGATCAAAGATATTTTAGATAACGGTAGCTTTGGCTCAGGACAACAGTCAGGAACTTCAGAAAAGTATCCTGACTGGGAATATTCATATGATACAGAGAGATATTCATTTAGCTTTAGAAATACCAGAGATGGCCAAAACATTGATGCAATAGGTTCTTTCATATCAACAGAAAGAAGCAAGTTCTCATTGACTTGGTCTGGTATGGTTAAGTCAGATAATGGACAAACTTTAAATATATCTGAACAAGACAGTGCTGAATGTTTAGATTATGCCAACTCTTTTGAACGAGAAGTTATTACTCCTAATGCATCATGTTTGGTTATCCACTTTAATGATTATGTAACAAAGTTTGATGATGTAGACGCGGATTCAGTAGATAGAGTAACTTCTTATAACCTTGTAACATTCTCAGACGGACCTTATGGGTTTGATGGTTTCGTTAGTTTCGATGTAACAGCGACTGATATTGATGGTTATTCGGTGCCAATCTTCAATAGTGATGTAACTCAGCATCTAAACTTTGTGGTTCAAGGGACTTCAGAGCAGGTGGAGTTTAGCACTTCATTTGATGTAAGGTATGAAGAGCCGGTTGAAGAAATTGGTTCGATGACAATTAGCCTACTTAATTACCATGGCTATCAATTTAGTGTTAATTTAGTAGATGAATCTGATCCACTAATGGGTGAAGTTTCTATCCTTGATGAAGGCCTAACTAGATTCAAAGCTGGTGACATTACTGAAATTGAAAACGGCTTTAGAATCAATTACATTAGCAATGAATCGATTGATTACACAAATATTGAGGTTTACGGCGACAGATAAACCCAATTTTTAATAACTAGGGAAAGGGCAACCTTTCCCTTTTTTGTTTTAGAAGTACTCTTATGAAAATAAAAATAAGCCCAGTAATACTTTCTTTATTTGTTGCCGCGCATGCACAAGCAGGCAAGCATCCAATTACCGTTCATCACTCATTTTCTTCGGAGATTTATACTGAAGCTCAACCAGTAAAAGCTTTTCTAGATGAATTTGATAAGCCATTAGAAACAGGTGACAATGCTTTCACATTCAATACCTTTGAATTAGGTGTGAAGCATATGGGCGTGGGGGTTGGTGTGCAGAGCCGATTTGACTATGTGTTAGAGTTTGATCCTGATACTGCCCTGTATACGCATTTAGAAAAAAACGATTTGCCATTTGAAGATAGAAATTACAGATACTATTTAGAAGGCAAGCAAAGCACTACCCATGGTGTTTATATCTCATATGATATTGAGCTATTTAAAAAATCTTTAATTATTGAACCTAAGGTAACGTATTTCCAAAGTGCACATTTTCAAGATGGGGTTGTAGATGGCACTATTTACAGTGATGAGGTTGAAGGTGCTTTAAACGTCGATTACTACTTCTCGAAGGATGTATTATTTAAAGAGTTCACACCCGATACTAGTCCACAAGGTAAAGGTTATAGCTTCGATTTAGGCATGTCATGGCAAGCCACAGATGATTTACATATTCATGTTCTAGCGAAAGACCTTTTTTATGAGGCCGAGTATGAGGGCAGTGGATTCGTAAAAGGTTTTACTACAGATATTCCTTTTCAAGAAAATGAAGGTGGCACGCTATCAACATCACCTACAGTGAAATTGAACACTAGCTCTTTTGATCGAGAAATAACGCATACCTTGGAGCGTGATGCTAGGTATTATGTGAATGTTGATTATCAGTATAATGACCGCTTAGCTTTTCAGCTTGCAAGTAGAAAATATCACAACGACGCATTTCATCAAATGTCTGTCAGATATGGGTTTTGGGATCATTGGAAAACGTTTGCGGGTTTTGAAACGCATAGCAAAGCTTATCTTATTGGTGTTGAGAACAAGTATTTTACTCTGTCATTCAAAACCGATAATTTTGATTTCGATAATGCCAACTACGCCAATTTATCTTGGTCAATCAAAAAAGATTTTTAGAGCAGAATTATGAAAAAAACACTCATTTCATCGCTTGTCGTCGCTCTTCTTTCAGGGTGTGGCTCGAGTAAAGATAACACTGAACAAACAACCCCTCCACCCATTGAAGAGACACTAGAGAAGTCTGAAGTGGAGTTTTATATGCCTAGCTTTGTTTCTCAAAGTGGGGTTTTAAAAATTGTAGATTTAACGACAAATACGACACAAAACAAAGAAGTGGCTGATATATCAGCTTATGAACTGTCATTAGACGAACAAAGAACTTATGCGTTTTCATTTGCTCCAACTGACAATCGTATAACGTGCCCGTTACAAGCAGGATGTGGTCGCTCTATCAGAAATGACCCAGATGATCTCAATGGCAATAATGAAATAGATTTTGGTGAGCCAATAATTGCGGATCTGACTTATCAAGCTCAAGCATTTCCTGTTGCAGGTATTAATAAGGTTTTCTTCTCACCATTTGCCACGCTTATGGCAGAAAGGAATATAGCAAATAATCAATTAAGCTTGACCAGTACACCGATATATCATCTCGCTCATAGTAATCAAAACCAATCTTTGAGTGCTGAGTTTTTAGCTGATGCAATTACTTTCTCCGATGCAATCATGCAGCACAGATTAAGAGAGTCAGGTAGTCAATTTGCACAAGCCTATGACACGGTGTTAAATGATATCGAGAGTACTGATTGGTCTAACTATTTGTATAATGCGAATGATTATTTAAGAACTCTATTAACAGATGACAAAATGAGTGCTTTATATGCTGGTCAATCTGCGCTCGTTCATACTCGTTTGAATAGTGTTTTTAATCCCATTCCATTAGCAAATAGTAATGACTTTGATGCTGATAGAAAGCATGCGTTACTTGTTCAAATACGCGAAGCCATCGGTGTGCTAAGGCTTCAAGATGAAAACTATAGCGAAGAAATGTCTAAGCGACTTGAAGAAATTGAGGGAATAATAAATCAAGATGCCGAGAAAGCCATTGAGCTTATAGGGCAATCTATCTTAGATGTTGTGTTAGAGGTTTCACCTGCTGATGATAGTTTTCCGGGCCGTTATCAAGTTAATGGCTTAACCATTGACTACTCTGATGGACCATTTACTTGGGTTGTATCAGGACAGCGAGAAGGCTATGACATTGAAATGAATATTGTCATGCCAACATGGCGCAAAAGTGCTTCTTTGGGTGATAAGATTGAAGGTACAGGGATCGCTAAAATTTCAAAAGGTGACTTAGAACTGGCCCTTGATTTATCAAATATTAATTTAGAACTTGATGGTACGATTGACACAGATGATTCGCAAAGTACAACGGGTGTTGGCATCTTTGCTGGCGTTATTACTCTGAATCAAGAGAACTCTATACTTAAAGGGGATGTTGATCTGACGGTTAAAAGACAGATCCTTGAAGAGCAGTTAGATACGATAGTTCTTTCATTCGCTACTGATGCAGTGCTGACAACACCGAGTCAGGTTATTCCTTTAAAGGCATATGCAAATGAAAGAACCCCTTTTGAGGTAGATTCGACTAATTTAGCGTTTGGTATTGAATTAGGGTTAGCACTTAATGGAGCAAAAGACTTAAAATTACAGTTTATAGGTGAACCTGAGTTACTTTCTGAGTTGAACCAAGGTGATGTGTATTTATTAAATAATAATAAAGTCATGGAGATTGTGGTGCGTACTGCGGGCGACAATATCAATTTGGTTGCTCGGGGTGAACATGGCTATTGGTTAGATCTCAAAAAGAAAGGTAAAAACTATACGGGTGGTTACTACCTAGGAGATAAACAAGTCGGGGATATTCAAACTGTTAGAGGTATTCCTGGTATATTATTTCCTGATAGTACATTTGAATCACTATTTTAAATCGAGGATAATGGGCTGTTTTTCACAGCCCATTATTTTTTATGAACAAACAGCATTTCATTGAACATCTAAAGTTCGCATTAGAAACAAAACTCCAAGAAGCTAAACAAGCTGCAAATTCTGCAAGAGTTGATGCTACTCATGAACAAAGTGCAGCCGAAACACAATATGATTCATTAAGCATAGAATCTGCTTATTTAGCGCAAGGGCAGAGCGAACGCGTTGATGACGCTTATAGAGCAATAAAAGCATTTGATGAGATATATAGTTTAAATTCGACTGAGACTATTACAGTTGGCAGTTTACTTTGTTGTGAAAACGATAACGAGCGGTGTTTTTGGTATTTTATTGGCCCAGCAGAAGGTGGCTTAAAATTAGTTGTCAGAAACACACCAATTTGGGTTATCACTCCTTCTTCCCCTTTAGGCCAGTTACTGTTAAATAAATCTCTCGACGAAGCGTTTGAATGGCGCATTAATAGTGAATTAACTGAATTTGTAATAACAAAAATTCTTTAAATAGATCAATAAATAACAAAAGGTATGCTTTAATATTAGTCAATTATCAAAAAAGAATAATAAGCTATGCCTTTTAACATCATTAATAAAGCGAATGAACACCTAGATTTGTTATGTGACTTGCTAACATTACATGGCTTGGTACCTATTTGCGTGAAGCTAACAGATCATGAGCCAGCAACTTATATACAAGTGATGGGAGAAAGTCAGTTAAAAGTGCACTGCAGCTTATTTTCGGACTCTGAGGCCAGATTTAGTTTTTACAAAAATACTAGCCGTATTCAAATGAGATTAGTATATACCGGAGTAGGTACGCGGCTTTTTGGTAAAGAAGAGTTTTTCAAACATTTATATAAAACTATAAATGATTAGTAGGTTAAGGAGAGCATAAATTCGTGACAAACTGTGCGTGCAGATAAGAGATATTTTCAATAAGTACTTCTTTACCAAGCACATCAGAATCAACAAGTGATTTGATTACGTTCTCTTCGCTTTGCATTTGCATCATCATATTGCCATTTTTTATGTGACTAATATGCCAAGCCTCTTGTGCGACACCACCTTGAAAAGACTTATAAGGTCTATAGAAGCCGTATTGAAGTAAGTTTTCCTCCAACCATAGGTTCAACTCATAAAAAGGACCCGACTGGTTATATTCCCACGGTTCTAATTGCAGACTTTGCCCTTCAGCGAGCATATTAGGGGCGTAGATATCTAAATCAGTGCCAAAATGATGTCTGCTCGCACCTGGCATTGCTGAGTAGAGCATTATGGCTTTTATAATCTCAATTTCGGACAGGTTAGCAATTTTAACAGGTTCATTCGTTGCACTTAAAATAGGGCGTTTACCAGAAAACTTGTTATTCCAAATAAGAGATTGGCGCTCAAAGCTTCGATATGCAGATGCAATTTCTAAATCAAACCCTGCATTTTTAGCGGCTAATTCTAAAGCTCGAAAATCATCGACGATCTCTTGATGAAGTTGTTTGCCTTTGTATTCGGTTAAATGCGCTTCAGAAAGGCCGCAAGCGCAAGCGGCCATATCAGATAAAGTCATTAGCTAAGTAACTTCTCGAGTATCTTCTCGTAAACTAAAGCCAGTTTGTCTAAATCATCACAGCTAACGTGTTCATCAACTTGATGTATGGTCGCATTAATTGGCCCGAGCTCTATTACTTTACAGCCCGTCTGCGCAATAAAACGACCATCGGACGTGCCGCCAGTTGTTTCTGGTGTACTTGGCAAGCCAGTTACTTCTTCGATGGCAGCCAACGTCACATCAAGCAATTCACCAGGCTCAGTTAAAAATGGTAGGCCATTTACAATCCAGTTTAAGTCGTACTCTAAGCCGAACTTATCTAGAATTGCGATTGCGCGTTGTTGTAGCTGTTCAACCGTTGACTCTGTTGAAAAACGAAAATTGAACTGCACATACACACTGCCAGGGATGACGTTAGATGCGCCAGTGCCGCCTTGAATGTTTGATATTTGAAAACTGGTTGCCGGGAAAAATGCATTGCCCTTATCCCATTCAGTTTGACTCAGCTCTGCCAAAGCAGGAGATACCGCATGAATTGGGTTATGTGCTAAGTGCGGATATGCAACGTGGCCTTGTTTGCCTTTTACAGTTAAATGTCCTGTTAAAGAGCCTCTACGGCCATTTTTAACCACATCTCCTAGTCGGTCACGAGAAGAAGGCTCCCCGACCAAACACATATCGATTTTTTCATTTCTGGCTTCAAGTAGATCGACTACCTTTGTGGTGCCATTAATGAATGGACCTTCTTCATCCGATGTAATTAGAAACGAAATAGAGCCTTTATGCTCAGGGTGCTTTTCTACAAATCGCTCAGTTGCAACCACCATAGCCGCCAGTGACCCTTTCATGTCAGCGGCACCACGGCCATGTAATATGCCATTTTCAATGACACCGTCAAAAGGAGGATGTTGCCAGTCAGTCTCATCGCCTGTAGGCACAACATCAGTATGACCTGCAAAGCAAAAATGTGGGCTATCAGTGCCTTTCCTTGCCCAAGTATTTAAGGTATCGACAAAAAAATGCTCTTCAATGTTAAAACCAAGTTTAGCTAAACGCTCGTTCATTAAGGCTTGACAGTTAGCATCTTCAGGGGTCACTGATTTCTTTTGGATCAATGCTTGGGCTAGTGAAACAACCTCAGAATGTTGAGGTGTATTATTTTGACTGCCCATTAAGCGAAAATCTCATCATACTGGGCTGCTTTAAAACCAAGGTGTAGTTTACCATTCACCTCAAGAATAGGGCGTTTGATCATTGCTGGAGCCGCAACTAAATGAGTAATGGCAGATGCTTCAGATAGGTTGTTCTTTTCATCATCTGATAACGCGCGGTAGGTTGTTCCACGCTTGTTTAATACTTGCTCCCAGCCTAAGTTTTTGCAAAATTCAGTAACTAACTCTTCTGAAATCCCATCTTTACGGTAATCATGAAAAGTAAATTCAATATTATTATCACTAAGGTATTTTTTTGCTTTTTTAATGGTGTCACAGTTTGGAATGCCATACATAGTGATCATAAGAGCCTCTTAAATATTCTGGTTTTGAGTAATTGTAATGAGTGGATCTAATCCAGCACGCACTTGCTTAAGTGGGTAAAAGCAAGGACCTAATTTATCTGCGTTAACAATAAGTAAACTGCCGAGCAGTGGCTTGTCAAGATGTGTGGTTTCGAAGTAAGCAAGTAATTCACCTTGCTTGACTTCTTTTTTGCCAAAAGCACTGGTGATTTGCAAGCTTGTATTGGCTTGCTCTGAAGGTGGTTGAATATGTATGAGTAATTTCAAGCCATTTTTTGCAACCAATATAATCTCGTAGCCATGACGCTTAACTTGTTCAATTTTACCGTCAAATGGCGCGGTGACTTTTCCCTGAGTTAACTCAACAGCCACACCTCTTCCAATCATGCCAGATGAAAATAGAGCTAAAGGGTGATTGTTAAGATTTAAAACTTTGCCGCTAAATGGACTGGCTAAGTGTAAAACTGGATCTGTGATTTCGTTTATTGGCGAAAAAGAAATGGATGGAGAAAACTGCATTAAAGAACCGTGTATCCGTCTTTTTTAAGCGCATCAATAGCGTCTTGTATTTGTTGTTCCTTTACTAGAACATAGTCAGTATCGTATGTAGAAATCGCAAAAATAGAAATTTTAGCTTCTGCCAATACGCCTGAAATATTCGCCATGATACCTGTAAGAGAAAATCCCAAAGGACCAATTACCTCCAATGCTCGCCAATGTCGCTCTACGGCAAAACTGTCGATGGAAACATCAGCAGGGCACACAATTGAAAGTTCTTCTAGTGTTTTAGAAATAAAAAAGATATCACAAGCTAAAACCTGATCAGGAATAGCTTGGTCAACGTCAAGGCTATGTATTGAAAAATCCTGTTCTAACAATTGTAAAGTTTGCTTTGACATAGTCATTTATTATTATCGGGCTATATGCTTATAGTATAGCTAAGTGTTAAAAAATTAAACCCTTAACACTTAGCTAACTTAACGGTTATTGCTCTGATAACTGTTTAGACTGTATCGCGGTTAGAGCAATCGTATAGACAATGTCTTCTACTAGTGCACCGCGGCTTAAGTCGTTCACAGGTTTGCGCATACCTTGAAGCATAGGACCAATACTTACCAGTTCAGCACTTCTTTGTACTGCCTTATAAGTCGTATTACCAGTATTTAAGTCTGGGAATACAAACACAGTTGCTTTACCTGCAACTTTACTGTTTGGAGCCTTTTTACGTGCTACGTTTTCCATAATCGCTGCGTCGTACTGTAGTGGGCCATCAATTTCAAGATCAGGGCGTTTTTCCTGAGCAATTTTAGTGGCTTCACGCACTTTATCTACATCAGCACCATGGCCAGACTCACCTGTAGAATAGCTGATCATGGCAACTCGTGGCTCAATACCAAATGCCGCAGCAGAGTCAGCTGACTGAATGGCGATATCGGCAAGTTGCTCAGCAGTAGGGTCTGGGTTAATAGCGCAGTCTCCATAAACTAATACTTGATCAGGTAGTAACATAAAGAACACAGAACTCACTAAAGATGAACCCGGCGCAGTTTTAATGAGCTGAAGAGGAGGGCGAATAGTATTCGCTGTGGTATTCACCGTACCAGATACAAGGCCATCGACTTCGTTTTCAGCGAGCATCATAGTGCCTAAAACAACATTGTCTTGCAGTTGCTCTTTAGCAACCACAGGGGTAAGGCCCTTGTTCTTACGCAACTCAACCATAGGTGCAACATAATTATCTTGGATCTCACCTGGATCTTTAATAATAACGTTTTCGTTGAGCTCTACACCTTGTTGAAGCGCAATACGTTCGATTTCTTCTCTTTCACCCAATAGTACAGTTTTGGCAATGCCACGTTCACCACAAATTGCAGCAGCTTTGATAGTGCGAGGTTCATTGCCCTCAGGAAGCACGATGGTTTTCTTTGCTTGACGCGCTAAATCGGTCAACAAGAATCTAAATGCAGGAGGAGAAAGCTTGCGTGTTTTCGCAACGTCTTTGGCTAAAGTATCTAACCAATCTGAGTCGATGTTCGCAGCATTATGCTCTTTTACTTTTTCAATACGCTGTTCGTCATCACTTGGTACTTCCATATTAAAGTTGTGAAGTAACAAAGATGTACGCCAAGTATCAGCTTCAGTGGCTAGAATCGGCAGACCCGTTTCCATTGCCTGTTCACATAAAGTCATGATGCGTGGTTCAGGTTTAAAACCACCCGTCAATAAAATCGCACCTAATTTGGTACCATTCATAGCTGACAAACACGCTGCCACTAACACATCAGAGCGGTCTCCCGGTGTAACTAGTAACGCACCCGGGGTAAAGTGATTCAAGATATTTGATACCGTTCGGGCACAAAAGGTGACACGACGTAAACGTCTATGAGCCATGTCACCGGTATTGATCACTTCGGCTTTTAGGTAATCACTTAAGTCTGCTACACGTGGCGCGACTAGATCGAAATCCCAAGGAATTGCGCCAAGTAACATAAACGGGTGTTTCCTGAAAATAGGCAATGACGCCAAACGGTTCATTTCATTCTCAAGTTCTTCAGGTTCATACTGGTCAACTAAATCAGCACGTGCGCGGCCTTCTTCATCAAGCGGAGCATTTACTTTGTTGAAAATACATCCCAGTACACGACTGTGATCTATGCCGCCGTAGTTACCAGATGCTATTTCTAATCTATCTTCTAATTGTTCGTTGGTATCATTACCTGGTGTTAATACAAATACGATGTCTGCACCAAGTGTTTGTGCGATTTCACGGTTAACACGACCAGCATAAGGCTGAAGGCGAGTTGGCACCATACCTTCGATAATCGCAACTTCATCATCACAGATGGCACTTTCGAAGCGCTCAACGATTTCTTCTAGCAGATCATTGCCTTTACCATCACCAATCATTTGTTCAGCATAACTAAGTTCAAACGGCATTGGAGGCTGAATAGTGGAACCTTGTTGCACAATAACTGTCGATTTCTCAGGCCCTATATCGTCTTTACGAGGTTGAGCAATGGGTTTGAAAAAGTTTACTTTTACTGCTTTTTGCTCAAGCGCACGTACAAGACCAACAGAGACAGATGTTAAACCAACCCCAGTAGAGATGGGGATTAACATGATCCTACGGCTCATTATTTTTGCTCCTGTGCAATGTTTGCTGCATCGTTGGCAATCATCCATTCTTCATTGGTAGGCACCACTATGGCACATGGCGCTGTTTGCTTTGTGATCACACCTTCAGAACCAAAGCGTGCCGCAAGGTTCTTATCATTGTCGATTTCTAAACCTAAGAAGGATAAATGTGCAACGACCTTAGCGCGAATAACATCTGAATTTTCACCAATGCCACCCGTGAAAATCAGTGCGTCTAACCCACCTAATGGCACTACAAACGCTGCAATTTGTTTTGCTAAACGATAGCAGAATATATCTAATGCAAGTGCTGCTTGCTGATGCCCGTCAGCCGCAGATTCTTCAATGGTTCTACAATCATTAGAAAGTTCACTAATGCCTAGTAAGCCACTTTCTTTGTTCAAGAGTGTATCTATTTGCTTTGCGGAGTAATTCAGTTGCTCAGTCAGGTAATTGAAAATGCCCGGGTCAATATCGCCGCTGCGGGTGCCCATCACCAAGCCTTCAAGTGGTGTCATACCCATACTGGTATCTACCGATTTACCATTTTTAATAGCTGTAACAGAGCAACCATTGCCTAAATGCGCACTGATAACCTTGGAGTCTGTTTCGTTAAGGTTTAAGGTCTTGATTGCTTCTGCCGATACAAAGGCATGACTGGTGCCATGGAAACCATAGCGTCTGATCCCATGTTGTTTGTAAAGCGTATAAGGCAGCGCATATAAGAAAGCTTCTGGCGACATGCTTTGATGGAATGCGGTATCAAACACAGCAATTTGCGGTAAATGAGAAAACGCAGATTGCGCCGCTTTGATACCAAGCAAGTTAGCAGGGTTATGCAGTGGCGCAAGTGAAGAAGTCTTGGTGATTGCTTCTATCACATCTGGTGTGATTAATGCTGATTTTGTGAAGTGCTCACCACCATGAACAACACGATGTCCAACAGCAATTAGGCTCGAATCTAATTGTAAGTGCTTTACTAGTTCGACTAATTTTGCAATTGCAGTTTGATGAGCATCGTTTGGTGATAGCGCGATCAGTTGCTTGTCACCATTAAACTTGTACTTGATTTGCGGATCTTGCTCGCCTAAACGTTCAGCTAGACCTGAAAGAAGCTCGTCACCCGACACAGTGTCGATGATGGCAAACTTTAAACTAGAGCTTCCGCAATTTAAAACCAGTACATGAGATGAGGGCATATGCATTTCCAATTTTGACAATAACAGTAAATGCGTATTAAGCTTAAGCGAAGACGCAGTATAAGCTACGCATTAATACAAAGATATAATAGACAGTCGAACACTGTATATTTTACTTCAATTTTGACTGAAAAGTTAGCTTCTAGGAGTCCTAATGCAAAAAAGTCTCATTTCTCAAATGCAACTTGGACGACAATACGCCAAAGAATGGCCAATGCGCAAAGAACTTGCGCCTATATTTGCAGAGTTTAGAGTAATTAAAGCAACTGAACTTGCTATTAATGTGATGCCCTTGTTAGCCGTAATTACCTTTGTGTTGCAAACGAACTGGCTGGGAAATCAATATTTACCTCAATCTTTAGCGATTGCCTTATTTTTCTTATCTTTACCCGCACAAGGCTTACTTTGGTTAGGGAAACGTGCTGATACGCCGCTTAATCCATCTTTAAATACTTGGTATCAAGAATTGTTTAATAAGATGGTCGCCAATGGCTATGATGCACCCATGCAATTACAGTCTCGCAGACCCACTTATCGAACCTTGGCAAAACTTTTAAAAGATATGTTTGAGAAAATGGATAAGGCATTCACTAAAGAGCAGTTTTAAACTGCTCTTTTTAGTTATACTAATCCTCACTGCAAATCACTTGGATGAAAGGATGGGAATTTAACAGAACAGATTACACTTTTTGATATTCGCTTAAATAAAAAGATAGAGTAATTGTATGACTCTGCTTTTCCTTTAAGGCGTCATAGTGACTTTCTTTAAACTTCCAAGCAAATGGTGTCATTTGTATTAAATGCTCAATGATTTCTGTTTTAATCTCTATTCGTTTTTCAAGTTCATGGTGTTTAACTAATTTAAACCCAGCAGGGGTATCTGGATGTGTATGTAAATTCACTTCAGGGTAAATTAACGACTTAAGCTCAAATAAATGTTTAGGGCCCGGGTTCACTAAAATTACTTTACCTGTGCTCCTCACCAGCCTTTGTAATTCTTGTTCAAAAACGGGGGCGAACACAGTGACAACACAGTCCATACTTTCATCTGCAAATGGTGCTTGTTTAGCTGAGGCAACACTAAAATTGGCCTCTTTATATCGCTTAGCCGCATATTTAACGGCTGATTTTGAAATATCGAGCCCATATACATCACATTCGGGCAGTTCATTGGCAAATAAGTGCGTATAAAATCCTTCACCACAGCCTAAATCGAGCAATGTTTGAGGAGAAGATAGTGCAATAAGATTGGCAATCTCTTGTCTCAAAAAGTGATAATGGTCAGTTGCAAAAAAGGCACGACGCGCTTGAACCATATCTAAATTATCACCGGGTTGTTTTGATTTTTTATTCTGAACAGGCAGTAAGTTGACATAGCCTTCTTTGGCGAAATCAAATTGGTGTCTGTTTTCGCAAGACATGCTATTGCCAGTTTTATTTAACGGAGCCTGACAAAGCGGACAGTGATAAATTAGCGTCATTTATCTAAGTATTCCTTATCATAAAAGGTTTTAACCCAGTGGGGTTTATAAGTAATAAGTAAAGTGATTGCCATACCATTTAACATGGCTTCGGGAAACCAAATCAAGGTTGCATAAAATAAATAGTTATCTAATAACTGTTGGAATGTGTACGTATCAATTAGCCAATAATACATACCTGACGACAATATTTTGAATGCGCCAATACAGCCTGCGCATAAAAATGCACAGACAAAAATATATACAAAATAATGTCTTGGTAATTTGCTGTAACACAGCACAAATAGCCCGTAACTGACCAATATGGGAAGTAGCGCAGTAAAAAGATAAAAGTCGGCAAATTCAGAAGATTGAATGGCGCCAAAAGCAAGTAATAAGAGACTGGTAAGTAGAGCACTTAAACTTGCTAACCGCCAGCCAAGCACCAAAGTAATTGCGGTTATTCCCAATATATGAATATTTAGATAGGGCAATATCCCCGCTTTAATTTGCCAAAGCAGTGCCAGTACAACTGAACAAGCAAGTACGCCAGTTTGTCGGATAGGCCTATGCCAAAGCGTTAAATATTCGCGTTTATCGATAGTAAACGCGAATATGATTAAGGTAACAAGCGGGGTCAATAACATAGAGTGAGTTCTAATTAAAATTTAAACTCGGCCCAAATTGGCGCATGATCAGAAGGCTTTTCGATGCCTCTCAATTCGTAATCGATTTCGCTTTCTACACATTTGGCCATCAATGATTCAGTCGCTAATACTACGTCAATGCGAAGGCCTCGGTTATCATCAAAACCTTTTGAGCGATAGTCGAACCACGAGTAACGTTCTGTCTTTTCTGGTGTTAATTCGCGGAAAGTGTCTTTAAATCCCCAATCCATTAACGTCGCAAGCCATTCGCGTTCTTCTGGTTGGAATGAACATTTGCCAGTTTTCAGCCAACGTTTCTTATTTGGCTCACCAATGCCGATATCTAAGTCTATCGGTGAGATATTGATATCACCCATTACAATGACATTTTCTTCAGGCGTGTGATTTTCATTTAAGTGTGTCATTAAGTCTTTATAGAACTGACGCTTGTATGGGAATTTGGTTTCATGATTTATGTTATCACCTTGAGGGAAGTAGCCATTATGAATGATCACATCTTCACCTTTGTCATTCTCGAATACACCTGAAATCATACGTTTTTGGGATTCTTCTGTATCAGTCGAAAACCCTTTTTTGATTGATTTAGCAGGTTTCTTCGACATCAGTGCGACACCATAATGTGCCTTTTGACCATGGAAATAAACGTGGTAGCCCATAGCTTCTACATCTTCAACCGGAAACGCTTCATCGTGAACTTTGATTTCCTGTAAACCAATTACGTCAGGTTGATGTTTGTCGATTAATGCTTGCAATTGATGAAGACGAGCACGAAGGCCATTAATGTTAAATGAGATTACTTTCATAATTTGCGCTTATAGTTCTATGTAATTTACGTACCATTTTAACATTGAAAGGGAGTTGCGAAAGCCCGAGATAGCAATTTAATTATCTATCACTTTTTTCGGTTTGGGAGATATGTTATTTATTGGTCAATACACTCAAGTTTTGGTGAGAAAGCAACCTAACTAGAAGTGCAGTCCGAACTAGTGCATTGAATTATAATGACTTTATTTCTGGTTCGGTTATTGCTTTAAACTTAATAAATGCAATTTTAATGGTACAGCTTATTGAATGCTTAAGTTGAACCTGTCATTCACTCATACCAATCAGCTTAATTAAGTGTTATTACAGATTGGTATTATATAGTAGGGAAATATCATGAGCGTCGTATTAGAAGATAGACCAATTGAACAAGTCAGAGAAGAAGTAATAGACAACCTAATTTACAACTACAGCCATGGTGTTATTTCCGCAGAGGCATTTGAAAGACGTTTAGACAAAGCAATGAGTACACAGGTTCATGCTGAAATCGTTGCTTTAACGGCCGACCTTACTATGCAAGCTGACGAGAAGTATACGGCACAAAAAGATGCGAGCTTAAATATTAATTACGGACAAAAATCTGCAGGCGACAAGCTAGATATTAAAACGGTTTTAGGAAACAGCTCTCGAACAGGTAAATGGGCGGTACCGAAAGAAATTAACTTATTGAATGTACTGGGTTCTACAACCTTAGATTTTTCCGATGCTGTATTTGAGCATCAAGAAGTTACTGTAAATGTAAATTGCATACTGGGTTCAGAGAAAATTTTAATCCCCGAAGGCGTAAACGTGATCTGTGAGGCTTTTTGCATTCTAGGTAATGTAGAAAATAAAGCGCCATCTATTGCGCCAAAACAAGCACCGACTATAAAGATTAAAGGCAAACTGTGGTTAGGCTCAGTTGACGTTGAAATTAAGCGCACGATTAAAGAAAAGTTTGTGAGCTTTGCTAATGAACTTAAATCATTATTTGATGATGGTAGTTATGGTAAATATAAATAAACAGGATATGAGAGGGCACGCTTAAACGTGCCCTTTTTATCATACTTTTTGTTCGGTAAACTTTAAAAAGAAAATTAAATTCGCAATAAACCATAAATCTTTAATTAAAAAGTGGCCAGTCGTAGATAAAATAGTTGATGACGTAACTGCGCCTGGGGTTGTAGCTAAAAATGTTTGCGTCATGATAAAAACAGCAAGTGACATTAACACGCCAATCCAAAGTACTTTTTTGTTATATATGGCTGCAATCAAAAGTGAAACAGCTAACAAATCATAAACACCAATTAAATTCGAAGCAGTTTGTAAATCCCAAACACTATACATCCAAGACATAAATGGTGAAGTTTGCAGTAAGTCTTCGATCCCTTGTGCTTCTATCAAGGTAAACTTCATACCCCCGATCCAAACGAGTACGACCAAAACAGGGAAAATTGCAATCCACTTCATTGCATACTGAGACAGGTTTGGGTTAAGTAGACAGATGCCAATTGAAAGTAACGCAAAATACTTAATGACGCCTTGGCCTGCTCCGATGACAGGAAATCCGCCCATGCTTTCAATCCACATACTCGTTGAAAAAAGGCTTAGTAAAGGCACTACAGAGACAACAATAAGTAGGGATGCTAAGGCTGGTTTAACTTTTTCAAAGTACATAGAAAGTATCGAAAATACAGCAAGTAAAGAAAAGCATAAAGCAGCCAGCATGTTAGCAAGTTCATAACTTAGGAGTGAGTTGAAGCCAAAAAAATTGACTGTTTTTTCGATATGTCTATGACTGCCCATTAGCAACATACTCGTGCTCATCAATATACTTGATAATCCAACTAACAAGAACGCTACGTTGGTATTGCAATAAAACTTTTTCATTTAACAACCTTTTTAATTGGGAATACGCAATAAGACCGAGAAAGCGAAAATTTATTTCAACTTGTCTTAATTTTAGAGTTTCCGTTTATCGTGAATTGTTTATTTTGAAATTTAAAGCTATCAGAATAACATCGCACTTAAACACGGGAATTTTAAATGATTAAAACACTTATTTATTGTGTCTTATTGCTGATAGCTATACCCAGTATCGCTAAGCAACAAACTGTTGTTCTTATCTCACTTGATGGTTTTCGGTGGGATTATATTGAAAAGCATAACGCTAAAAATATTAAACGCATCGCTGATAGCGGTGTTCGAGCCACTAAAATGTGGCCTGTTTATCCAAGTAAAACCTTTCCAAACCATATATCCATAATTACAGGCTTATTACCGGTCAATCACGGTATTATTGACAATAAGTTCTGTGATAAACAAAGAGGTGATTGTTATAAAATGGGCAAAGGGCAGGGAGATAGTACTTGGCTTAATGGCATACCTTTATGGAATCTGGCAAAAATGCAAGGGCTCAAATCAGCTGCATATTTCTGGCCAGAATCCGATGCGCGCTTTAATGGTATGACCCCTGACTATTACTACCATTACTCAAAGCATAGTGATTACCAAACTCGTATTGACCAAATGGTTGAGTGGTTAAAATTACCAAAAGAACAAAGACCAAGTTTTGTTGCAGGGTATTTTTCATTAGTCGATAGTATGGGCCATGACTTTGGCCCTGATAGCAAAGAAGTATATGATGCCGTGCAAAAAATGGATAAGCTAATCGGGCAGTTTAATGAGCGCTTAAAAAAGCTGCCTCATGATGTAAACTTAGTGCTGGTGGCTGATCATGGTATGTCCTCATTAAAAGAAGACAAAACAATCACGATTAGCAGCCTGAATATTCCAAAGTCTTGGACGGTGAAAAACACAGGACCAAGAGTACTTATTTATGCGAATGACGCTTCAATTGAAAACATTAATACAGCAAAGCAACAGCTGCGTCTTATCTCAAACAATCGGTATGCAGTGCTAGATGAGACGATTTTAAAGCAGCGCCATTACCATGGCACCCCAAGGATCCCAGATATTATCTTAGAAACCAAAGCTCCGAGTGTTTTTAGTCTTGATGGTAAATTAGATTATAAAGGTACTCACGGATTTGCAAATACAGATGATATGGCTGCTATGTTTGTTGCAACTGGGCCTGCTTTCAAAAAGGGCCATAAAATTAAAGAAATGAGTAATTTAGAAATATACCCAACAGTAGCTAAAATACTGGGCTTAGAGCTGATAAGAAATGTAGATTCAGATGGTGAAACACTTCTAAAAGCGCTAAACGAATAATTAAAATAAAATTCGGAAACTAAACGTTTTAAATAAAAAGAGTAACCATAAGGTTACTCTTTTTTGGTTGGAAACTTTTTATCATCATTGTTTTGTTTGAAGCTTGTCGATTGTGTGTGACTTTTATCTAATTTATTTAAATGAGAGACAGGCTCTGCTAACGCCGAGGTTGAGCCAAAACATAAAACTAAACTAAAAATCTTTTTATACGCTGATGCAAACATAACAATTCCCTGAGCCTAAGCTACTTTTGATATGTTTTAATTTTAGCAATGAAGAACCGAAATGTGTGTGTCGAAGTGTAGCGAAATGTAAGAGAATGTAAGACCAGTTAATCCGGCCTTACATTTACTGAATAACTATTTTATAAGTTATTTTTTCCCGCTAAATCTAGGAAGAATGCATATTCTAGAGCAGTATCATGTAAGCGTTTGAAGCGACCTGATGCGCCACCGTGACCCGCTTCCATATCTACTTTAAACAATAATTTATTGTCGTTTGTCTTATAGTCGCGCAGCTTTGCTACCCACTTTGCAGGCTCAAAGTACTGTACTTGAGAATCATGTAGGCCAGTCGTTACAAGAATATGAGGGTAATCTTGCTTCTTAACCTGATCATAAGGCGAATAGCTTAGCATGTAGTCGTAATAAGCTTTGTCGTTTGGGTTACCCCATTCGTCATATTCACCGGTAGTAAGTGGAATGCTTTCATCAAGCATAGTTGTAACTACGTCAACAAAAGGAACATGTGCAGCAATGCCTTTATATAAATCAGGCGCTTGGTTGATCACTGCACCCATTAACAGACCGCCAGCACTGCCACCTACAGCGTAAACTTGATCTTTATGGCCATAACCTTGTTCAACCAGCTGTTTTGTTACGTCTACAAAATCATTAAAGGTATTTTGCTTGGTCAGCTTTTTACCATCTTCATACCATGGACGGCCTAGCATTTGTGAACCACGGATATGTGCAATAGCAAAAACAAAGCCTCGATCTAGTAAGCTAAGTCGATTACTTGAGAAGCTTGGATCCATTGTTGCTCCGTAAGAGCCATAACCATATTGATATAATGGATTTGTACCATCTTTCTTAAACTTGTCTTTACGGTAAACTAAAGAAACAGGTACCTTCACACCGTCTCTAGCCGTAACAAAAATACGCTCAGAAGCGTAGTTGTCTACTTTGAAATCACCCAGTACTTTATTTTGTTTAAGAATATTTGGTTCACCTGACTCAAGGTTGAAATCGTAGTGAGTTCCTGGGGTAGTCATACTGGTGTAGTAAATACGGATTGAGTCATTGTTTAATTCGTTATTGCCATATAAATATGCAGCAAATGCGTCATCATTAAATTTAAGTGCTTTTTCACTGCCATCTTTAAGAGAACGAACGATTACCTTTACCTGACCCATTTCACGTTCTTGATAAACAAGATGGTTATCAAAAAGTTCGATACCTTCTAGTTTAACTGCTGGGCGGTGTGCAATGACTTCTTCCCATTTAGATTTATCACCTAAGTCTTTTTCGTTAACTTGCATCAGTTTGAAGTTAACCGCATTTAGATTGGTCAAAATATAGTAGGTGTCTTTATGCTTCGAAACATTATATTCAAGACCTTTCTCACGAGGAATAAAGCGTTTGGCCTTAGCTTTACTATCGTTTGCGTCTATGAAAGACATGCCTGAAGACTCGGTGCTTGAATGGTAAATGACAACATTTGACCCGTCTTTCGTTTTACCTATGTACGTGTAATAAGTGTTATCAGCTTCTTCATAAATAAGTTCGTCAGAAGATTGCGGTGTGCCAAGCTTGTGTCGATATACTTGGTAGCCTAATAAAGTTTGCGGATCTTTTTTAACATAGTAGAAATGTTCATTATCGTTAGCCCACACAACACTCGCTTGTGCGCCTTCAATTTTATCGTCTAAAAGCTTTCCTGTTTTTAAGTCTTTAACTTGAATAGTATAAATTCTGCGGCTGACTGTATCTTCACCATAAGCGAGTAGTTGGTCATTTGGACTCGCAGATAAGCCTGATGCACTATAGTATTCATGGCCTTTTGCAAGTTCATTAATGTCAATAAGGATCTCTTTATCAGAACCTTTGAAGTCACTGCTACGAACATAAATAGGGTATTCGTTATTACCACGCATTTCCGAAGAGTAGAAATAGTTACCACGTTTGGTCGGTACAGAATTGTCGTCTTTTTGGATCCGAGACTTAAGTTCTTCAAATAGTGTTTCTTGAAGTTTTTCTGTGTTGCTAAGTTGCGCGGCTGTATAAGCATTTTCTGCTTCTAAGTGAGCAATGATTTCAGGATCTTTTCGCTCGTCATCACGCATCCAATAGTAATTATCAACACGTTTATGGCCGTGTATTTCCATTTCGTGTGGTACTTTTTTGGCTATCGGTGCTGCAACAGTTTGTTCTTGTACCTGTGCAGTAGATTGCTGAGTTTGAGTGTTATTGTCATTATTACAACCAGCTAATACTGCCAAAGAAATGATGCTTAAAGCATGAGGTAGAAATCGTTTCATAGTAATCCTTGTTATAAATTATTCCTTTTGATGCTAACTCAGTTTTTACAGTCTCACCAGCCAAGATTGTAAAGACATGTAAAGTAGTTAAAGCGTGCGTTAAGTTTTAAACAAATTGTACAAATTAGATAAACTTTTAAATGCTTTGAACACGACATTTAACCAAATGTAAACTGTTTATTAAATGTACAAAATAAATCATTTATTACATTTACAAGAGAAAAAGTGTCTATATAATGCGCGCAAACTCGTTCTTATTAGGTGTATTATGCTTAAATCTATCTCACTTTTGGCTTTTGGTTTAACTGTTTCTTTGAATGCTCAAGCATCAGCATTCGTGTCAGCTGATAATTCAGCAGAAACGAAAGTATGTGTTATTGCTTCAACAGAAGGCTTTTCAGCAGCTCGTAAAGAAGCAAGTAAACATGGCTTAAACGTGTCTCGTTTTTCACCGAGCTTATTATGTAATGGCGAAGATATTCGTAAAGTTGCAGAACGTGCTGAGCGTGAAGCGAATACATCTTCAGAGAAGAAAGTAACATTAGTTGCTAAAAACCAAAGTTTAGAAACGTCTCTGTGTATGACAGCGGCGAGAAAAGGAATTAAAGAAATCGGTTACAAAGCGCGTAGCTTACGTTGTAACGATATTCCAGTACGTGAATTTGTAAAAGAGTTTGCGAAAACAGCAATCTAATATTGCTTTAGAAAAGATTTCAAAAAAGCCGTTGGAATATTTCAACGGCTTTTTTAATGTTTATGAATTATTTAGTCCATATACCTTTAGGTAATGTTGCTTTAATTTTCTCATTACTATTTGGGTCAAATACAGGCACTTTACCTTGCTTAAGCTGAGAGATGTAATCTTTGTAAAGCCAGATTACAGCACCTGATAACATGAATAGGGCAGCTACGTTTACAATCGCCATCATACCCATGGACACATCAGCCATAGTCCAAATCAAACCCAGTTCACTGACAGAGCCAAACATCACCATACCAAGTACACATAATCTAAAGATCAGCATGCCATGTTTATGATTGTGCTCTAAGAACATTAAGTTTGTTTCAGCATATGAGTAATTAGCTACGATAGATGTAAATGCAAAGAATAAAATGGCAATTGCAATGAAAATAGCACCCCATTCGCCAACATGCTGAACCAGAGCGGCTTGCGTTAAAGCAATACCAGTAACACCAGACTCAGGGACTAGTTGATTAGATAGTAGAATAAGTGCAGCAGTTGCAGAACAGATAATAATAGTATCTACAAACACGCCAAGCATTTGTACATAACCTTGCGATGCAGGGTGGTTTGGGTTTGGTGTTGCAGTTGCTGCAGCATTGGCAGCACTACCCATACCAGCTTCGTTAGAGAAGAGACCTCGTTTAATCCCTTGGATCATTGCCTGCATAACAGCATAACCAATTGCACCAGCGCCTGCTTGTTCAATGCCAAAAGCACTGTAGATAATTTGCTTAAACACAGCTGGTAAAAGCTCTAAATTGATAGCACATACATATAATGCAACAGCTAAATAAGCCAAAGCCATGAAAGGAACAACTAACTCAGCAAAACGAGAGATGGTTTTTAAACCACCAAAAATAATAAAACCAGAGCCGATAACGAGTAAAACCCCCATAATGTGCTTTGGAATATCAAAGGCAACTTCAAACGCTGCTGTGATTGAGTTTGCTTGTACTGCATTAAAGACAAGACCAAATGCCAATATAAGGCATAAAGAGAAAAGGACACCCATCCAACGCTTTCCTAAACCATACTCCATATAATAAGCAGGGCCACCACGGAAGTTGCCATCTTCATCTTTTGTTTTATATAGCTGTGCAAGGGCGCTTTCGGCAAAACTGGTTGCCATACCGATAAGTGCAATTAACCACATCCAAAAAATTGCTCCAGCACCACCTAAATAGAGTGCAACAGCAACACCAGCCATATTACCTGTACCAACGCGTGCAGCTAATGAAGTACAAAAAGCCTGAAATGAAGAAATGCCCGAGTCAGAACCTTGTCTACTATTAGCCATGACCTTAACCATATAAGGAAATTGTCTAAATTGAATGAAGCCCAAACGGAAGGTAAAGAATAAACCTGCTGCTATTAATAGATATATAAGGACATGGCCCCATAGCAATCCACTAATAAAGTTTAAAATATCAGCCATAATTGAATGCCTAGTTAATTGAACGAATAAATGAGGTCCGTAATCTAGCATAAATAAGGAAGGCAATCTAAAGCACAGCGGCAAAACATAGTTTATCCACAGGATTTTGTGGGTAAGTTGTCATTAAGTGGTTTGTAAGTTTGTATATTTAAATATATAGAAAATAATGCATTTTTCTTTAAAAAAGG
>NZ_PNEC01000149.1 GCF_005886345.1 Pseudoalteromonas phenolica
GGCTTTATAGTCTTTGAGATATTGAGCTTGAGGTGTCTTTGAGTTAATCATATTTACTCCAAAGTAGCGCCTTTATCAATAAAGGCGCTACTAAATTTAGGCAGATTGTTTCGGCTTAATACGTAAAATTTTAATACCAAGGTAAGCATATATAACAGCTAAAACGGGATTAATTAAGTTGAAGAAAGCATAAAGCGCGTAATCGAAAGGGTTTATTAAAAGT
>NZ_PNEC01000150.1 GCF_005886345.1 Pseudoalteromonas phenolica
ATGCAAGGAAAAAATGCTTGCTGGGTGCCGGGTACCGATCATGCTTCCATTGCTACAGAAGCCAAAGTAGTAGCTATGCTTCGCGAAAAAGGGATTGCTAAATCTTCTTTGAGCAGAGATGAATTTTTAGGTTATGCCTGGGAATGGAAGAACAAATATGGCGGCATCATTCTTGAACAGCTCCGTGAAATGGGCTGTAGTCTCGATTGGAATCGTACTTCATTCACCATGGACCCACATTATTACGATTCGGTAATCAATGTGTTTATAGATTTATATAAAAAGGGACATATATATCGCGGTAAAAGGATGATCAACTGGGATGTTAAAGC
>NZ_PNEC01000151.1 GCF_005886345.1 Pseudoalteromonas phenolica
CCCACGCCGATACTTTTGGGATCTATTTTTACTAATTCTGCCAAAGGGTCCATTAATCTTCTACCTATACTCACAGCGCCTCTCACGGTAATATCTTCATTTGGGAACTCTTCTCTGGCTACTTCAGAAGCAGAATATACTGAGGCCCCATCTTCGTTCAACAAAAAAATCGGTAACCCTAAATTCATCTTTTTAATAAACTGCTCGGTTTCTCTTCCTGCTGTTCCGTCGCCGATAGCAAATACTTCTATGCCATATATTTTTACTAACTCTTT
>NZ_PNEC01000152.1 GCF_005886345.1 Pseudoalteromonas phenolica
CCCCATTTATCTTCATTCCACCCAGTAATTTGACCCTCTTTAATAGAGACTATCTCTATTTTGGCTCCAGCATTCAATAATGCATCACGCGGAGAAAACAGCTCACTTTGTTCAAAGCCATCAGTGGCTAGAATTGCAATTTTTTTACCTTCAAGTGGCGTGCGAGATTGTAATTTATTCATTTGGCTCTCCTTATTAAATAATTAAGTGTTTAACTCACTGTATAGTAAGCACATCGGATGCCAGCTTTAACTTACTG
>NZ_PNEC01000153.1 GCF_005886345.1 Pseudoalteromonas phenolica
TACCATCACAAAAGTAGCTGGAATTAAGCAAAGGCTTGAGTAGCTGCTGCTCTGAAATAAATCCAACAAGATGACGCTGTGCATCAATCACTGGCGCACCAATTAAATGATGCTTTTGTAGCAAACTAATTGCGTCGGTTAGTTCAGTCTCGGCGGTTAACAGTGGGAAATCAGGTGACATGATGTCACGAACATAGAGTTTACTCATCATACTTCTCGCGGTGTTTGTGTGTAGTGTGAGAGTAGCGGCTGAGATTGCTTTGGTAAAATGGATTGTTTTGATTGGTTTGTTCTGTTTTTTCAATGTGT
>NZ_PNEC01000154.1 GCF_005886345.1 Pseudoalteromonas phenolica
CTGAATCCATACTGGCTGAAATCCACCGCGTTGCGCGCGACCTTTATGGGCGAATTGAGCGTAAATTTTCCCCAGATGGGATTACGCTGGTGCAAAACAACGGGCATTTTAACGAATTAAGCCACTACCACTTGCATATTTTCCCCCGCTATAAGCAAGATAGTTTTGCGTTTGGACGTGATGAACTCAATGTTAAGCCTCAAGAGGTTTTGCGCACCTCACTTGAGGGGTTATAGATGCTTGGGGAAGTGTTAATCAAGATTGCTGTAACGCTATTGCTTTGTATGTCACTCGTCTGGACTTTGTTGCCTTGGGCGTTTGGGTTATTAAATTTCCAAAACAAACAT
>NZ_PNEC01000155.1 GCF_005886345.1 Pseudoalteromonas phenolica
AAAGCACATAAAAAGTACATTGATCGCTTAATTGCAAAAGCACTAGAAGCGTAAATAGTTGTAACAAAAAAAGGCCGCATTGATTGTGGCCTTTTTTATAAACTTAACTCAAATCACCATTAAAGGTAAATTGTGCCTTCCATATCAGATAATAGCCCCAGTTAGGGCTATTGATAAATTCAAATGTTCTCTACTTTGGCATTGTTGTTGTATCATTTGGTATTCTTACCGTTGTTACTTGGACGTCTAGTAAGTTACCATCTGCATC
>NZ_PNEC01000156.1 GCF_005886345.1 Pseudoalteromonas phenolica
GGGGTAGAAATGCCTTTTTTACGGAATAATGCGCGTGTCCTTATCGAAACACTGATCCATCGCTTATCATCATCCTTGAGTTCATGATTTACTGTTTGCCAATTTGTGATCTTGTCGATAGGACGCAGTAGTGCTTTGTAATCATGCAACTGAATTAGATCGGAGGTAAGCAACACATCGGCCTTTGAGTCGGCGCCATCGTCTTTGAGGCGCTCAAGCAATTGTGCTGATTTACCATTTACTAGGTT
>NZ_PNEC01000157.1 GCF_005886345.1 Pseudoalteromonas phenolica
CAGCTTTTAATAATTCACATGCATTTTGTAGTAATGTTTTATTTTTTAAAATGAGATTAGCTTTATCGCTACCCATTCTGGATGATTGCCCTCCGGCGAGTACAACCCCTGTAAACACTATTTTATTGCTCATTTTAGCCGCCCAGCATAGCTAAATGGGTTGTGGCGCCCGTTAAGCGCTTATCAAGCTCATGACTAATGGTTTTATTGCCCATTGCTGCTTGAATAGCGTTTACAGTGGCTGGTGTATCTTGCGCATTTAAATGCGGGCGTAAGTCTATTCCCTGATCAGCAAATAAACATAAATGTAGCTTGCCTAATGACGAAACTCTTAATCGGTTAC
>NZ_PNEC01000158.1 GCF_005886345.1 Pseudoalteromonas phenolica
ATTTATTATAAGTAACTTAAGAAGGGGGTTTGAAGTGCATTTACCGGGTCAATTACCAACTGCATTGGCAGATAAAACGCAGTTCGGTCAAGGTATAGACGCCACGAATACTACTATAGGCGTATACTATGTTACAAAACAAAACTACCCCTGGGCTATCAATTTTACTTCCCCTTTTATTTACCCTATCGAAAGAACCTCTATTGCAGATGCTTATCCTTATTTTCTGAAATGGGCATCTTCGGGAGGCACACAATTCAATGATTGGTTTATCAATA
>NZ_PNEC01000016.1 GCF_005886345.1 Pseudoalteromonas phenolica
CGATCATGACCCACCACCTACTTTAAATACTGATATCCTTTGAGCGGGTCATTAGCTCAGTTGGTAGAGCAGTGGACTTTTAATCCATTGGTCGATGGTTCAAGTCCATCATGACCCACCATCTCAAAATTCTAATTCCTATCTGTATGGGTCATTAGCTCAGTTGGTAGAGCAGTGGACTTTTAATCCATTGGTCGATGGTTCAAGTCCATCATGACCCACCATACATCTTCATGTTCATTAAATATTAATAATCCTGCACTAATCGCGTCACAGACTAGGATTATCCACTGCAATTTCGTATAATTCGCGTCAATTTTGCAAAGTGCACTAATGGTCGAGAAATGAGTTTAGCAGAACAAATTATGCCAGAGGATTACATCTTTCCTCCAAAGCCGGCGCCACTTAACGACGCCGAGAAAGCTGAATATAAAGCACGTATTAAACAACTTCTAATAGATAAAAATGCTGTATTAGTTGCGCATTATTATACTGATCCTGAGATCCAAGCATTAGCTGAAGAAACAGGCGGCTGTGTTGCTGATTCTTTAGAGATGGCACGTTTTGGTGCAAATCAAGAAGATAAAGACATCATCATCGTAGCGGGTGTTCGCTTTATGGGCGAAACGGCCAAGATCTTAACGCCGAACAAAACCGTTGTTATGCCAACTCTTGCAGCAACCTGCTCACTCGATGTGGGTTGTCCAATTGATGAGTTCTCAAAATTTTGTGATCAACACCCAGATCGCAAAGTCGTGGTTTATGCGAATACATCAACAGCTGTAAAAGCACGTGCAGATTGGATCGTAACATCTTCTTGTGCTTTAGAAATTGTTGAACATCTGGACTCTGAAGGTGAAAAAATCATTTGGGGTCCTGATAAGCATCTAGGCTCTTACATTCAGAAGAAAACTGGCGCTGATATGATCATGTGGAATGGTGCATGTATCGTTCACGATGAGTTCAAGACTAAAGCGTTAAAAGATATGAAGGCACTTCATCCAGATGCAGCTGTGTTAGTTCACCCTGAATCACCTGCAGAAATAGTAGATCTTGCTGATGCAGTAGGTTCAACAAGCCAGCTAATTAAAGCAGCACAAGAGATGGATAATCAAAAGTTCATCGTTGCTACTGACCGCGGTATTTTCTACAAAATGCAGCAGTTATGTCCTGAGAAAGAGTTCTTTGAGGCGCCAACAGCCGGTGAAGGTGCAACGTGTAAAAGCTGTGCTCACTGTCCTTGGATGGCGATGAACGGCCTTAAAGCAATCGAAGAAGCACTTGTTAGCCCAGAAGGTAAAGAAGTATTTGTTGATATGGACTTACGTGAAGGAGCGCTACGCTCACTAAATCGTATGTTAGATTTCTCTTCTAACTTGAAGAAGTAATCAAATTTGCCGATATGTTAAGCAGTTAGATTAGCATATTGGCAAAAAAGCTTGCTTAAGTGTGGTGCTTTACTTAGTATAGCTTCGCGCTAAGGCGCAGTGGAGAGGTGGCTGAGTGGCTGAAGGCGCACGACTGGAACTCGTGTATAGGCTAACCCCTATCGAGGGTTCGAATCCCTCCCTCTCCGCCATTTCTTTCTATTTAAGTTCTGTTTTATTCCCTTACATTGGTACAATGTGTTAAATTCTTTATTCCTATCTTAATGGCTTTCGATTAGAATAACTTCAATCCTTTAAATTAACTTAAATGTCGTTGAGCGAATACTTGCTAACTAATTGACATATTTAGGTTGTTTCGTACTAGTCGATGATCGATTGGAAGTATTATGCAAGAAGAGCTACTTAACTCAGTCATAAAAATAACCAAAACTAGAGATGTTGATTCTCTCGAATATAGTTTGATTTCTACTATTCAAGAGTTTATTGGATGTGAAGAAGTTGGTATTTATAAAGATCTGCAGGTTCAGGGGAAGTTGGTAATTGAACGCAGTTTATGTTTAAAAGTACTACCTCATGATGACTTTCTTTGGGAAGACAGAGACGTAGTTCAAGAGCCGCCATCAGAGCTGGTTTCTTGTTTACAATCTGCATGTATCATCACTGTTCAATCTGCGGATGGTACAGAGCGACGCTGGTTGCCTATTACGTTGCAAGAGAAACCAATTGGCGCACTTGCAATTGTGAGTAAGGGGTTAAGCAGCTCAGATCAGGTCTTATTGAATGCTTTTTGCCGTATTTTTGAAAATTATTTAAGTATCTTGCACGAAAATGAACGAGATAAGTTAACTGGCCTTCTCAACCGACAAACGTTTGAAAAGAAGCTAAAGCAGCTGTTAGAAAAACAATTAATAGACCATCACAAGACAAGCTTTCCAAATGAAAATCGAAAACGAATTTTTGGGGCGACTTCATGGCTTGCCATGGTAGATATTGACCATTTCAAAAAAGTTAATGACAACTATGGCCATGTCTGTGGTGATGAAGTTTTATTATTGCTAGCGCAAAAAATGCGTCAATACTTTCGCTCCAGTGATTTGATATTTCGTTTCGGTGGTGAAGAGTTTGTTTTAGTCTTTGAGCCATGTGACTTTGATGCAATGAAAGCTAAAATTGATCAGTTTATGGAGCTAATCAGACAAACTCATTTCCCATTTGTTAAAACCATGACGGTGAGTATAGGTATGTCTAGGATCAGCCCTTATGACTTTCCTATAACGGTTTTAGAACAAGCTGATAAAGCGCTTTATTACGCAAAAGAAAATGGCCGAGATAAGTTGTGTTTCTTTGAGCAACTAATAGACGATCAACTGATTGATGAAAAAAATAGTGATGAAAGTAACGATATAGACTTATTTTAAAGACTACATTCGCATCAGTTTTTTAATGATTAAACCCCATAACTTGTTATGGGGTTTAATTTTATCTAGATAAATATTGTTTACTAGATCCCTGTCACTATATTGTTTTTCATAAATAAATTACACTCAGCCCTGTGTTATATTTACCTTGTATTCAACATGCACTGGAACGCAGAGGCTTGTCATCATGTTACATATCATTCAGTCAAATCGCATGGAGGCGTTGCAAGCGCAACTCCATAAAGTATTAGACACCGCGCCTTTAGACAGTATTTTTAGTAAAGAAATTATTCTTGTTCAGTCACCTGGTATGTCGCAATGGTTAAAGCTGGGGGTGAGCCAACATTCAGGTTTGGCTGCGCAACTCGATTTTCCATTGCCTTCAAGTTTTATTTGGCAGCTATATCAGACCTTTCTACCGCAAGTACCAAAAGAGTCGCCTTTTAACAAAGCGAACTTAACTTGGAAGCTGATGACCTTGTTGCCTGAGCAACTCGGATTATCTGTGTATGAGCCTCTTAAACTTTATTTAGAAGATGATGAAGCTGGCAAAAAGCGTTTTGCTTTGTGTGAAAAAATTGCCGACGTGTTTGACCAATATTTAATGTATCGTCCTGAATGGTTAGACACTTGGGAGTCGGGCATGGACGAGTTGCCAGACGTGGATGTTTCTATTGCGCCTTGGCAGCCTGACTTATGGCGAAAGCTTGTTTTATTAACTGAAGACTTAGGACAAAGTCCTTATCACCGAGCCAACATGCATGGCATGTTAATCGAAGCATTAGCTGGAGCCTCTTCAGAGCAGTTACCCCAGAGAATAAGCTTATTTGGTCTGTCAGCCATTCCAAGTAGCCAGCTTGAGATTTTCCAAGCGCTAGCTCAGAAAACCAATGTGTTGCTATTCTTGTTCAATCCGAGTGAACACTATTGGGGCGATGTGGTTGATGAAAAAACACAGGCTAAAATAGCCGCTAAATTTGTAAAATATCCAGAGCTCGAAGCGCAATCAGGGGAATACTTCCAAATCGGTAATCCTCTTCTATCGGCATGGGGTAAGTTAGGCCGTGATTACTTCGAACAGCTGCTGCAACTTGACGCCTCATGGATAGACGGTTTTGTCGAAGACTTTAGCGATAACGTATTGGGCAAAGTACAAAAAGAAATTTTCGATTTATCGTTTAAAGGCGAAACCCTAGTCGAAAACACACAGTGGTTTATAAACCAAGAGGGTCAATTATCCATCGAAGAAGATGATAACTCTATTGTGTTTCAAGGCTGCCATACGCCACTTCGTGAAATTGAACGTTTACACGACCATATATTAGCTTTGATGCACGAAGATCCAAGCCTTACGCCGAAAGACTTTATTGTTATGATGCCAGATGTAGCTAAATACAGTCCTTATATTGAGGCAGTATTTGGCGGGGCAACTGCAGAGCGCTATATACCTTACTCTTTGGCTGACTTGGCCATTGATCAAGAAAAGCCGGTGATCAATTCATTTTTGTCTCTGGTTGATTTACCTTTTAGCCGCTTTGGCGTATCAGATATCTTAGATTTATTTGCTGTTGAGCCAATTGCGAAACAATATCAGTGTAGTGAAGATGAATTTGAGCAGTTCAGATTTTGGCTTGAAGAAGTAGGGGTACGCTGGGGTATTAACGCAGAGCATAAGGCCGAGCATGAACTGCCAAAAATGCAGCTTAACACCTGGCAACAGGGCTTAAATCGTTTATTGCTTGGCATTGCTATGAGCGATGAGTCTTTAGAATTTGAAGGCATTTTCCCAAGCGATCAAGTTGAGGGCATGGCCACTGAGTCGCTCAGTAAACTGATTCACTTTATTGATGATTTAATAAGTCACAAAAACACCTTGAGTGAACATAACCCACTTGATATCAAAGCCGTACAGCTCAAATCACTGATAAAGACTTTTTATCACCCAGATTCAGATCAAAGCTGGGATCTGCAAGTGCTCAATAAAGTAATTGAAACTTTACAGACCCACTTTGACAATAAAGATATGCTTGAAGCGGTAAGCCCCGAAATCATCAGTTATTGGGTCAAACAAGGGGTCGCACAGAAAGGGGTCGGGCAACGTTTTCTTGTGGGCGCTGTTAACTTCTGTACACTAATGCCAATGCGTGCTGTGCCGTTCAAAGTCGTTTGTCTACTTGGCTTGAACGACGGTGACTATCCGCGAAGTGTTCAGCCGATAGGCTTTGACCTTGTATCGCAAAGTCAGCGTAAAAAAGGTGACCGTTCACGTAAACTCGATGACAGGTATCTATTTTTAGAAGCATTATTGAGTGCGCGAAAACAACTCTTACTCAGTTACGTGGGGCGCTCATGCTACAACAACGAGCCGCAAGTTCCGTCAATTTTGGTCAGCGAACTTATTGACTACATTGACCGTTGTTTTTATATCGAAGGCAAAGCGTGTAAACCTTCTACGCACCTATTAAACCAAGCCACACTGCAGCCATTCTCTACGTTAAATTATATTGAGAGCGATCAACAAAGCTTTAATCCCACTTGGTTGATTACAAAGGCTACTAAAGAGCCTTCGAGCAATGGAAACAACACGAGTTTTAACGAAGGCCTGCCAAGCCTGTTTGATACAACAGATCATGAAGTAGATATCAATCAGTTAATCCGAGCCGTTTTAAATCCACAAGCAGCGTTTTATCAACAACGTGTGGGTGTGCGTTTATATAATGCAGAAGAAGTGATTGACGACGATGAGCCATTTGCACTCGATGCTTTGTCTCGCTATCAATATCTAGATGAATTACTAACAGACTCTCTGAATGATTCAGAAAAAGCGCCTGAGCAACTTTTACAACGAGGCGACTTGCCACAAGCCGAAGTGGGTAAAGTGCAACTTGGTCAATTACAGCAAAGGATCACACCCCTAGCTGAGCGTATAAAAACAACACTCACCTCACCTTCAGAGCCAGTTGAAATTGATATCGACTGCGGTGCAATAAAACTACAAGGATGGCTCGATAATCTCTTTACGTCGCAACAAATCTTTTATCGCCCAGCAAGTATTAAAGCGAAAGATAAACTAAGAGCGTTTATTTACCACTGTGCAGCGAATTGTATGGGGCAATCGGTCACGACTTCTGTTTATGGTTTAGACGAGCAAGTTAGCCTTGCGTCGTTAGAGGCAGAAGAGGCAAAAACCGAGCTACAGAAATGGGTCAATTTTTACATTTCGCTTATGAGCAGTCCGCAACCTTTCTTTGTTGCATCTAGTTATGAATATGCGCTCACTGAAGACATCAATAAAGCGGCCAATAAATTTAACGGTGGCCAATATATCGGCATGGGCGACAGCGAAAACCCTTACGTGGCGCTCGATTTTAAAAATCTATTTGATTTTGAAGCTGAATTTGTCAGCTTAAGTAAATCGTTATTTGGCAAACTGATTGACCTTGCGAAGGAAGAAAAATATGCAAATGCTTGATCCAACAGTTATGCCTTTGGTTGGGCAAAACTTAATTGAAGCCAGTGCGGGGACGGGTAAAACTTATACCATTACAGGTTTGTATTTACGTTGTTTACTGGGTTTGACCGTACCTGAGCAAGAAAGCATGCCATTAAACGTTGAGCAAATCTTAGTGGTGACCTTCACAGATGCGGCAACCGCTGAGATCAGAGACCGAGTAAGAAAACGCATTGTCGAAGCGCGCGATGTGTTACTCGGCAAAGAATCAAAAGACGACCTCATTCTTCGAGTGTTAAAAGACGTCAAAGACAAAAAACAGGCTTTTACGTTACTCGATGCTGCGGCCAAATCAATGGATGAAGCCGCGATTTACACCATTCATGGTTTCTGCCAAAAAATGCTGAAACAGCATGCTTTTGAATCGAACATGGGTTTTAACCAAACGTTTGTACTCGACAGTGCAGATTTAATCGACCAAGCAGTAAAAGACTATTGGCGCAGTTTTATTTACCCGCTCGATACCGATACCACTCAGACTATTTTAGAGCATGTGCCAAACCCGCAATCTCTGAATAGTAAAGTGAGTAAACTGCTGAGTAAGGGTAATATCACTATAACACCAAGTTATGACTTAGATGATGTGCTGGCCACTAAAGCGCAATACCAGCAACAAGCACAAACATTTAAAAGTGCGCTGTTAGCAAGCGACTTCTTTACTGCATTGGATAGTTCGGGCCTTGCGAAAAACAAAGCGCCTGGGCGAGTAGCGAATATTGCGGCTTTAATTGAATACTGCCAATCGGATAATTGGTATTTTGAATTTGGCTCTGCAAAGCATTCATTCAACTTGTGGAGTGAAGAAACGCTGTCAGACAGCCAGTATTACAAGAAAGGGCAAGCGCCGATGTCGCATCCCTTGCTTAAATCGTTTACTGAAATGTTTGCACTGCACCAAAAGTTACAAGAAGGGTTACCGCTGGGCATAGTGCAACAAGCGTCGAAGCAAGTTGCATCCTTATTAGAAAAACAAAAACGAAAGCAGGGTGTTTTAACGCCTGATGATTTGCTTACTCAGTTGCATGCTGCACTCACTGCTGAACAAGGCGAGCTATTAGCTGAGAAAATTGCCACGCTTTTCCCAATGGCGATGATCGATGAATTCCAAGATACGGATCCCATTCAATACGGTATTTTTCAATCGATTTACGGCACGCGCGAAACGACTACTTTGACCATGATCGGCGATCCAAAGCAGGCGATTTATGGGTTTAGGGGCGCAGATATTTTCACCTATATCCATGCCAAAAAGCAGGTGCAAGACTCACATCAATATACCCTTGCAACTAACTTCCGCTCTGCAAAAGGCGTGGTCGATGCGGTTAACAGTATTTTCAAACAAAATGAAAATAGCTTTATCTATAACAAAGACATTCCGTTTGAAGCCGTGGCTGCAAATGGCAAAAAGCCCGGCGAAGGCTTTGAGCTAAGCAATGAGCCTGCAGCACCATTGTGTTTTAGCGTTTTAAAAGATGCCTCTGAGGTCACCAGTAAAGGCGTGGCGCATCCAGCACTGGCCGAGCTTTATGCCAGTAAAACCGCAATGCTTTTGAATCAAGCACAGCAGGGGGCAGCCACAATTGCGGGATTACCTGTGGCGGCAGGAGATATTTGTTTTTTGGTACGAGACAGAAATGAAGCGGCTTTGATAAAACATGCTTTAACCAATAAAGGCATAGACAGTGTGTATCTTGCCAGAGAAAGTGTCTTCCAGCAGCCAGTTAGCCAAGCCTTGATGCAATTTTTGATGGTGCTTCATGGTCCATACGACGAAGCTCTATTAAGAGGAGTTTTGGCCAGTGATTTATTTGGTTTGAATTACCAGCAAATTTTTGCATTGCAGAACGAATCAGACAACCTTAAAGCAGCTCAAAATCATGTAACACATAAAACCTGGCAGGAGTATTTATTACAGTTTTCTAAGCTAAAAGCTTTGTGGTACAAAAAGGGCGTGATGGCCATGCTTGAGCAATTGTTGGTTGAGAATGACCTCCCTTTGCTTTGGCAACAAAAAGGCCATCACGTAGAGCGTTGGTTAACGGACTACCGTCACCTTGCAGAGCTCTTGCAGCATAAGCAAATTGAACTAGAAGGCACACAGCGGGTTTTACGTTGGTATGAAAAGCAGTATACCGAGTCGTTAAGCGATACTGCACAGGTACGCTTAGAAAGCGATGAGAACCTAGTTAAAATCATCACCATGCACGCTTCAAAAGGATTGGAATATCCAATAGTGTATCTACCATTTGCCAGCGGCTATCGTGAAGCGAGCGAAGCGATTTACCATAAAGACGACACACTGATGTATGACTTATCTAAATCCGATGGCGCAATGCAACAGGCTGAAAAAGAGCGTTTAGCTGAAGATATTCGTCTTTTGTATGTAGCCCTTACACGCGCTGTGCATCACTGCGATGTGGGTATGTATAACCTAGCAGAAGGGCGCAGCAAAAAGCCAGGTATTACTCGCACAGCCCTAGGTTATGTGCTTTTTGCTCCAGATATTATGACCTTTGCAGAACAGTGGCACGCGCGACTTGATGCACTTTGTACAAGTGATGCGAATTTACAGGTCGCTTATTTTGATATTAATGCTTTGCCAAGCGAAAGTTACACACCAGCTCAACAAGCGCAGACGATTGATTGTGCTGTAAAAGCGGTGTCAGCGAATATAGAACGAGATTGGCGAGCAACCAGCTTTAGCCAGTTAACCTATCATCAAGATCACGATGACAGACCATTAGGGGCAATAGATGAAAACCACTTGCTTGACCTGCCATTGGCAGAAAGCCAAGAAACACTAGATGCCTACACCTTTCCAAAAGGTGCAAAAGCGGGTAGCTGTTTACACGAAATTTTTGAGTTAATTGATTTTAGCGAGCCTGAAACGCCGCAAGTACCGAACCTGACACTAGAAGAAGCAGTAAAACAGACGCTGGATAAATTTGGTTTTGAAGAAAAGTGGCAAGCACCGGTCAAACAATGGGTATCAGCGTGTCTGGCATGCAAACTTAATAATAATTTAGCGCTAAAAGACATAACGCCTGCACAGCGTTTAGTGGAGATGGAGTTTAATTTACCTCTCGCACCATTAGACCAAGTGACGCTGAATAATATTGTCACAAACATCACCCAGCATCCGAGTAACCTTAAATTTGATAATGTCAAAGGGCTACTCAAAGGCTTTATAGATTTAATCTTCGAGCATCAGGGCAAGTATTATATTCTTGATTACAAATCCAACTATTTAGGCGATGCACCGAGCGACTATGCCAGCGATAACCTAGTGCAAGCTATGAACGCGCATCAATATCATCTGCAATATATGATTTATACCGTGGCACTTCATCGCTTACTTAAAGCACGCTTACCTAACTATGAGCCAGAACAACATTTAGGTGGCGTCTATTATGTTTTCTTACGCGCCATGGGCGACGGAGAAGGGGTGTTCTTTAAACAACTATCACTCAGTGAACTCGAACAGTTAGATGCCTTATTTTTACAAGGAGCAGCATAATGGAACAAACCGACTTATTTGCTCAACCTGCATTCACTGCTCCTTTTGAACATCAAAGCTTTATCGGGCTTTTAATCGAGCAAGAAAAACTGCTGCACAGCGATATCGCGCTGGCGACATTACTCAATGGGTCCAAAATTGATGACGCATTTTATCTAATCTTGTTATTACTGAGAGCGCAAAGACAGCAACACAGCTGCTTGGAGTTAGAGCAGATTGACTGGCAAAACCCATTTTCGCTACCAGTAAAATTACAAGGCGAAAATGTGTTAACCGCGCCTTGGTCTGATGACAAACAAGCTGCGATAAAAGCGTTAGCGTCACACGCAGCTGTGGGTGACGATAAACCAATGAGGTTATTGAATAATAACTTATATTTAGCCCGTTACTTTGACTACGAAGCAAGCCTTGCTGAAGCTTTCCAAGCGTTGAACAACAATAAAGTGACCTTGAACCTGGACACACTCACTGAATTACTCAATCACTTCTTTGATGATCAAGATGACATTGATTGGCAAAAAGTGGCGTGTGCGATGGCTGCATTAAATCGCTTTTGTGTGATCACCGGGGGCCCGGGTACAGGTAAAACCACCACTGTTACTAAGTTGTTGGCAATTTTACAGTCGCTGTATCGCAGTGCACCACTGAGTATTAAACTGGTAGCGCCAACCGGTAAAGCCGCAGCGCGCTTAACAGAGTCTATGATAGGTGCGAAGAAAAAGTTAATCGAAAGCGGCATGATAGATGGCGGGTTGTTTGATTTGTTGCCTGAGCAAGCGCAAACCATACATCGCTTACTGGGAGTTGTGCCGCATACTCATCACTTTAGGCATAACGAGCACAACCCGCTGCACTTAGACCTACTTATTGTCGATGAAGCGTCGATGATAGATTTACCCTTGTTAACTAAATTAGTCAAAGCGTTACCATCTCATGCTCGTTTAGTCTTACTTGGTGACAAAGACCAACTGGCCTCAGTCGATACAGGTAATGTGCTAGGGGACTTATGTGAGCATCTAAAGTTGGGCGAGCAGCCCCATTACTCACAAAACTGTGTAAATGCACTCAAGCAAATTTGTTTTAATAATGCGACAAAATTATACGAAAAACCGAGTCATTTTTTGCTTTGCGACAATATCGCATTTTTACAGCAGAGCCATAGATTTAATGCCCAAAGTGGTATTGGTCAATTGGCACAAGCGGTGAACAATAACGATCAGAGGCATTTACAGCAGACAATTCAGCATGGCTTTGAAGATTTAGAATTGTATGACTTCAGTAATGATGCCTATCATGCGTTAATCGAAAGAGCGGCAGGGCATTACCAAAACTACTTACGCCTCATTCAAAGTAAAACAATTTTGAATGCCGAAGATGTGCAAGCAGTGCATCATGCTTTTAGCCAGTACCAGTTACTTGCAGCGGTGAAAGAAGGCCCTTATGGAGTAAATGCACTGAACCAACGTATTGAGCAGAGGCTGCATCAAAGTGGTTTAATTGATTTAACCCAGCGCCAATATGCGGGCTTGCCAATTATGATCACCCAAAACGACTATCAGCTTAATTTATTTAATGGTGATATTGGGGTTTTAGTGAATTATCAATCAAATAGTTCTGCATCGGCGAGTTTAAAAGCCGTGTTTGTTGATGAGCAAGGTCATGTTCGAGATTTCTATCCGAATAGGTTACCTAGGCACGAGAAAGTCTATGCTATGACCATACACAAATCTCAGGGCTCTGAGTTTGCGCATACCGCCATGTTGTTGCCGCCAATGCAAAGGGCACATTCAGGTATTAACAGACAGTTGGTTTACACCGGGATCACCCGAGCAAAACAAAAATTTGAGCTGGTGGCACAAATGTCGGTTTTAACTCTTTCATTGTCTAGACAGTTACAACGTTGTTCAGGCTTAAGGCAGAGATTGCAGACAAGTTAGCCCTTTAATACCAACCCTCAATAATACTCAATCATTTTGAGGGACTAAAACTGACGCTAACTTTGTTAGAAACTTCTTATTTACGACTGCATGGATGCAGAAGGTAGAGCAATGCAGGAGCAATTGCCGAGAACAACTAAATAGCAAAATTTCCGCCTAGTTACCGACAAGTTTTCCTTGCCTCAAAATAGGTAGCTTAATTAAAAGGATTGGTATAAATTGACAATGAGGCGAAAAGTGTGGTTTTAATTTAGTGTTATAACTCTATTTATAAGTAGAACTAAAATGAAAAAATTAGACCAACACTTAATCAAATATGCGCTCTACCATCGCGATGAGCGCAATATTTTAACCCATTTTTTGGGCGTGCCGCTGATTGTATTTGCGGTAATAGGCCTATTGTATTTTCCTTTAACGTCAGTCAACGGTCTTCTGATCACCCCAGCATTGATTATTGCGATACTCGCCATGCTGTTTTACTTAGCTTTAGATATTAGATTAGGGCTACTCATGAGTGGCTTATATTTATTAGGGCTTTGGGGGGTAGACAGTATTTTTGAAAGCATGAACGCGCAAACGGCGAGTTTCTATGGGTTATTTGTGGGGCTATTCGTTATTGGTTGGATAATTCAATTTATCGGTCACTATTATGAAGGCAAAAAGCCAGCATTTGTTGATGATTTAATAGGTTTATTAGTTGGGCCATTATTCGTTGTGGTCGAGTTACTATTTAAACTTGGCCTACTTAAAAGCTTAGAAGCCCGCATAATTGAACATGCAGGCCCCTACAGAAATTAGCAATTTGATGAAACTGTGAGACTTGCTCTAGATAGAAATGCGGGTCTCAAGTTTACTGCCTTTAACAATGGTAATGTCATTACAGTTAATTCTGACTTTACCATTTTCTGATTCAAGCATGTAAGCAAATTCAGGACATATATCTAAACACGCATCAGCTAATTGTTTTCTTGCTCTGTGCAACATGATATTCATATTATTCATTTGAATACCTAATGCTTTAGTTAACTCTTCTCGATACATCCACCCTTGTAACTCTGGCTCTAACCCAGCTTGTTTGTCGAGAATACGAGTTCTAGCAAGGAGTAAAAGAAGGTAATGATGTGAGCGAGTACCTAAGTCAACTGTTTCACCAGCTACATTAAGTGTAAGTTGTGTATTTTCTTCATCTAAACTTACTGCGAAAGATAATGCATATTGAATATTTTGCGCCACTTCACTTTTAATTTGTTTAGTCATAGTCGACGGGCTAGAGCAATAAAATTGCCACTGATCATTAAAAATGCTGATCAGCCCTCCATCAATCAAAACTTGTCTATCATTTGTGAATAGGTCTTCTAAAAACCAGTAATTCAACATGCCATCAAAATAAGCAATATGCGTGGCTTCTTGTTCATTAGGAAGCAGCAGTTGATCTTTAATTTCGATGACCTTATTGGTATTAGACTGAGAAACTAAAAATTGACAATCAGTACTTAAATCGCCGACTACAAAAGAGTTTCTTCCCGGGCCCGCAAAGTCAATTTTATCGTTTAGGCATAATTGATATGGTAAATTTTTACATATTTTCTTTTCGTTGATCCAAATACCATTGGTACTCACATCTCTGATCAGCCAATTCCCTTGATTATGTTCAATAATGGCATGGTGGCGAGAAATTTCAGGCATATTTATTAGCGTATCAACGTTATATTTGAAGCGCCCAACGGTGTGGTAACTTTTCAAATAAACCTTTTCAAGCTTTTGTTCATCAATGAGATAAGCCATAAATGCTTCCTTTTCTAAATTTAACTAGAATAATAATATCCGTGAAACAATCTGCTGATATAAAATTCTAGTTTATCAGCGCAATATTATTTAGCTTGTCAGTATACATATTGAACTCATTAATTTTTAGAGAAAAGTTCAAATTATAGTAACCAATATTGAGTCTATGCTTTTTTCAGAAAAGAAGCGATTACACTAGGTTACACTTCTTGCGTAATTAGATTTCCTGAGCCATATTTTTATTTACATAATCGAAATAAACTTGGTGTGTAGAAGTAACAAATGGGTGAGTTTAAAAATAGACACAGTTGAGTTAAAAGGAGTGTATCAATTCTGCGATCATTTCGACTCTGAAAAACTAGATCTTAAGAGTAGTGCCCTTAAGATAGTGACCGATTTTACCCGACGAACGCCGCAAGTTATTTTAAAAGACGTAGATGTTGATCATGCCTTATTCATGATGGTAAATGGTCATGTTAGGTCTAAGTTAGTAATAGACCATGACGATACTTTTTTAGGAGTCATTAATTCTCGTGATTTAACGGGTAGAAAAGTGCTGACTGTGGCGCAGAAACGTAACCAGTCTCGCAATGATCTGACTGTTGAAGATTTAATGACAAAAAAATCAGATCTGCGTGCGATGCCTTACTCAATGGTAGAAAACTCTAAAATAGGCGATGTACTCGAAACGCTTAGAGGGTTAGGTCATCAACACATTTTATTGGTTGATGAAAAAGGTAACTTAAGAGGAATGATCTCAGCCAGTGATATTGCTAGGGCGTTACATATTCCAGTTAATATTCTTCAGACAGCGCATTCATTTAAAGAAATCTTCGAAATTATTCATGATCACCAAGAAGTCACAGCTTAAATGATATAAAAGTGTCTCAAAATTGAGACACTTTTATTTTTTAAGCTGTTTCAGTTTCGACACAATATAGTATTATCTCCAACCTGAAAAATATAAAAATCATTAAATAACAATAAATTAAATCTTGGCTCGATAGTTGATTTAAGTTACCCAGTTCAACTATTGGAGTCAGCTATGGATACGAAGAGAACCTCACAACCAAAACCTGCAATTAAGCGATATTGGTACTTACCAGTTATATCTTTGATCGCCCTAGCCATTTACCTTTCAAAGCAGTTTTTAGGCGATGCTTCTTATTTTGTCGCACGAGATAAATTACAAATGGCTAACGTACAGCACGGAGACTTCAAAATTGAAGTTAGGGGCTCTGGGGTTTTAAAGCCAAAATCACTGCAATGGAGTGCAGCGCAATCTAGAGGCAGAGTTCAACAGTTACTTGTAAAGCCTGGAGACAGTGTAGTGCAAGGTCAGAAAATTGCGGAGTTAGAAAATGTCGAACTGCTGAGTGAACTAGAGAAAATTCAATGGGAACTTAAAGCCATTAAGGCTGAAAATAATGCCGCTGCTGTTGCACAACAAGCTCAACAACTTGATCTTGAAAATGCCGTTATGGAAGCTGAGTTTAATTACAAAAGCTCAAAACTAAAACTTGATGCAGAGCAATCGTTACTAGATCAAGGCAAAGGCTCATTGTCTGCATTAGATTTTAAACGCACTCAACTTGCTGTTAAGCAACAGTATGCTCGCTGGCAGGCACAAATAAAACGTGCTGATAAAATGCAACAAAACTATCAAGCTAGCGAATTAGCAAGACAAGCACGTCTTGAGCAGGTTGAAAATAACCTCAGAAAAGCACAGCAGCAGGTAAGTGGCTTAACGATCACAGCGGGTATCTCTGGCATAGTTCAAAAGCTGCCGATTGAACTTGGTCAGCAACTTAATAGCGGTGAAAATGCAGCCTTAGTGATAGATCCAGCTTCACTATTTGCTGAGATAAACATTCAAGAAATACAAGTCAAAGACGTTGTGATGGGTCAACCCGTTACCATTGATACCCGCTTTAATAAACTCTCTGGTGAAGTGCAGCGTATTTCACCGCTATCTGAAAATGGTCTAGTGGCAGTGGAGGTGGGAATTATCTCTGAACTGCCTAAGGAAGCGCGCTCAGATCTCAATATTGATGGTTACATTGAAGTGACAAACATCAAAAACACGCTTTATGTAAAACGCCCTGCATTTGCACCAAAAAATCGTACGGTAGATCTGTTCAAAACGACCAGTGACGGTGCGTTTGCACAAAAACATGAAGTCAAACTTGGCACCAGTACTGCCAAATATATTCAAATTCTCTCTGGTCTTAACCCAGGCGATCAAATTATTATCTCTGACACCAGCGCATGGGCATCTCATAGCAGTGTCAAAATACAATAATATCAATAGGTTTAAAAAGGATCTCTCATGTCATTATTAAGTTTAAGTAACATCAATAAATCATTTTTAACTGAAGACATTGAAACCCATGCGTTAAGTAATATTAATCTTGAAATAGCACAAGGTGAGTATGTTTCCCTATCTGGCCCTTCTGGCTGCGGTAAAACTACCTTGTTGTCTATTTTAGGCTTACTAGACACCGCAACTAGCGGACAATATTTATTTAATGGTCAGGATGTCACGGGTTTTAGTCGAGATAAACGGGCTAAGATCCGTTGTTATGACATCGGCTTTGTTTTTCAGTCTTTTAATTTAATTTCTAGTCTCACAATCAGTGAAAACATCATGTTGCCGCTGACTTACCAAAATGATGTCTCTAAGAGCTTGATGCAAACTAAGGTGGATGAAGTATTGGAACGTGTTGGTATGCAACATCGTGCGAATCACTTTCCTTCTCAGCTGTCTGGTGGTCAACAGCAAAGAGTGGCCGTTGCAAGAGCTTTGGTGAACGATCCTAAAATTATCTTTGCCGATGAGCCAACAGGTAACTTAGACAGTCAAAATGCAGAAAAAGTGATGGCGTTATTTGACCAGTTACATCGAGATGGCAGCACGATTTGCATGGTGACGCATGACCCTCGCAGTGCTCAGATGGCGCAGCGACAAGTTAGTATTCTTGATGGCACATTAGTCAATGATGTCATGCTTCATTCCGTCGAAAAAGTACCAGCGTAAGGAGCACAGTATGTGGCTTGATATTAAGTATGCACTCAGACAATTACTTCAGTCGCCTAAATTCTCAGCCTTGACGCTGCTGGTGCTTATTGGCGGGCTATTTGTCAGCTTGTATAGTTTTTCATTCTTGAATTCAGTGCTATACAAAGATTTACCTTTACCCGAAGGCGATACCATTTTACATATATCTTCTCAATCACAAGAAGATGCAGACCTAGATCCTATGCCGGCTTGGGAAACCGCGAATCTAATCGAATCACAAACCAGTTTCGCGCAGATAGGTCGTTATGTATCAACATTTGGGCATATATTATTTGAACAAACATCTAAACGACTTAGTTTAGAAAAAGTAGACAGTAACTTCTTTGAGTTTGCAAAAGTTCAACCATTAATGGGACGTACACTACAAGCTGAAGACTACCAAGCCGGTGCAGAACCTGTGGTGGTGTTAAGTTATGTTATTTGGCAGAGCACTTTTAATGGTCAGCAAGATATAGTTGGTCAAATTATAAATCTTAATAATCAATTAACGACGGTTATAGGCGTTATGCCTGAAGGTTTTGCGTTTCCAGTCGCAGGTAGAGCTTGGCAGCCTTTATCTTTGCAATATAGACAGCCACAAATGAGCAACGATGAGTGGCTTAGTGCCTATGGTCGTTTAAATAAAGGCACGTCTGTTGAGCAAGCCGAAACTGAATTATCTAGCTTGTTAAAAGGGTTTTATGCTCAGAAGCAGCAAGCACTGGGCCGTGACTATGAGCCAAGAACAGTTGCGATTACATCGTTTCCGAGTGCACAAGTAAATGGTGCGGGTGGTATTGTTTTTACCTTTATCAATGGTGTTGCACTATGCATATTATTACTCGCTTGTATCAATGTTGGTAACTTATTGCTTGCTAGAGCGTTAGAGAAAAATAAAGAGACGGCGATCCGTGCTGCGTTAGGTGCCCCCACAAAGCGTTTAATTTCTCAGTTAATGTGGGAGGGGAGCATTTTAACCATTCTTGGTTCTGTGTTAGCGGTTTTATTAGCAGGAGCTGCCCTGAGTTATACAGAAATCGTTTTACAAAGTCATATGGCTGATAACCTTGCATTCTGGTGGCATTGGGGAATGGATACTGACACCTTATTCGCAGCCTTAGTGTTTGCAATAGTGACGCTTTTCTTTGCTTGTTTCTTACCTGCGTGTAAAGCAGCAACACAAGATATGAATGCCACTCTACGAGATGGTACAAGAGGAGCTCAAGGTAAAAAAGCGGGTCGACTTTCTAAAGTATTATTGACCGCACAAATATTTTTAATTTCTACCCTAATGCTTATTGGCGGGTTATCTGCGTTTTTATCCCAAACTATTATTAATATGGATATGGGCGTCGACTTCAAGAATAGTCTAGATGTGAATTTAACGTTAGATGAAAACCGCTATACCTCTGCAGAACAAAAACTTACTTATTATCAATTACTAAAAGCTGAACTTGAACAACAAGATAGTATTAGTGATGTGTCTCTCAGTGCTTATTTGGGGAAGAAACCTGTCTACCCAGAAGGTCAAATCATTGAAAGAGATCAGGATAAACCACAAGTAGATGTAATTGAGCTGATTGGAAACACACAAAGCTACGGTCCGTATTTGCTAGAAGGTCGTCACCTTGAAGAGCAAGATCATCGCAATGCCATGCGAACGGCTGTGATCTCAGATTCAATGGCAAAACGGTACTGGCCGAATGCCAGCCCAATTGGAGAGCAAATAGACGTTGAACTTAAATCAGGTAAAGAGACGCACACAATTGTTGGAGTTGTGACAAACAGAATGAATGTATCGTCTCTATTCGCTGCACTCGATAAAGAAGACGAAATTTATACATCGGCGTTACAGGGTGAAGTTGGGCCTTTAAGAGTGACATTAAAACACTTTGGAGATAGCCAACAAGCACAGACCGATTTCTATCATGTATTTTACCGTTTAGATCATGCGTCAGATCCAGGCTATTTCAGATCGAAAGAAGATGACTTTGGCATGCTGCACAAAATGGCTAAAACAGCGTTCTTTATTACTTTTGGATGTGCTTTCTTTGCATTGTTTTTAGCATTAACAGGTATTTATGGCTTAAGTGCGGGTACCGTTTATCAACGTTACAATGAAATTGGTATTCGCCGTGCTGTTGGTGCGACTGATAGAGCGATAGTCAGTCTGTTCGTAAAGCAAGGCAGCAAATTGTTGGTATTAGGAAGTGGTTTAGCCTTGTTATTTTTTGTCTTGATTGCTTATCTGTTTCATAATTTTACGGAACAGCTCGTGCCAGCTTATATATATCCTATGCTCGCATGCGTTGTAACAGTCTTGGTGGCCAGTGCAGTGTTACTAGCCATTTATTTCCCGACTAGAAATGCGGTAGTATTGGAGCCAAGCCAAGTGCTTCGCTATGGGTAAGGAATAACAAAAAGAATGGCAAATATTTTAGTGGCTGACGATGATATTAATATCATCGCCAGCTTACAGTTTTTACTCGATGATCATGGTTTTGATGTGCAAGGGGTAACATCTATTGAAGCCGCTAAAACCCAATTAACACAACATAACTTTGATCTTGTCATGCTGGATATGAACTTCCATCGGGATACTACCTCAGGCAATGAAGGTACTGAATTTATTCAGCAAATGAATGAATTGTTGACCGATAAACTGCCGCCGATTATTGCCATGACTGGTTGGGCAACCATAGATATTGCGGTTGCTGCATTGAAGGCTGGTGCAAAAGACTTCGTGCAAAAACCATGGCAAGATGAAGCACTCATCAATACCATTCAAACCCAAATTAAACTGGCTGAAAGAGAGCAACAACTTGAACTCGCAAAAGACGAGAACAGCCAATTAATACAAGACCTATATCTTCAACATGATGATCTCATTGCAGAATCAGCAGTGATGCAGCAATTGCTAAAACAAGCACAGAGCTTAGCAAAAAGTGATATGAACATTTTGATCACAGGTGAAAACGGCACGGGGAAAAGTTTACTTGCAAGCAAAATTCATCAGTTTTCACAGCGTGCTTCAGGGCCCTTTGTTAGTGCAAATATGGGCGCGATTGTAGAAAGTTTATTTGAAAGCGAGCTATTTGGTCACGTAAAGGGCGCGTTTACAGATGCCAAACAAAACCGTGCAGGGCGCTTTCAAATGGCGCAGCAGGGCACATTATTTTTAGATGAAATAGGCAATATTCCGCTTGCCCAGCAGGCAAAATTGCTGCGCGTTCTCGAAGAAAAGCAATTTGAACCTGTGGGTTCAAGCAAAACCCAATGTGCTGATGTAAGATTAGTTTCTGCGACCAATACAGATCTTGAGTCTGCTATTCAAGCTGGGTCATTTCGACAAGATTTATTTTATCGCTTAAATACGGTTACCTTGCATATGCCAGCGTTGAAAGCGCGCAAAGATGACATAGTGCCATTGGCTAATTACTTTGTTGCGAAACACAGTAAGCATTATGGTAAAACCGATGTTTGTTTATCTGAGTGTGCTAAAGCTGCATTACTTGCATATCACTGGCCGGGTAATTTAAGAGAGTTAAGCCATTGTATAGAGCGTGCACTGTTTTTAAGTGACAGAAGTATCACAGCTGAAAGCTTGAATCTCAGCGTAACAGGTAATGATGCCCAGCAAAATTCCCCAACATCGGAGCCAGAAGAAAACATAATCACTCAACCTAATTTAACTTTAGATGAAATAGAGTTTCAGGCAATGGAACAAAGACTTAAACACTTTGCAGGGAATGTCACCGAAACAGCCAAATCTTTGGGTCTTAGTCGCAGTGGCTATTACCGTCGTTTAGCTAAATACGAAGCGCAATAACATGCAATTTTTTAAGCGCTTAAAAACGAAAGCGGTTGATCATAAACAGCAACAGACTCGGTTATTATTGGGTTTGTCGATCCCTATGATTTTAGTGTCGTTTTTTAGTTTATTTTACGCCGGGATAAACACCTATTTGCTGGCGTTTTTCAGCATCATTGCCATGTTAGGGTTATTTTATGTGGTGTATGCCACACGAAATAACATAGACAAACAACAACAGCTTATTAGTAACTTATTGGCGGCTTTGATTGAAGAAGATTACACAATGCGTGGAAATTTACAGCAAGATGCCGCCATCGCACCGTTACTGAAACTAATCAACACGCTCGCAGATAACTTACAAACCAAGAGTCGGCAAGTATCTGAAAAACAGGTCCTGATCGATAAAATTTTAGATCAGGTTCAAGCGATGTGCTTTGCTTACGACATTGATCAAAGTATTGTGATGGCAAATCATGCCGCGCATACCCAGCTATTTTTAGGTCAAGAGTTAGAAGCTTGTTCACTTCAAGATTTCAATTGGATGAAATCACTCACTGAGAAAAACTCAGCGGTAGTCACGTTAAACACGACACAGTTACAAGGTGAGTATTTTGCATTTAAAGATAAGTATTTAAGCGCTGGCAACCCACAGACGCTGTTGCTTTTAATAAAAGCTGAGCAAATACTAGATGAACGTAAGCAGCAAGCTTGGCAAGATCTATTACGCGTATTAAGTCACGAACTTAATAATTCACTCACGCCAATTGCGACAATCAGCCGTAGTCTTAATAAGAAAATTCAACAATGTGAATTTCCTAAACAATCTCAGTTCCAGCAAGGACTTGAAATAATTTCCGAGCGGGCAAGCTCTTTGCAGGCCTTTATTACCAGTTACCGTGAATTGGCTCAATTACCAAAGCCGAGTAAATCAGCTACCACAGTACAAAGTTTATTTGATCCGATCTTGCCTTTGTTTGATTGTGAATTTACTTATAGCGAAAATTGGCCAAAACCTGCCTCACAGTTAGTGCTGAATGTTGATAAAAAACAGCTTCAGCAAGTGCTTATCAATCTGATAAAAAATGCCATTGAAGCCAATACAGCAAATAACCAACAAGGCATTGAACTAAACCTTGAGGCAAGCGATGACATGTTGAAAATTAGCATCCGAGATTTTGGGCAGGGGATCGCTAATTTTGATAACTTATTTGTGCCTTTTTATACCACCAAGCAGCAAGGCACTGGCTTAGGCTTAGCATTAAGTCGACAGATAATGCTTAACCATGACGGGCAATTACAATTAGAGAATCATCTTGATCAAGGTGCAATCGCAACCGTGACTTTGCCAGTGTTGCAAAGAGATAACGAATAACTGGTAATTCATACAGTATTTTGGCATTATGCCAAAAAAATAAATGAGAATGTGCTTTGGCAGTAATCTTAGGCATAGATCCCGGTTCAAGATTTACCGGGTACGGTGTGATTGATCATCAAGGAAGTAAGTTTACCTACTTAGGCAGTGGCTGTATTAAAGTGGGGGAGCATGATTTTCCGACCCGATTAAAAATGATCTTCCAAGGTGTCACTCAGTTGGTGGAGCAATTTAACCCGCAAAGCTTTGGCATAGAGCAAGTGTTTATGGCACATAATCCAGACTCTGCATTAAAACTAGGGCAAGCCCGAGGCGCTGCGATTGTGGCCGCTACTATGCAAGATATACCCGTATATGAGTATTCAGCTAGGCAAGTAAAACAGGCGGTAGTAGGTACAGGCGGCGCTAAAAAAGAGCAGGTCCAAGAAATGGTCAAACGTATCCTGAAGCTACCAGGAACACCGCAAGCCGATGCAGCAGATGCATTAGCCATTGCCGTTTGTCATGCACATTCTGAGCAAAATTTAATTCGTTTAGCTGGTAACGCCAGTAAAACAGTTCGTCGAAGATTAAGGTAATAAACATGATTGGAAGACTAAACGGCATACTATTAGAAAAACAACCACCGGAGATTTTACTTGATGTAAATGGGGTAGGTTACGAAGTTCAAATGCCAATGACCTGTTTCTATGAGTTACCTAATGTTGGCGAGCAAGCAGCGATTTACACGCATTTTGTGGTACGTGAAGACGCCCAGTTGTTATTTGGCTTTAATCATAAAAAAGAGCGCGCTTTATTTCGAGAATTGATAAAAGCCAACGGTGTTGGTCCAAAACTCGGTTTAGCGATTTTATCGGGTATGTCAGCTGAGCAATTCATCCACTGTGTGAACAACGAAGATGCGACCACTTTGGTGAAAATTCCGGGGGTGGGTAAGAAAACCGCTGAACGTTTAGTGCTCGAAATGAAAGACAGGCTAAAAGACTTTGGCAATGATTTATTAACCCCGTTTAGCGATAATGCAGTGATAGCACCGCAAGAAGATCCGACTGTTGCCAATAATCCGACCGATGATGCAGTTGCTGCCTTACTCGCGTTAGGCTATAAATTAGCGCAAGCACAAAAAGCGGTGAAAGCGGTAAGCCAACCTGATATGAACACTGAAGCGCTGATCAAAGAAGCGCTTAAATCTATGATGTAAAAACCTTATGATTGAAGCTGATAGACTGATTGAACCCAGTGTTCAAGGCAATGAAGAAGTAATTGACAGAGCCATAAGACCTAAGTTACTCGATGACTACACAGGTCAGCCCCATGTGAAAAAGCAAATGGAGATTTTCATTGAGGCGGCGCGCTCACGTCAAGAAGCACTCGATCATCTTCTGATTTTTGGCCCACCAGGTCTGGGTAAAACAACGCTTGCCAATATTGTTGCTAACGAGCTTGAAGTGAATATTAAGACCACTTCGGGTCCTGTACTCGAAAAAGCCGGTGACTTAGCAGCATTGCTTACCAATTTAGAAGAAGGTGATGTGCTGTTTATTGACGAAATTCACCGTTTGAGCCCACAGGTTGAAGAAATTCTTTATCCTGCAATGGAAGACTATCAGCTTGATATTATGATTGGCGAGGGGCCTGCAGCACGTTCGATTAAACTAGACCTGCCGCCATTTACACTGATCGGTGCCACCACGCGCGCTGGTTCTTTAACTTCACCGCTGCGTGACCGTTTTGGTATTGTGCAGCGCTTAGAGTTTTACTCAGCTGCCGATTTAGCGACCATTATTTCTCGTTCGGCATACTATTTAGATCTAGCAATTAGCCCGGAAGGTGCCGATGAAGTGGCACGTCGTTCACGCGGCACACCACGTATTGCTAACCGCTTACTGCGCCGAGTTAGAGACTTTGCCCAAGTAAAAGGCGACGGTAAAGTCAGTCAAGATATTGCCAAGCAAGCCCTCGATATGGTCGATGTCGATAAATGCGGCTTCGACTATATGGATAGAAAATATTTGCTAGCCCTGATTGAAAAATTTGCTGGTGGCCCAGTCGGCCTAGATAACATTGCCGCGGCGATTGGTGAAGAGCGCGAAACCATAGAAGACGTAATTGAACCATTCTTAATTCAACAAGGCTTTATTCAGCGCACGCCGAGAGGGCGTATAGCATCAAATGCCGCTTATTTACATTTTGATTTGGCACCAAAACAAGACTAAGAAATAAACCCTTGGGTTTTAGAACTTTAATCTGGTTGAGTCTCATTTGGTCGAGACTCGACCCAACGTAAATCCCTTATCCATTTCACCATATTAGGGTAGCCCGCTTCAGGGCACGTCATTTGCCATGCCTTTAATAGTGGAAAGCCAAACCCATTACCACTTTCAAAGTCATTAATTAACGTATTATTGGCGCCGCGATACGAATCACTGTGAAAAATAATATCTAGTGGGATAGATAAATGCTTAGCAGCTGCGACAGCCCAAGCTGTGGCCGCCATTTCTTCTCCATACATGGCTTGCTTTTCTCTGCCTACCAGCAAACCGTTTTTAAATATATTGCCTTTTAAGCACTCTCTAAAAATAGGTTCGCACACAGCAACATGACCAGCTTCATGCAATATGTCTCCGGGGAAAAGAAGTTTGTCTTTATCAATCAATAACACGCCATGTTTGAGTATTAACCCGGGTAATAAAGTCTTTTCAGTAATGGGCTGAAGCTCAAAGGCCAGCTCTATTTCAGTTAAAAAATTTAAAATCGTTCTTGTGTGATCGATCATGAGCGAACTCCTTTGACTCAAGCCTTTCGACTTTCCCTTTATTAAGTTATCAACTCTAAAGGCACCAGTGCAATAGAGTGTAATGGACTGTAAGCGTAGTCGAACCTTGTATATCTAAATTGGTAAAAGTGATTGTGTAACATATGTGTGTATTTTTTTAGGTAAAGTTAGCAAGGTGTAATGAGCTGTAATTAGGGATTTTTTATATTTGTGTAATTGTATAGTGGCTTAAATTATTTATTTCAGAATAAGGAACAGGTAATGCAACGCCGCAATTTTTTAAAAACTTCGGCTTCGGTCGTTGGACTAGTTTTAGCACCAGCTTCTGTAACTGCATTGGCAGCCAATGCTGAACTAAATACGTCAAAATTGACTCGACGGATAAGTCAACAAGCCCTTAAAGATTTATCGATTAGCTTTCCTGAAATGACCATGACATCACCATCAGGGCAAGATGTCACTTTTGAACTCAACCCCTTAGCAGCCAGATATTATCCAAATGGACTATTTGTACTTTTTGAACACACAGACGAAATTTACATATATGACCAAGTTGGACAAGTGCTTGGCAGTATTCCACTAAATCTAAAATATGGCTTAATCAAAGACTTTGCCGTTGATGAAGATAATCAGTTGGTATTCTTAGTGACCGGCCCAGGCACGATTAAGGTGATAGGCTTTGATGGCGGCCATTATGGTGATGTGGGAAGCCAAGGTCTCAATCACTTTGAACAATTAAACGGTATTAAATCAATTACCCTAGATGATTCTGGGCGTGTACATGTTCTTTGTAGCCAGTCTAATTCAATAAAAGTATTCGATAACTCAGGGACTTTGCTCTATAGCTATAGCGCTAAGTCGTTGCTTTCAAAACCAACCTTGCATCAATTGGATGGACAGAGCGAAATAAAGGTTGTTGGCGGACAGTTTAAAGACAGAGAGTGGTTTTTTGCACCCAGTGGCCAGCCAATTGGGTAAAAAAATGCAACGCATGATAAATGGGGTCATTGGTTTTGCTAAATTAGACAAAACCTTAGATGCACAGCAAGCACTTGATGAGCTTAACAAGTTAGAGCAACTTGACTGGCATACCCATGTAAACAAAACGTGTTATCAGGGGGAGTGGGATGTGGTTGCATTAAGGGCTCGGCATGAGCATTTAGAATGCCATCCTATTTTGCAGTGCTTTTCTTTAGAAGGGCCGCAAACATCTTGGATGAATTTACCGATTTTAGAGCGTTTGACGTGTATGAAGGCGTTTATTAATTTACTCCAGTGCCCAGTAAGATCTGCGCGCTTGATGAGGTTAAAACCTCAAAGCCAAATTTTACCGCATTCTGATAACCATGTTTCGATTGAGTACGGTGAAGCGAGATTACATGTCCCTTTGTCTCATGGTGATGACGTCGGTTTTTATGTTGAAGAGCAATGTGTTCCTATGAACTCAGGAGAGCTTTGGTACATCAATACCCATCTGACTCATCGAGTGACAAACAATAGCAACAAAAGCAGAGTAAATTTAGTAATCGATTGTGATGTTAATGAATGGTTAGCATGTTTGATTAAAAACAAGCAAAGAAATATAGACATTAATTATACCAATTTAACGCACGTTACAGGATAAGGATCATGGTGCAATTTACAATTCCGCAAGGGCTGCATATTCGCCCCTCAAAGCCAAGTGATACACCTTTTATAGAAAAACTGCACAGAGAAGTAAGGCAAGATCTGCAATGTATAGAGGGTGAACAGGACTTTATTGAATCAATAGTCGACATGCAGCTGAAAGCCCAAACACAAGGCTATGGTGCTCAGTATCCTAACGCAATGTATTTCATTATTGAAAAAAATGGAGAACCGATAGGGAAGGCCACCCTTGATTTTGGTCATAATGAGATTCGCTTAATTGACATAGGCTTTTTAATCGCAGCTCGAGGTCACGGCTTTGGCCGAGCAATTATCCAGTCTTTTCAGCATTGTGCTGCTCAATCAGCAGTCCCTTTAACGCTTTCTGTCTTAAGCCACAACTTGGTTGTGAAACGCTTGTATTTAGAGTTGGGATTTCAAGTTTCTGAAGTTCAGTCACCATACGAGCTCATGATTTGGTATCCCCCTGCGATGAAGCAAATTGTAGGCGTTTAATCGCGTTCGTTAATGGGACGGGCTTTTTCTTAAATAAAAATATAAAGAGTAGCAAGAAATGGAAATAGTAACGCATGATTTGATGCACTCGTTAGTGGGTGAAACAGTAAACGTATTTTCAGTGCAAAATGAACAACAGGTTGGTGAGCTTGAAATAGCTAATGTAGAGACCGGTAAAATAAATACTGAGGAGTTTTCTTCATTCAGTATTTCCCTTCATGGTGATCCGAATAACCAACTTCCTCAAGATAACTATTTATTTAAGCATAGTGCGTTTGGTGAATATCCGATGTTTATGAGCATTTATGACGTTGATAAATATCAGATTGTTATTTCGCGTAAGCGTAGTTAAACAGTGGGTTAAACCCAATTTAAAAGTAAGGAGTGGTTTTTATGGTTAATCCGTATTTGGGCATGATGCAGATGGTTGCCTTTAATTTTCCACCTGTTCATTGGGCATCATGTAATGGCGCATTGATTAATATCCACGACAACCCCGCGTTATTTTCATTACTCGGAGATACGTTTGGTGGTAATGCTCGAACGAACTTTGGCTTACCAGATATGCGCGGGCGAGCGCCTGTTTATCAAGGCAAGTATGGCATTATGAAGCAAGGGCAAAAAAGTGGCTTTGAAGAGGTTACTCTGACAAATGCGCAAACAGGGCACAATCATGACTTTCAAGTTAGCTCAGCAGAAGGTGATAGCTTTTTACCCTTTAGTAACGCAAATCCTTCAACGCGTTACACAATATCTACAGCTAATACAACTTTTCCAAATGGGGTTAAGAAGTTTTATGCAAACAACTCTGGTGGGCTGGATACTTTATCGTCTCAAAGCATGGGTACTGTGGGGTCGAATTCGCCACACACTAACCTTCAACCGAGCATGGTTATTGGTTTTATTATTGCGCTGAATGGTACATATCCGCCTAGAAATTAAGCAAAGGAGCAAAATATGAGTGATGCATATTTGGGTGAAATTCGCATGTTTGCAGGCGTGTTTTCACCTAACCACTGGTCATACTGTGCAGGCCAGCTACAAGCAATAACTGATAATGCATCTTTATTCAGTTTATTGGACACTAGGTACGGGGGTGATGGTCGAACTACTTACGGTCTTCCTGATATGCGAGGGCGAATCCCTGTAGGTGATGGGCAGGGGCCAGGCTTGACAAATTGGGTATTAGGGCAAAGCTTTGGTGTGGAGCAAGTTGTGTTGTCAACCTCACAGTTACCTGCTCACAATCACACAGTTCAAGTAGCCAGTGCTGCGTCAGAATTACAAGCACCAGTTGATGGGCAGTCTTTCATTGGTAGTGAATTACACTTTTTACCAGACTCAACGGCAGGGTTAAAAACAACTTCTTTTAGCAGCCAAACCATAAGTACAACAGGTGGTGACAAGCCGCACGAAAATAGAATGCCCATGTTGTATCTTGGTTTTATAATTTGCATGAACGGTATATACCCGTCTCGTAATTAAAGGAGTAATAAGATGGATCCATTTATTGGTCAGGTTGATATGTTGCCTTACACCTTCGCGCCAGTGGGCTATACGTTCTGTGTTGGGCAATTTGTTGATATCTCACAAAATCAGGCATTGTTTGCGGTTATAGGTACTACCTACGGCGGCAATGGTCAAACCAACATGCAAATGCCGGATTTACAAGGTAGAAGTCCAACCATGTTTGGTCAAGCACCGGGGTTGTCTCCGGGGGATTTAGGTGACAAAGTTGGATTACCTGATGTTGTACTGATGGAGAGCCAATTACCTTCTCACACTCACGAGTTATACGCTGGTAAAACGATTAAAGCAGGTTTGGTTGATAGATCGAACGGTACAGGTTTACTCTCTGCGGCAAGAGCAACAACAGGGGGTTTAGCCCGAGTTTATTCATCAGATGATTCGGGAGGGTCAAACATTACCCTTAACCCACAAGCGGTATTAAACAGTGGACAAAATCAAGCACACGAAAATAGACAGCCATATCTAGCTATACAATTCTGTATTTGTATAGATGGCATATTTCCTCCAAGAAGTTAAAAATATGCCCCTCATTAAGTGGTTAAGTGTTTGTTTATTATTCCTATGTAGCAATGCCGTTGTTAGCAGCGACTTTGCTACTGTGGTTGACGAGCCCTTTTTGTCTTTTTATAACCAATCTGGATTGGTCAAGCTTTATGAGACTGACAGAGAAGGGATTTATCAAAGTAATGTGGGGATAGAGTTATTTTTAAATAAACGCATTATCGTTGAGACAAAAAAGTATTATTTTAGCCAGTTAAATGAGACTCAAGGTGTCAGTAAAATTCAGATACTTGCTGAATTAGAGCACACTCAAATAGTCTTATTAACTGCAAAAGCAGAGCTATTTATTCAAGTATTTAATTCGTTAAAGAACGAATTAAATGTTGTTCAGGTTCAACCTGATTTTGCCATTGTTAAAGAATCAAGCTTCAGTAAACAAATACAAGAACAACCATTTAAGCTTGATGCGATTACATTAAAAGATTTACCCCTATCATCTTGCTCATCGCCTACATCTAAGCGTATTGCCATAATTGATGATGGCTTCAATTTTGAGCATCCCTTACTTTCTGACTTGGACTTCATACTCGCGTACGATGCGGATAAAAGAGCCACCTCCAAAATGTTTCAGCAAAATGGCCACGCCAGTATGGTTACAGCAACAATTGCTCAACAATTATCGGATGGTCAATCGCCGGTTACAGCTCAATATATCGCACTGCAGCAATCTAGTACGCTCACTTCAGCCATGATATTAGCATTTAGTATTTCTCAAAAGATGAACGCGCACATCATCAACACCAGTTGGACTTTACCTTTTTTGTCAGACTTTCTTTCTAAAGTGATTGATCATGGCTTAGTAAATGGTGGGGTCGATTTTGTGGTGGTGTCGGCAGGAAATAAAGGCCAGCCGGCATGTGAGTTTAATCATCTGGCAAAAATTCAAGGGGTCACTATTGTAGGTGCACATACTACTGAGGGGACGATTTCAGGGTTTTCAAACTATGGCCAATGTGTAGATATCTACGCGCCAGGAAAGGTTATTTTGAGCCACAAAAAAGGCACCTTAAAAGCGCTCGGTACTTCTTCTGCTGCGGCTATGGTGTCGGGTGAGCTTGCTCGACTGTTAAGTTGTGGCTTAACAAAAGCACAAATACACAAAAAGTTAAAAGCTTAAAAGTAATAAGACTTTTTTAGATTCAATTTGCATTTATCAAGGAGTAAAGATTTGCAAGGGTATAAAAAATTAGACTCGGCTGAAGTATCAGAAAGCTTGCCCATCGACTTTTCAAGTAAGTACAGTGAAAACTTTCCAAAGCTGCTAAAAGCCCTTGGGGTTTCTTTGGTAGTGACTAGTTACCATGCACATTCTGTCATGTTAATACGCAGCAAAGATGGCAAATTAAACTGTGGAGTAAAAAAGTTTATACGTCCGATGGGAGTCACAGTTAGTAAGGATAGGCTAACAATTAGCACTGCGTATCGAGTTTTAGATTTTAAAGCTAGCCCTCAGTCTTATGAAACTGTGCAACAAGGCAGTTTGGATGACCTCACTGCAATGTCTAAAAAACTCCAAGATAAAGAAAGAGACAACGACGCTTTTTTGACCATGAGGAAAGAGCAAATTGCTGCTATTAAACAAAGTGACGTGCTTTATACAGAGCGAGCTTCATTATCTACTGGCATGATAAATACCCATGATATTGCTTGGGGAGATGAAGGGTTATGGGTTGTTAATACAAGCTTCTCGTGTTTGGCGACCCTGTCACCAGAGTATGGCTTTAAGGCCCGTTGGAAGCCGCCTTTTATAAGTGAATTGACGCCCGATGATAAATGTCATTTAAATGGTATGGCTATGTTAAATGGTGCTCCTAGGTATGTGACCACTTTTAATACGACTGATGAGAAGGACTCATGGCGAGAAGAGTTAAATGGGACACTGATTGATGTTAAAACCAACGAGCTCCTTTTAACTGGCCTTTGCGCGCCGCACTCACCAAAGTGCCACGATGGAGCAGTATATTTATGCGATTCTGGTAGGGGGCAAGTTATTCGTTTTGACCCTCTTAATCATACAAAAAATGTGGTGTGTACTTTACCGGGGTTTACCAGAGGACTCATTGTGTTTGGTGACTTGATTATAGTGGGCACAAGTAAAATGCGTCGCTCTGACGCTGTGCAAACGTATCCCTTAGCAAAGCAAATGCAGCCTGACGAAACACAGTGCGGTATTTGGGTTTTAAATAAGCATAACGGCGAAATAATCTCTCACATTATATTTAGCGGTGACGTAGAACAGCTCTACGATATCGCGGTTATTCCCGAGTCTACCTACCCTGAGTTAATGAGTGCGGACGATGCAGTTTCAGCACATTTGTTTGAATTCTCAAAGGAACTAGTCAATGAAAAAATCTGATATGACGGCAACTATTATTGGTGCCATGATCCCGTCTTTGTTACATGCAAGCCCGAGTATTCAATATCATGAATTGTCGACTGTTAAAAGCTATGAAAACTCAGAACTTACGTCTTTGATGCTTTCGTCTTCGCACTATTTTAAAGATTCATCTGTTGAGCAAAATAATCGAGTGACAACCGCCTTAGACTTCACATCGCAAAAAGTATCAGCAGCAAAAGATGATTATAAAAAGTACGCCACTTTGTCCTTTTTACAAGAACAAGGTTTACTGGAAAGTGACGGCATGGAATTAATGCACGTCAGTGGCGAGGTGAACTTAAACAAAGAGCTTGCAGCATCTTGCAGAATAGCATCTTGGCCTAGCTCATATAGTTGCACTCAAGCTTTCGGAAGTGAAGCCAGTTGTGCACAATCCGGCGGAGTATGGTACCCAGACACTGATAACTGTACTGTAGCAGCATCTCCAGATCCTGACATCAACTTAAGAGGTAACGGTAGCTCAATCACCTCTGGGGACACCACCCCAAGTGCCGCAGATCATACTGATTTTGGCTCACATCAAACTGAGGCCAGTAATTTTACCCGCACCTTTACCATAGAAAATATCATTGCATCCTCTACGCTAACTTTGAGTGGCGCTTCATCGGTTAGTATTTCTGGCTCCAGTGACTTTTCAATATCCAGCCAGCCTGGCTCAAGTTCTTTAAATGGGATAACCAGCACGACATTTGTTGTTCAGCTAGACCCGACCACGGTTGGCTCACCTGAAGCGACAGTGACGATTTCTAGTGATGACCCAGATGAGGGGAGCTATACTTTTAAAGTTGGCGCAACGGTGACGGCTGCAAATACGGCACCTGTTATAGATTTAGATACGGTTACTGGTGGTAATAACAGCTCGTCCTCCTTTAGTGAGGGGGGCGGGGCTGTTGGTATCTCTAACAGCGCCAGCATCACCGATGCTGAATCAGATACCATTAAAACAATTACGGTATCTCTGACAAACGACCAAGATGGAACTTCGGAAGGACTAAATGTTTCGGGCGCAGCGCAAAATGCTTTAAATGGGGTTTCGGGCAGCTCAGATATCACCCTGCAAGATACCATTTCGATTACAGGGGCGACTGCAACACTTGCCCAAGTGCAAACATTTTTAGACGCCATAACTTATAACAATACGTCGTCAACGCCTGATACAACTGCTAGAAATGTAACGGTCGTCGTCAACGATGGTACTGATGACAGCTTATCACGCACCGCAACGGTAAGTGTCGCGAATGTCACTTCTACTTCATCATCAGGTGCATCGTTCGATACCACAACCGGTGCTAATTTAAATCCAGCGATTTTATTCACCAATGAGAATGAATCTCTAACTATAGCTCAAACATCAAATGTGACAGGGTCTACAGCGGATGGTGGCGGTGGTACTGATACCTTGAATGTCTCAGATGGTGTGGATATCAGTGGACTGACAGCGTTAACAAACTTTGAGACATTAGAGGCGACAAACAACGGTCACTTAACCTTAAGCGAGGCTCAGCATGAGTCATTTACCACCATAAATGGTGCGGGAACTAACCAATTTACACTTAGCAGTGCTGATGGCAATGCCGTTATTACTGGTGATGCAGATATCGAAACGTATGTGTTGAGTGCCGAGTTTACCTTTATACTGGGCGGTGCTGCGCAAAATGTCACGGGCAGTAGCTCAGCTGATACAGTTGCAACAGGCTCGTTGACGGCAACAGGTACTTTGGCGGGTAGTGGGGGGACCGATGTATTACAGCTGAGTAACGGTGCCAATATTGCAGGTGCGACAGTAAGTAGTTTTGAAACTCTGACCGTGGATGCCAACGCATCTGTGACAATGACTGAAGCGCAACATGATGCTTTTAGTACGATTAACGGCAGCGCGTCGGAAAGCATTACCATCTCTGTGGCAACCGATGGCCTGACGGCAGCGAGCGCAATCGAAACTTATGTGCTGGGCGCGGTAAATAGCATTACGCTGAGTTCAGCCTCACAAAACGTTACCGGTAGCAGTGGTAACGATACTATCGACATAGCAGCATTGACTGTAACGGGGACTTTGAATGCGGCCGGAGGCACAGATACCTTATCAATGAGTTCTGGTGCCAGTATTGCGGGTGCGACGGTATCTAACTTTGAAAACCTGATATTAGCCAGTGGTGCCAGCGTCTCTATGACAGCTTCTCAGCCAGCACTCTTTGGTGGTATCATAACTGCGGCGGGTACTGAAACCATCAATATTTCAGGGGATGGTAATTTTACCACGCTTGCCAATGTAGAGAGTTTCTCGGTCGGTGACTCTTCGATTAATAGCCGTACAGTGACCGTTGCGGCCGCTGACACTTCTGTGACGGCATCGTCTTCTACTGATGCCGTCACATTTAATGTGGGGACGCTCAGTTATACTGGCGCGCTGACTGGTGATGGAACAACGGCAGATACTGTGTCGCTGTCTTCTGGCGCTAATATTTCGGGTGGTACGCTTGCAAACATAGTTAACCTGACCCTAGCCAGTGGTGCATCAGTGACGATGACGCCTTCGCAAAATGCGTCTTTTAGCGGTACTGTCACAGCGTCAGGTTCGGAGACCATCACAATTTCTGGAGACGGTAACTTTACAACGTTATCGGGTATAGAGACTTACTCGGTTAACGATGATAGTACTAACAGCCGTACTATCACAGTGACCAATGCGTCAGCGACGATTGACGCGACAGCGACCAATGACGCTATTACATTTGATATTGTCGGAAGTGCTTTTAATGGTTCGCTTAAAGGTGACGCAACGACCGGTGATACAGTGAGTGCCTCTGATGGTGCTGACGTGAGCAGCGGTGGCTTTACCAATATTGGTACCTTGTCACTGGCAAGTGGTGCGACCGTTACCGTTGATGTATCCAATGTGAACAATAATTTTACTACCGCGATTACCGGTGCTGGTGGCTCAGAAACGTTAAAGCTGGTGGATGGAGGCACGTTCAACTTCGCCAATACCATTGTCTCTGAAATCGAAAACCTGGCAATTGGTACCAACAATATCTTCACTATTACACTGACTGATAACTTTGATTCCGATGGCAACTCGGTCACTGTCTCCAATGCCTTTGGCTTAGCGCTCAGCAACGCTATCACGCTGGACGCCAGTGCACTGAGCGGCGATACCCTGAACATGACAGCAACAGACTTTGATGGTAGCGATATCATTACTGGCGGTAGCGGCACAGATACGATTCGCCCAGGTGGTGGAACCGATACTATGACAGGTAATGCCGGCAATGATAACTTTGTTGGTGATGCGGCTGATCTCAATGGTGATAGGATTACCGACCTGAGTGTGGGTGATATTATAACCATTACCGGTGTGACTGGCCTGACAACCAGCAACGTACGATTTAATGGCACCAGCACGTTGCAGGTAGATACCAATGCCACTGACTTTAGCGCTGTTGAAATCGCCATGAGTTTGACAAATTCTCCTGCGAACTCGCTCGACTTTACCGTTGCAGATAGTGGTGCCAATACCAATATCACCTTTATTGCGCCGAACGACGTGCCTGCATTTAGTAATCTCAATAGTGGACAGACCTACACTGAGAACGGCACTGCTGTGGTTATCGATTCAAATGTGGTTGTGGCTGACACCGAACTCGATGCACTTGACGGCGGTGCGGGTAACTACAATAATGCAACCCTGACGATTTCACGTAATGGAGGCGCAAGCTCACAAGATGTGTTTTCCAACAATGGGTTGCTGGGCACCCTGACCGAGGGCAATACATTTACCTATAACGCCACAACAGTGGGTACCGTAACCACAAATACGTCTGGTACTCTGGTCCTGACCTTTAACACCAGTGCGACTTCTGCCATTGTCGATTCTGTATTGCAGAATATTACCTATCAGAACATCTCAGATGCGCCGCCAGCGTCGGTAACGCTTGACTACACCTTCAACGATGGCACGGCAAACAGCACCGGCACAAACCAGGCAGTAGTCAATATTACGGCTGAAAATGATCTCCCCACGGATATCAGCCTGACCGCGACCGCGATTAACCAGTCGGCAACTGGGGCAAGTTCGAACGTCGGTAACTTTATTACAACAGATGCTGACACCGATGACAGCCATACATACACTTTGGTGAGTACAGGTGCAAATGGTAATTGTACAGCAGATACCAATAATGGCAGCTTCCAGATAAACGGTTCTAGCTTGCAAACTCAGGCTGCGTTGACTGCTGGCAATTATATCGTTTGTGTGCAGACCAATGACGCTACAACCACATTCCAAAAATCGCTCACGATTACTGTTAACGATGATGTTGCGCCCAATGCGCCTTCTACACCAGATCTGGATGCAAGTTCTGATAGCGGTTCATCAAGTACGGATAATATCACTAACGACACAACGCCAACCTTGAGTGGTACAGCGGAAAGCGGCTCAACGGTTAAGCTATACAGCAATGAGGTTGGCGGTGGAACAACTGTGATAGGTACGGGCACGGCGACAGGTGGCAACTGGCAAATAACCACAAGTGCTTTGACGGCAGGTACGACACACGCTATCACTGCAAAGGCAACGGATGCCAGCAGCAATGAAAGTGCCTCTTCAAGCAGCCTAAATGTTACAATTGATTCCACAGCCCCATCGGCTCCAAGTACACCAGTTCTGGCCGCAGCCAGTGATACCGGTAGCTCAAATACTGACAATATAACTAATGATACGACGGCAACATTTACGGGCACGGGTCCGAATAATGGCGCAATTACGCTGATTTCTAGTATTGATGGTACCGTGGGAAGTGCGACTGTGACGGGTGGCAACTGGACGATTACGAGTTCAGCCCTGAGTGCCGGAACACACACTATGACCGCCCGTTCAACTGATACGGCGGGTAATACCGCGGATAGTACTGGCTTGTCAGTTTCAGTAGACACCAGCGTCAGTGCGCCCAGTATCACCACGCCAATCGAAGGGGATGGCCGCGTCAATGCCGCAGAAGACAGCGACGTGCTGATCGCCGGTACCGGTGCTGAGGCGGGCAACAGTGTGACGGTGAGTATCACCGATAACAGCAGCACGGTGACCCGTACAGTCACAGCCGATAACAGCGGTAACTGGACCCTGAGCGGCAGTGAGCTGGATGTCAGCGGCCTGAACAATGGCACCCTGGCGGTGTCGGCCACACAAACCGATACGGCAGGCAATACCTCCTCAGCAGCCACACAAAGCATTACTTTGGATAACAGCGCGCCGACAGCATTGACCATCACCACGCCAATTGAAGGGGATGGCCGGATCAATGCTGCAGAAGACAACGACGTGTTGATCACGGGGTCGGGTGCAGAAGCGGGCAACAGCGTCACGGTTTCTATCACCGATAACAATTCATCCCTAAGCCGAACGGTGTCTGCAGACAGTTCAGGTAACTGGACAATCAGTGGCAGTGAGTTTGATGTCAGTGCATTTTATAATGGCACGTTGACGATTTCTGCGACTCAAACAGATACAGCGGGCAACACTTCAAACTCAGCTAGCAGCGCGATTACTCTAGATAATACCGCCCCAACAGGCCAAAGTACTGCATTAGATCAAACGTTAATAAATGCAAGCAATGAAGCGGCTCTAAGCTTTACGTTATCAGGACTTGAAGGCACAGGAAGCTTCACTTATCAAGTTAGTGACGGAACCAACACTGTATCTTCAAATAGCGCCGTAGCAATTAATGCAAGTAGTCAGCAAGTGACAGATGTAGATGTGAGTAGTCTCTTGGAAGGTACGTTGACACTTTCTGTGACTGTAACAGACAGTGCTGGCAATTCGGGTACAGCTGTCACAGCAACCGTGACTAAAAAGTATAATATAGCCCCAGTGTTATCTGGCTTACCAGTGACAAGCATAAACGAAGATTCAGAGTATAGTTTTACGCCGACACTCACAGATACAGATACTAATGATATCCACACTTTTAGTATCACTAACATGCCTAGCTGGGCATCATTTGATACCCAAACAGGTAAATTATCTGGTACGCCTACAGATGCGAATGTTGGTACCACTGAAAATATCACTATCTCAGTAGACGATGGCACTGATTCAGCGAATCTTACTGCATTTAGCATTGAAGTTATTAACACCAATGATGCCCCGACAGGACAAGATACCAGCTTTACTTTAGATGAAGGCGCAACTTTATCGAGAGATTTAAACAATGGTTTACTGACCCTGGCTAGTGATGATGATAGCGACAGTGGCGATACATTGACTGTTTCTGCAGTTACTCAGCCACAATATGGACAATTAATACTTAACTCTGATGGTTCATTTAGTTATGTGCACGATGGCAGTGAAAATCACAGTGATAGCTTTACTTATCAAGTGAATGACAACAACAGTGCAAACTCATCGGCTTACACGGTTTCACTCACGATTACGCCAGTTGCTGATGCGCCTACTACGGTGAATGACACCGCAACGACAGATGAAGACACCGCAGTGACGATTAATCTGTTAGCAAATGACTCTGATCCTGAAGGGGATATGGTGAGTTCTTCTGCGGCAATTGTTATTCATCCTAGTAATGGCTCTGTTTCAATTACCAATGGTGTCGCAACATATACGCCAACGGCAAATACAAACGGCCAAGATACTTTCACATATACAGTGAAAGATGCAGCGAATAACACCTCAGAGCAAGCAACCGTAACAGTGACTGTAAATGCAGTGAATGATGCACCGGTTGCTGCGAATAAAACCATTTCAGTCACTGAAGATACAGCTTCTGAAGCCACTAATTTGAGAACGCTAGCAACGGATATTGAAGACACAACACCGACTGGAGATTTAGGTATTGTTGCAGAGCCTACAAAGGGAAGTGTGAGCTTTGATCAAAGTGCGGGCACATTTACATACACGCCAAATTCGAACGAAGTAGGACAAGACTCTTTCACTTACACAATTAAAGACAGTGACGGTTTAGTGTCAAATACTGCGACCGTCACAGTTAATATTGGTGCTGTGAATGATAGACCTGTTGTTGGTGATGACTCGGTTACCACCGACGAGGATGTGTCAGTCACTCTGAATATTCTTGCAAATGACTTAGATGTTGAAGATTCAGGCTTTAACGGTGCGAATGTTTCTTTAGAAGATCAAGGAAATGGTGCTGGAGAGTATACTAAAGCGACTGTCTCGATTAACACAGACGGCACACTTAATATTGCTCCGAAACAAGACGAAAATGGCAGCTTTAGCTTTACTTATACGTTGACAGACAGCGAAGGTCTAGCATCTGAAACTGCAACAGTCACAGTTACTTTAACCGCCGTGAATGACGCGCCAGTAGCCGTCGATAACACTGTTGAGATCCAAGAAGATGGTTCTTATGAAGTTAACGTTTTAGGTAATGATACTGACGTAGATGCAAACGACAGCTTCGACTTAAGTAGTGTGAAAGTAGTGACCGCAGCACAAAATGGTCAAACGGTCGTTAATGCCGATGGTTCAATTACTTACACGGCTAATGCAAATTATTATGGTAATGACACCTTTACCTATACGGTAGCGGATGCAGCAGGTGCTGTTTCGAATGAAGCCACAGTTACTATGACCATTAACTCTGTCAATGATGCACCTATTGCCACAGCTCAGTCAGTTGATTTAGATGAAGATGGATCATTGGTTATTATGCCTGCAGCTACCGATCAAGAAAATGACGATTTAACATTCTCGATTGCCACCAATGTGACAAGCGGTACATTGATACAGCAAACTGAAACAACTTGGTTGTACACACCAAATGCAGACTTTAATGGTGCGGATAGCTTCACCTTTATTGCCAATGATGGGACTGATGATTCATCTGAGGCTACTGTTAGCATTACTGTCAATGCTGTAAATGATAAACCAGTTGCTTCAGCGCAAAGTGTTTCAGGAGATGAAGATACTGATATCACCATTACACTTGCCGCGACCGATACTGAAAATAGTGAGCTAACTTATAGAATCGAGACTGCGCCAGTAAGTGGCTCAGCCTCATTAGTTGGTAATGTCGTCACCTACAGAGGTGAAGCAGATTTCAATGGTTCAGATAGTTTTACTTTCGTAGCTAACGATGCAGAGTTAGATTCGAACGAAGTAACGGTGAGTATTACCATTGACAGTGTGAATGATGCACCGACTATTTCAGGTTCGCCAAGTAGCACTGTCGATGAAGATACCAGCTTTGACTTTACACCATCAGCCAATGATGTTGATGGCGACGATCTAACATTCTCGATTGTAAATAAACCAAGTTGGGCTAGTTTTGACAGCACAACAGGGCAATTAAGCGGTACTTCAGCGAATAGCTTCGTTGGAGTCTACAGTGATATTCAGATATCGGTGAGCGATGGCACTGAAACCACTGCATTGTCTTCATTTAGCATCACAGTTATAAACACCAATGATGCACCGGTTATTTCGGGCAGCCCTGCAACTTCTGTCGATGAAGATTCGGCATACAGCTTTACACCGGCTGCAAGCGATGTGGATGTGGGCGATAACCTCACATTTGCTATCAGCAATCAACCTAGTTGGGCAAGTTTTGATACTTCGACGGGCACCTTGTCAGGAACTCCAACGAATGATGATATAGGTAGTTTTGCCAATGTCATAATCAGTGTTTCAGATGGCACAACCAGCTCTGCACTCGATGCATTTACTATTACAGTGAATAATACCAATGATGCACCGATTATTTCGGGCAGCCCTGCTGCTTCTGTTGATGAAGATTCAGCATACAGCTTTACACCGACGGCCAGCGATGTGGACGTAGGTGATAACCTGACATTCTCGATCACCAATAAGCCTAGCTGGGCTAGTTTTGATAGTGCAACGGGGACCTTGTCAGGTACACCAACAAATGATGATGTGGGTAAAACAAACAATGTTGTGATTGCGGTATCGGATGGAACAGTCGCAGTTGAATTAACCGCGTTTAATTTAACGGTTAATAACGTCAATGATTCGCCAGTAGGTAGTACATACAGCTTTACTTTAGATGAAGCTGCACTGCTGAGTGTTGATGCCCAGTCAGGTCTATTAAGTTTGGCCACCGATGATGATTTAATTCACGGTGATAGCTTACAAGTTTCACTTGTAGCTCAACCACTTTATGGACAGCTTAGTTTAAATACCGATGGAAGCTTCTCTTATCAGCATAATGGTGGAGAAGATCACGCTGACAGTTTCACTTATCAAGTAGTGGATAGCGCAAATGCCACATCTGCAACTTATACAGTTACATTGACAATAACACCTGTGGCAGATGCGCCAATTACACAAGATGACAATGCTTCAACGAATGAAGACACGGTTGTGAGCATTAATTTATTGAGTAATGATTCGGATGCTGAAGGTGATATGGTTGCGTCTTCTACAAGTACTGTAACTCAACCGACACTAGGCTCAGTCTCTGTTAACAACGGAGTAGCAACCTATACGCCTAATAAGGATGTTAATGGTACAGATACTTTCACCTACACAGTGTCCGATGCAGAAGGTAATGAGTCGAATACGTCGACAGTAACAATTTCTATTGCTGCGGTGAACGATAAGCCAATTGCTAGCAACTTTACTGTTAACCTTGATGAGGACGCTGCAGCAACCGTTTTTGTTATCAGAGAAAACACCTCAGACATTGAAGATGGAACCCCTAGTGGCGAGTTAGTTGCGATTTCGCAACCTAGTAAAGGTCAAGTGAGCTTTGATCAGCAAGCTGGCACTTTCACTTATTCACTTAATAGCAATGAAAATGGTGTAGATAGTTTCAACTATACCGTTGCAGATAGTGAAGGGCTGGTATCTGAGCAAGCGACAGTGACCATTAACATTGGTGCAGTCAATGACAGGCCTGTTGCTCAGGATGACAATGTTACAACTGATGAAGATGAGGCTGTTACTTTGGATATCCTAGCAAACGATAGTGATGTCGAACAAAGTGAGTTTAATGGTGCAAATGTATCCTTAGAAGACCAAGGTAATGGCACTGGGGATTATGCCAAAGCCGTTGTCACTATCAATGCGGATGGGTCGCTTAATATTGCACCTAAGCAAGATGAAAACGGTGAATTCAGCTTCACTTACACCTTAACTGACACTGATGGCCTGACATCGGAGCCTGCCACAGTGACAGTGACATTAACACCAGTTAATGATGCACCAGTTGCGGTAGACAACACAGTTCAGCTGCAAGAAGATGGTCAGTTTGAAGTAAATGTACTTGGCAATGATACCGATGTTGATGATGGTGTAGACCCGTCATCAGTTGTAATTGAATCTGGCCCAGAATTTGGTCAGGCCACGATCACTTCAACAGGCTCAATTGTTTACGTCGCCAACGAGAATTATTTTGGTGATGATGCATTTACCTACAGTGTGAAAGATTTTGCAGGTGCAAAATCGAATATTGCAACTGTGAATCTTCAAGTAGATGCTATCAATGATGCACCAGTTGCTGAAGCACAATCATTGACAACATCAGAAGATACCAGTTTAACAATTACACTGAATGCATCGGATACAGAAAACAGTGCACTGACTTATCGTATTACTGAAGATGTTACCAGTGGTAATCTGGTTCAACAGTCTGCGACACAGTGGCAATATACGCCAAGTCAAAACTTTACGGGTTCTGATTCATACACCTTTGTGGCAAATGATGGTGAATTAGATTCTGAACCAGTGGCGGTTTCAATCACAGTAACTGCAGTAAATGATGCGCCAATTTTAGATGGGCAATCACTGGCAACAAATGAAGATAGTGTTTTAGATATTAGTCTAACTGCCAGTGACGTGGATAGCACAAATATTACTTATCGTGTGGCTAGTTCACCGAGTAATGGTTCTGCAGAGATCAATGGTGGGGTTGTTACTTATACGCCAGACACGAACTTTAACGGTAATGATAGCTTTACGATTGTCGCGAACGATGGAGAGCTTGACTCAGAGCCTGCAACTTTCTCTGTGAGTGTCTCTGCAATTAACGACGCGCCTGTGATATCAGGCTCGCCACTTACACAAGTAAATCAAGATACTGTGTATAGCTTTACGCCTATTGCGCAAGATCTTGATAGCGAAACACTTAGTTTTAACATATCTAACAAACCCAACTGGGCTCAATTTGATAGTGCTACAGGTCAGTTATCAGGCTTACCATCAAGAGGGGATGTTGGCGTATTTGAGAATATTGTAATCTCAGTATCTGATGGCGAGTTAACTGCATCACTTTCAGCATTTAACATTAATGTTGCCTATGTCAATGCGGCACCAATTGCGAATGCGATGTCAATTTCGCTAGAAGAAGATACGTCAACTTCACAAAACTTCAGCGCTACCGATAGCGATGGAGACTATTTATCGGTCTCGATTATTAGTCAATCTCAGCAAGGTACAGTAGTTGTTCAAGGCACAAGCTTTACTTATACACCTGAGGCTAACTTTAATGGCAGCGATAGCTTTACTTACAGTGTATCTGATGGTGCGTTGACTAGTGCCGAGCATACTGTGTCTATCATAGTTAATAGTGTGAATGATGAACCAGTTGCAAATGCAGATAGTTTTAGCTTTGATGAAACTGACACTAATACCTATTTATTGGATGTTTTAGCAAACGATTCAGATATTGAAGATAGTCAACTAAACATAATAGGGGCTAGGGCTTCAATAGGAACTGTTAGCATTGTGGATGGTAAGCTTAGTTTTGTTGCACCTGCTGACGTATTAGGACAAATAGCACTCTCATATGTAGTATCAGATAATGATAATGGCACAGCTCAAGCTGAAGTTGAATTAGTAATAAATTCTGTATTAGGTTCCGCACCAGTGATTACTGTTCCAAGTGATATCACAGTGGATGCAACTGGGCTATTTACCAAAGTTGATATTGGTACAGCTACGGCATTAGATTTTAACAATAATCCTATAGCAGTTTCTCTTGTTAATGGAACAAATCTATTTTCGCCAGGAAGTCATTTAGTATATTGGCAAGCGACAGACAGCCAAGGCTTGCAGTCCATAGCAACACAAAATGTATTTGTAAACCCATTAGTATCTTTGTCTAAAGATTCTCAAATTGCTGAAGGTCAAAATCATGAGATTACACTCCATTTGAATGGTCCTTCTCCTGTTTACCCTGTTATTGTGCCCTTCAATGTTTCAGGTCAAGCAGATTCATCGGACCATGATTTAGTTTCTGGTGAGGTAACGATTGCCCAAGGCACTGAAGCTGTGATTGGCTTTTCGGTATTTGAAGACGCCCTTGGCGAAGGTAATGAGTCTTTTGTAATTACACTGTCTGACTCTGTGAACGTAGGTGCGAAATCATCCACATCAGTGACGATTGTAGAAGAAAATGTAGCTCCGGAATTGTTTGTTACTGTTTCGCAAAATGGTGAACAGCGATTGCTAGCCGAAATAAATAATCAGCCGATTGAGCTAGTTGCAAGCGCAACAGATACAAATCCTAATGATAGCTTAACTATTGAATGGACTGCAGTTGATTCTGACGTAATCAATTTAAGTAGTGATGCTAATACATTCGAGTTCAACCCAGAACAAATGTCAGCAGGTATTTATCAATTCACAGTGTCAGCAACAGATAATGGAGAACCTAGTCTATCTTCTGCAGCAGATGTCTATGTTGAACTTATTGAAAGGCTTTTACCTTTAACATCACAGGATACAGATGGTGACTTAATACCAGATGATCAAGAAGGTTACTCTGACAGTGATAACGATGGTATTCCTGATTTCCAAGATGCGATTACAGACTGTAACGTGATGCAAGAACAAGCTGGCGAGTCCAGTCAATTCTTAGTTGAGGGTGAACCTGGTGTTTGTTTACGTAAGGGGGCCACTGTTGCTCAAAATAACACTGGCGGTGTGCAATTGTTAGAAAATGAACTGCCTAGTGATGAAAGTGCACTTAACATTGGTGGCTTATTCGACTTTATAGCAACGGGATTACCACAAGCAGGTGATACTTACAGTATTGTAATTCCGCAGAGAAGGCCAATTCCACTCAATGCAGTATATCGTAAGTTAAAAGGGGGCGAGTGGGTTGATTTCATCAACGGCAATGGCAACCAAATTCTCTCAGCAACGGGTGAACCGGGTTATTGTCCTCCACCAGGCAGTAATGAATGGACTGAGGGTCTAACTGAAGGTGACTGGTGTGTGCAATTGCAAATTGTTGACGGGGGACCAAACGATGATGATGGTATTGCTAACAGAGCTGTGGTTGACCCCGGTGGTATTGCAGTCCCTAAAACTAGCAATAACTTACCACAAGCTCAGTCTGATGAAGTAACAATTCGCTCTGGTGAAGCGATTATTATTGATGTATTGAATAATGACAGTGATGCGGATAATGATACGCTGACAATAACGGGAGCGAGCGTAGATTTTGGCTCGGTCGTGATTGAAGATAATAAGTTGGTTTACACTCCGCCAAATGACTTAATTGGCCAAGCAATTATTCAGTACAGCATTTCTGATGGCAAAGGCGGTACATCTAATAGCACTGCTACAGTGAACTTGATAGTAAATAGCGCACCAACAGCAGCTCTTGATATTGCAAATACAAATGATAAAGCAACTATCACTATAGATGTTTTAGCAAATGACACAGATAAAGATGGAGATGAGCTAAAGCTTGTCAGTGCAACTGCTCAGCATGGTGAAGCACAGGTTAATCTCAATGGTACACTGACGTATGTGCCAAAAGTTGGTTTTAATGGCATTGATGTTATCAAGTACACCTTAAAAGACAGTAAAGGCGCACTTTCACAAGGTGAAGCGCGTGTTACCGTCACAGCCCATCAAAGTGTTGCGATTGAAAACAAATCATCAGGTAGCCTAGGAGGGGCAGTTATCATCATGATTTCAATTTTATTAATGAGAAGAAGGAAGACCTTACTACCAAGCTTTGCGTTAATTACATCTAGTTGTTTAATTAGCTCTGAAACGATGGCATCTGATTGGGGGATAGAAGCTGGAGTCGGGCAAGCGAAAGCTGATTACTCAACGACAAACGTAGATGGAGTCACAGAAGTCATGGTTGACGACAGCAGTAATAGTTGGTCAGCTGGTGTCTATTATCAACTTACTTCCGATTGGTCTACTTCATTACGCTATATCGACTTAGGGCAAGGAAGAGTCTCTTTTAAAGGGGAGTCTCTAACGCCGGGTTCAGTCCACCATAGCGTCGCTGAACAAGCACCAAATTTTTCTGAAGGCTTTGCACTTCAAGCCAAATATAATTTCTTAACGTTTGGTCATGCTCGAATTGGCGCTTTCTTAGGAGCTTACAAATGGGAGTACAAAGTCGAAAGCGTGAGAAATAACCAACTGATAAAAAGCGAGATGGATGGCACAGACTTATATTATGGTGTTGGGATGAGCTATGCATTAACAGACTCTCTTAGTGTTCAACTTGATTATAGTCACTTTAATCTAGAGCCTGAGTCTGTCTCAGATCTTCAGCTCGGATTATCGTATCGCTTCTAGCAACAGAGCGTTAAATCAATAAGAAAGCCTTACTAATGTAAGGCTTTTTTATGGTCAGTATTAATTTAGCCTGTAGTAACAATTTTCATAAGTATGATTCTTTAATTGATTAGCGATAAAAAGCCCGATTAGATTTAGTTTCACCAGCAAATATTTACCTCTTTATAAACATCTATTAATACTGCTTATTGTGAATATTTATTCTGTTAATTTTCAGTTTACGTAAACGTAAAGGTGGTGATTTAAGTGACTTAACACAACCTTTATTAAATATCCTTTAAAATGTCACCGGTGTCATTTGTTTTTTGTTTGTCATAATTTAACATATTTGATGTTTTTTACTTCTATTGGTGAATTTGTCAGACCAATGAGAAATATTCAAGTTAATGAATATCTATTCATAATTTTGTTGACTCTATTTTAAAACAAAGCTAGTTTTGAATATCTGTCGGAACAATCGTCTTGTTCATTTCCGACCATAGATGTAGCAGGGGAGGGGTGCATGCTATATGACTCTAAGTTAGAAAAAGATAATTGTGGTTTTGGTTTAATTGCTCAGATAAACGGGCAAGCAAGTCATAAACTGATCCGCAATGCAATTACAGGGTTAGACCGAATGCAACACCGTGGTGGTATTGCATCAGATGGTAAAACAGGTGATGGTTGTGGTTTATTACTGCAAAAACCTGACAGCTTCTTTCGAGCCATTGCCTCTGAAAACGGTTGGCACTTAGGTAAAAATTACGCTGTCGGTATGTTGTTCTTGAATACTGACGAAACGCTTGCATCTCAAGCCCGTAAAGTGATTAACGAAGAATTAGAAAAAGAAACGTTAACACTCGTTGGCTGGCGAGTCGTGCCTACTGAACCAGGCATGCTAGGGCCTATTGCCTTAAAGCAACTACCTAAATTTGAGCAGGTGTTTGTATCAGCACCTGAAGGCTGGCGTCCAAAAGATCTAGAACGTCGTCTATATATTGCAAGGCGTCGAATTGAGAAGCGCTTAATTGAAGACGACCAGTTTTATATCTCAAGCCTTTCAGGTTTGGTAACGGTTTACAAAGGCTTAATGATGCCAGTGGACCTTCCAAACTTTTATCTGGATTTAGCAGATATGCGCATGAAAAGTGCTATCTGTGTTTTCCACCAACGTTTTTCGACGAATACACAGCCGCGTTGGCCGTTAGCTCAGCCATTTAGATATTTGGCACACAATGGTGAGATAAATACCATTGCTGGTAACCGTCAGTGGGCGAGAGCGCGTGCTTACAAGTTTTCTTCACCATTATTGCCTGATTTACAAACGGCCGCGCCATTCGTGAATGAAGAAGGTTCAGATTCATCAAGCTTAGATAACATTCTTGAATTATTCCTTGCCGGTGGTATGGATATTTTCCGTGCTATGCGTATGCTTGTGCCGCCAGCATGGCAAAAAAACCGAGCTATGGACGATGATTTACGCGCCTTTTACGATTTTAACTCTATGCATATGGAACCCTGGGATGGCCCAGCAGGTATCGTTATGTCAGATGGTCGATTTGCGGCATGTAACCTTGATAGAAATGGTTTACGCCCAGCGCGCTATGTGATCACCCAAGATGGGTTTATCACGCTTGCATCTGAAGTCGGTATTTGGGATTACACAGCCGATGAGGTGGTTGAAAAAGGCCGTGTTGGTCCAGGGGAGTTACTGGTTATCGATACCCTTCATGGCAAGATTTGGCAGTCTGATGAAATCGATCAAGACTTAAAATCACGTCATCCTTACAAAACTTGGCTTGAGCAAAACGTAAAACGTCTTACGCCTTTCGAAGATTTGTCAGAAGAGGATGCGGGTGTACGCGATTTTGATGATGAATTATTGCTGACTTATCAAAAGCTATTCGGATACAGCAATGAAGAATTAGACAATGTCATTCGAGTAATGGGACAAAACGGGCAAGAGGCAACTGGCTCAATGGGTGACGACACTCCATTTGCTGTTTTATCTGAAGGACATCGCTCTTTTTACGATTACTTCCGTCAAAAATTCGCGCAAGTGACTAACCCACCGATCGACCCACTTCGTGAAAATCATGTAATGTCATTGGCGACCTGTATCGGCCGTGAGCAAAACGTATTCAATGAAACAACAGGGCATGCTAAGCGTCTTCAGTTTGCCTCACCAGTGCTTACATTCTCTGATATGCAGCAGTTAGTGAATGCCGATGACGAACATTACTGTGCCTGTAAAATTCAGCTTAACTATGACAAAACTGAGTCTTTAAAATCAGCGCTAGAGCGAGTCTGTGACGAGGCTGAACAAAAAGCACGTTCTGGGTGTGTCATGCTGGTTTTGAGTGACAGAAATATCAGCAAAGATATGTTGCCAATTCCTGCGTCTATGGCTGTGGGCGCAGTACAACAGCGTTTGGTAAATACGAATTTACGTTGCGATGCCAACATCATAGTTGAAACAGGCAGTGCAAGAGATCCGCATCAGTTTGCCGTGTTACTAGGGTTTGGTGCGACGGCGATCTATCCATATTTGACATACGAAACACTCGTTGCCATGTGTGACAGTAAAGTGATTGATAAAACCTACCGCGAGGTGACGCTTGCTTATCGTAATGCCATCAATAAGGGTCTATTCAAGATCATGTCTAAGATGGGGATCAGTACGGTCGCGTCATATCGTTGTTCTATGCTATTTGAAGCCGTGGGCCTATCAGATGACATTGTTGAAATGTGTTTTAAAGGCGTGGCTAACCGTATTAAGGGTGCAGATTTTGAAGATTTTGCTTATGAACAAGCGCAGCTTCATAAGCTCGCCTTCAGTAAGCGTAAGCTGTTGTCACATGGCGGCTTATTAAAATTTGTTCACGGTGGCGAGTATCATGCTTATAACCCTGATGTGGTACAAACACTTCAAGTAGCGGTTAAATCTGGTGAATATCAAGATTATCTAAAATACGCGGATCTTGTGAATAATCGTCCAGTGACAAACATTCGAGACCTATTGGCGCTTAAGTCAGACGTATCACCTGTCAGCCTTGATGATGTAGAGCCTGCAACAGAACTTTATAAGCGTTTTGACTCAGCAGCCATGAGTATCGGTGCATTATCACCAGAAGCTCATGAAGCGCTGGCAATTGCCATGAACCGCTTGGGTGGGTGTTCGAATTCTGGTGAGGGCGGTGAAGATAAGCTGCGCTTTGGAACAGAGAAAAACTCTCGTATTAAACAAGTTGCATCGGGCCGTTTCGGCGTTACTCCACATTATTTAAGAAATGCCGATGTTATTCAGATCAAAGTTGCTCAGGGTGCAAAACCTGGTGAAGGTGGTCAACTACCGGGTGAAAAAGTAACGCCTTACATTGCTAAATTGCGCTACTCGGTGCCGGGTGTGACGCTAATTTCGCCACCACCACATCATGATATTTATTCAATTGAGGATTTAGCCCAGCTTATTTTCGATTTGAAGCAAGTTAATCCAGAGGCGATGATCTCGGTTAAGTTAGTATCTGAGCCTGGCGTTGGCACAATCGCAACGGGTGTTGCCAAAGCGTATGCTGATTTAATCACGATTGCGGGTTATGACGGCGGTACAGGGGCAAGCCCACTGACATCGGTTAAATATGCCGGAAGCCCATGGGAGTTGGGCCTTGCTGAAACTCAACAAGCCTTGGTTGAAAATGGCCTTCGTCATCGTATTCGCCTGCAAACAGATGGCGGCCTAAAAACAGGTTTAGATATCATCAAAGCAGCTATTTTAGGTGCCGAAAGCTTTGGTTTTGGTACTGGCCCTATGGTCGCGCTTGGCTGTAAATATCTACGTATTTGTCACTTAAATAACTGTGCAACAGGCGTTGCTACTCAAGACGATACACTTCGTCAGAAGCACTATCATGGTTTACCTGAGATGGCGATGAACTACTTCAAGTTTATTGCTCAAGAAGCCCGTGAAATCATGGCGCAATTAGGCGTAACTCGTTTAGTCGATTTAATTGGCCGCACCGATTTACTAGAAATGATCGAAGGCAAGACGAGCAAGCAAAGCAAGCTAGATTTATCAGACCTGTTAGCCAAGCCTAACAACCCAACTAATGAGACTTTGTATTGTTCAGCAGCGAATACCTCTCATTATAAGGGTGATCTAAATGAACTACTGCTATCAAAAGCACAAGCTGCAATTGAGAGCAAATCAGGTATTTCATTGGTGAATCGTATTAGTAACACCGATCGTTCGGTAGGCGCGATGCTATCTGGTTACATTGCCAACTTACATGGCAACCAAGGCATGGCAGCAGACCCGGTGGCTATTGAACTTCACGGCACAGCAGGTCAGTCGTTTGGTGTATGGAATGCAGGTGGCCTTGAAATGACTTTAGTCGGTGACGCTAACGATTATGTCGGTAAAGGCATGGCTGGCGGTAAGCTAGTAATTCGTCCGCCAGTTGGTTCAAGCTTTGAGTCACATCAGGCAAGTATCGTAGGTAATACCTGTTTATACGGTGCGACTGGCGGTAAGTTGTTCGCAGCAGGTAAAGCGGGTGAGCGATTTGGGGTTCGAAACTCAGGTGTGACGTCTGTAGTTGAAGGCTTAGGTGACAACGGCTGTGAATATATGACGGGCGGCGTTGTCTGCGTTCTTGGTAATGTAGGTATCAACTTCGGTGCAGGCATGACAGGTGGATTTGCCTATGTGTTAGATGAAAAAGCAGACTTCGAAAAGCGTATCAATCCAGAGTTGGTTGAAATTATTGAGCTGTCAGAGCTTAATGCACATCAAGAGCACTTACGTGGTTTGATTGCTGAGCATTTAGAGCTTACAGGCTCTGCTAGAGCAGAACAGATCCTAGCTGAATTTGAGTTGTATTTACCTAAATTCAAACTAGTTAAACCAATTTCAAGTGATGTAAAGAGCCTATTAGGTCATCGTGCTCGCAGTAGCGCTGAATTAAGAGTACAGGCGCAGTAAGGGGAAGAGTATGAGCGAAAATGTTTACCAATTTATCGATGTGCAACGTGTTGATCCAAGAAAAAAACCAATTTCAGCACGTAAGCAATCATTTGTAGAAATTTACGAGCCATTTTCACAAAATCAAGTGAATTCTCAGTCTGATCGTTGTTTGGACTGTGGTAATCCATATTGTGAATGGAAGTGTCCGGTTCATAACTATATTCCACAGTGGTTAAAGTTGATCCGTAATGGTCGTATTTTAGAGGCCGCTGAGCTCTCACATCGCACCAACAGCTTGCCTGAGGTATGTGGTCGAGTGTGTCCACAAGACCGTTTGTGCGAGGGGGCATGTACGCTCAATGAAGAGTTTGGTGCTGTAACAATCGGTAATATCGAAAAATACATCACAGATACAGCCTTTGCTCAAGGCTGGAAGCCGGACATGTCGTATGTAGTTTGGACTGACAAGAAAGTCGCCATTATTGGCGCGGGTCCTGCAGGTTTAGGCTGTGCAGATATTCTAGTACGCAATGGGGTTAAACCGGTTGTTTTCGACCGTAACCCAGAAATTGGTGGTCTACTGACGTTTGGTATTCCATCTTTCAAGCTTGAAAAATCAGTGATGGAAAATCGACGTGAAATTTTCACTGAGATGGGCGTTGAGTTTAAGTTAAATACAGAAGTTGGCAAAGATATCAGTCTTGATGAAATCATTGCTGAATATGATGCAGTATTCATCGGCGTGGGCACATATCAAAGTATGCGCGGTAACCTTGAGAACGAAGATGCTGAGGGCGTATATGACGCGTTACCATTCTTGATTGGTAATACAAACCGAGTGATGGGGTACGATGAAGCTCAACAACCTTATATCAGCATGGCGAATCAAAAGGTTGTGGTGTTAGGTGGTGGTGATACAGCGATGGACTGTGTACGAACATCTATCCGTCAAAACGCAGCGCATGTTACCTGTGCGTATCGCCGTGACGAATCAAATATGCCAGGCTCAGTTCGTGAAGTAAAAAATGCCAGAGAAGAAGGCGTAAACTTTAAGTTTAATGTTCAGCCAAAAGGCATTGAATTAAATGCCGAAGGCAAAGTTGTTGGTGTAAAGATGGTCGAAACCCGTTTAGGCGAACCCGATGCGGCAGGTCGTCAACGTGCAGAAGAAGTGCCTAGCACAGAGCATGTGCTTGATGCTGATGCGGTGATCATGGCGTTTGGTTTTAAACCACACAATCTTGATTGGCTAGCACAATACGATGTTGAAATTAACCGTTGGGGTGGCATTGTTGCGCCTGAGCAGGGCGCCTACACGCACCAAACAAGTAACCCTAAGATCTTTGCAGGTGGCGACGCAGTTCGAGGTTCAGACTTGGTTGTAACAGCTATTTTTGAGGGCCGTAATGCTGCTGAAGGAATTTTAGATTATTTAGAAGTTTAAATAACAAGGCAATAAAAAATGATTTAAATAGGTCGTAATGTAAGTTGTGGCCTTTTTTATGAATAAAGCATTTGTTTCATACAAAACAGCTTCGCACTACTGCAATATTAAGGCATTAAAGAGATAGTTTCATAATGTACTATATGTAACTAATACAGATTTCTTTATATATTTAATTAATGTACTTTCAGTAAATAAAAACGCCACGAATCGTTAAATTAGTAGCGCTAAAAAGTTTTAAGCTAAACGAGTATTAAAACTCTCTTGGAGACACAAAGGTCCCGTTTTGAATTTCTTCAAATGTTTGCACAGCTAGATTATCTAAGGGAGAGAGTGAGCGACCTCGGCTTGTAATTTCATGGGTTACAGGAAGTATGTCTATATCTTCAAACCCTGACATTTGTGCTACTTTTGCAAACGTATACGCATGCTTAAATTTCTTCTGTTTAAAAAAAATACTGACCAAACTGCTATAAACTTCAAGCTTAGGTTGTTGACCAGCTTCGTTTAACTCTAAAACACGGTAAAGTAAGTCTACTGTCTTTTCATCATCAAATTTAGCGTAGTAGGTTGCCAAGAAAAACTGTATTTCAGCATCATTTTTAACATTATCTTGGTCCTGCATGTTTAGCAGCTTGTTCATTGCAAAGCGGCTGTTGTTTCTTGACCAATGATAATAAAGTAAACCAGGGTGGTTGGTTTGCTTTGTATCTTGAAAAATACGATTCATTTCTTTGAGGCTTGTTAAATGACCTTCAACGCGTGAAGTGGTTTTTTCTTTTAACTTTATATGTTCTATTTTTGCTGCAAGGGATACACACGAATTATAAGACTCTAATTTTTTTAATAAATCGTACTTATTATCGTCAGTTGGTGTTTTATATTCGTGGTAGCGAGCAAAAATTAAATCAGCACGCAAGTCTTTACAGTGACTATCTTTATTCAAGTCTTCACAAAATCCCGGAGTTTCTTCGCATACCTTACTTAAAGTTAAAGGTTGCTCACAGCCTACAAGTGTAAAAATACTTAGTATGAGCAGCGTCCTGAATGCCATCTTGCTTCCTCTTTTTTCTTTTTCAAATAGTTTAGCCTAATGAATTAGACAGTAACAGTGGAGAATCATAGCAGTTTAAATTAGAATAGCAGTGCCCCAGAGGGCTATCCGTTCAAAAAATTGTTTAATTAGGCAGAAAAAATGACCTTATCTCACGAGCAAGAATATCAAAATAGCTGGCAAGAACGCCAAGATTATGCTGAAAACATGCAACCAATCATTGGTCGTTTGTACCGTAACAGGGGGGTTGAAATCTCTGTTTATGGTCGTCCACTTGTAAATACAAGCACAATCGACGTGATCAAAGCTCACAAGACTGTGGCACGTTTCGAAGAAAGCAAACTACGCTTACGTGAAAGTTTCCCATTCCTAGAAGCTATTAGCAAAATGGATTTAGCACCTGCGCGTATCGACCTAGGCAAACTAGCTTATGGTTATGTTCACAAAAATGCAGGCGAAGGTCGTTCAATTGAAGAATACCTAAATGCTGAATTAGTTGACATCGTTAACAAAGGTGAAAATCAAGAGCCTCGCGATGTTGTTCTATACGGTTTTGGCCGTATCGGTCGTTTATTGGCACGTCTACTTATCGAGCGTGGTGGCTCTCACACTGATCTACGCTTACGTGCTATCGTTGTTCGTGGTGGCCGTGACGGTGACCTTGAAAAGCGTGCAAGCCTTTTACGTCGTGATTCAATCCATGGTCCTTTCAATGGTTCAATCACAGTTGATAACGAGCGTAATGCAATCAAAGCTAACGGTAACTACATCCAAGTTATCTATGCGAACTCTCCAGATGAAATCGATTACAATGAATACGGTATCAACAATGCACTTATCGTTGATAACACAGGTATCTGGAAAGACAGAGATGGCTTAGGCCTTCATCTTAAGTCAAATGGCGCTGCTAAAGTACTTCTTACTGCTCCTGCAAAAGGCGATATCAAAAACGTAGTTTATGGTGTTAACAATAGAGACATTCTTTCTGAAGATTCAATCGTTTCAGCTGCGAGCTGTACAACGAATGCAATCACACCAACACTTAAAGCACTTAATGACAAGTACGGCATTCAGAATGGTCACGTTGAAACAGTTCACTCTTACACTAACGACCAGAACCTGATCGATAACTACCACAAAGCAGAGCGTCGTGGTCGTGCAGCAGCACTGAACATGGTTATCACTTCAACAGGTGCGGCTAAAGCTGTTTCTAAAGCACTACCTGAACTTGAAGGTAAGTTAACTGGTAATGCTATCCGTGTTCCTACGCCAAACGTTTCAATGGCAATTCTTAACCTAAACCTTGAAAAAGAGACAACGGTTGAAGAGTTAAACGAGTACTTACGTGAAACATCACTTTATTCTGACCTTCGTGATCAAATTGATTACACAGCGTCAACTGAAATCGTTTCTACTGACCTAGTAGGTAGCCGTTACGCAGGTGTTGTTGATTCTCAAGCAACAATTGTTGATGGTAACCGTGTTGTACTATACGTATGGTACGATAACGAGTTTGGTTACAGCTGTCAGGTTATTCGTGTTATGCACGATATGGCTGAGGTTGAATACCCAAGCTTACCTCGCTAATAGCGAAAAGTAATAAAAAGCCAGCTTTTGCTGGCTTTTTTAGTTTTTGAACTTAAATCAGTGTGATACTCTTTACAAACTATTTTTACAAGTGAATTACACTTCCTAAACGATAAAGACAAAAATTTCATTTTTGTCTGAGACTTTTGCGTCGTTAATTTATAAAAAGAAGGTTACGGATGAAAATCACCAGTAATTTTGACAGTGGTAATATCAAGGTGCTTGCGAGCAACGAGCCACTCGATATTCAACTAGCTATCAACAATGATAATGAATCTGAATTTTTTCAGTGGTTTCATTTTCGTTTAGAAAGTACTCCTTTTTTACAGCATAAAATGCAAATTGGTGGTCTAGAAAAATCAGCTTACCCAGAAGGGTGGGATGACTATCAAGCAGTGGCATCATATGATCGCCAAACTTGGTTCCGTGTTCCTACATCATACGAAAACGGTACCCTTACTATTGATTTCGAACCTGAGCAGAGTCATACCTACTTTGCTTATTTCGCCCCTTATAGTTATGAGCGTCATTTAGACTTACTATACTGGGCGCAAAGCCATGATGCATGTGAAATTGAAACACTTGGCGAAACGCTAGATGGTCGTGACATTAGTTTGCTTACAATTGGTGAACCTGAAGAAGGTAAAAAGAAAATTTGGATAACTGCCCGTCAGCACCCTGGCGAGACAATGGCAGAGTGGTTTGTAGAAGGCTTACTTCATAAGCTTCTAGATGACGAAGACCCGCATGCAGCAGCGTTACTTTCAAAAGCTGTTTTCTATATTGTTCCAAATATGAACCCTGATGGCAGTGTTCGTGGTCACCTTCGTACAAACGCAGTGGGTGTTAACCTTAACCGCGAGTGGGCTGAACCAAGCCTTGAAAAATCACCAGAGGTTTTCCATGTGTTAAATAAGATGCATGATACAGGCCTAGATATGTATTTAGATATTCATGGTGACGAAGCACTGCCTTATAACTTTGTTGCTGGTAGTGAAGGTATCCCAAGTTATGACGCACGTTTAGAATCATTAGAAAACGATTTTAAAGCAGCACTTCTTACTATCACACCTGAGTTTCAAGATGAGTTTGGCTATCCAAAAGACGCGCCAGGTGAAGCTAACTTAACAGTTGCATCTTGTGCCGTAGGTGAGGCGTTTAAAGCGCTGGCTTACACGATTGAAATGCCGTTTAAAGATAATGCGAATCTACCAGACCCATATTACGGTTGGTCTGACAGACGTTCATATCAATTTGGTCAAGATACATTAGCTGCAATTGTTTCAGTTGTAGATAAATTAAGATAATAATCAACAGTAAAATCAAAAGGTAGTACTTAGGTACTGCCTTTTATGTATAAAAACAATGAGGATGAGTTGTGGACACATTTGGACAGTTTCTAGATAATCTAGATGGCATGTTGGGGGGAGCAGCTTGGTTCCCATATGTATTACTTGGTGTGGGTTTATTCTTCACCATTTATCTTAAATTCCCACAGATCAGATATTTCAAACACGCTTGTAAGGTTGTAACCGGTAAGTTTGATAAAAAAAGCCACGAAGGTGATACAACGCATTTCCAAGCACTTGCTACTGCGCTTTCAGGCACCGTTGGTACGGGTAACATAGGTGGTGTGGCACTGGCAATTTCAATTGGTGGTCCCGCGGCACTATTTTGGATGTGGATGACCGCATTCTTCGGTATGACCACTAAATTTGTAGAGGTTACCTTATCTCACAAATATCGTGTTAAAACAGATGATGGCACGATGGCTGGTGGTCCAATGTACTACATGGATCGTCGTTTGAATATGAAGTGGTTAGCAGTCTTGTTTGCCGTCGCCACTGTAATTAGTTCTTTTGGTACAGGTAGCTTGCCGCAAATCAATAATATCGCTCAGGGTATGGAATCAACCTTTGGCTTCGAGCCTTGGCATACGGGCGGTGTGTTATCTATCTTGCTTGCTCTTGTTATTTTGGGTGGCATTAAGCGCATTGCTGCAATCACTTCTCGCGTTGTACCACTAATGGCAGCCGTTTATATCATTGGTGCATTAGCAGTTATCTTCTACAACATTGAAAATATTGCACCATCTTTTGCAGCTGTATTCACTAATGCTTTCTCGGGCTCTGCTGCAGCGGGTGGCTTCTTAGGGGCATCATTTGCTTACGCTTTCAACCGTGGTGTAAACCGTGGTTTATTCTCTAACGAAGCAGGGCAAGGTTCTGCACCAATTGCACACGCATCAGCTAAAGCGGACGAGCCAGTATCTGAAGGTATGGTGTCAATTCTTGAACCTTTCATCGATACTATCATCATCTGTACTTTAACAGGTTTAGTTATTCTTTCTTCCGGTGTATGGACTGAAAAGTTTGAAACACAATTTGAACGTTCATCAATGGTCATTGTAAAAGGTCAGTACTCTGAAGATAAGGAAGAAAACCGCCAATCTCTATATAAGTATTTAAATGGCCATAAAGACCATGGCGTAGAGCTTTATAATGGCGAACTTCATTCAATACAGGGGAAAGCGGTAGAGAAGGATTTTACTATTATACATTCTCGCTCAATTGCTGAAAATGTGCGCTTCGGTTTAACTGAAAAACACGTTTACACGGGCACTATTGAGATTAAAGATGGTATGCCAGTCGATACAGATATTATGGTTACAGGTAAATCATTAGTCCACTCTGCTGAGCTTACAACTAAAGCGTTTAGCCGAGGCTTCTTTGGTGAAAATGGTAAATATATCGTATCAATAGGCTTGTTATTATTTGCTTTCTCGACAGCAATTGCGTGGTCTTATTATGGCGATCGTGCGATGATTTATCTACTTGGTAGCAAATCAGTGATGCCTTACCGTGTATTTTATGTCGCAGGCTTCTTCTGGGCATCATTTGCAGACACGACTTTAGTTTGGAAACTAGCGGCAGTTGCAATCGTTGTGATGACATTGCCTAACTTATTCGGTATTTTCTTACTTCGCAAAGAAATGAAAGAATCTGTTGTTGATTATTGGGATAAATTCAATAAAGAGCACCCTGAAGAAACTAATAAGAATTCTGAGAATGATCAAAATCAAAACTTTAAGCAACAAGTAGAAGAAAAATAATCATCATGTAGTTTCTAATTATAAGACTTTTTGTATAAAAACGAGTAAAATGGCGTCTTCTGAGACGCCTTTTTTGTATCAACAGGAGTCATATATGGCAATAGTTTCTTGTCCAAGTTGTAACGAGTCTATTTCAAGTAAAAACAAGGTTTGTCCACACTGTGACCTTCAGCTCGGAGAAGTCAGCGATGAGCAATTAGCTCGCATTGCTGCACGTAAAAGAGTTAAAAAACAACAGATGTTTATGAACCACTCTTTTCTAGCATTGATCCTTTTCCTCGGTGGTTTCTTATATCTTTATTCACGCCAACCAGCACCTGATTCAATTGAAATGTGGTTAACCAGAGGCGCCATCGCTATAGGTTGTTTTTGGTATTTAGTAAACAGAATTATTTTAGTGTATTTAAAAAAGAAAAAGTGACATGAACATAGACAGCTTAGTAAATAATTTAACACCCGAATTATTTGAGCGTTTGCAGTATGGGGCCTCAACAGGTAAGTGGCCTGATGGCACTCCTCTGACAGAAGCTCAAAAAGAGCAAACAGTACAACTCGTTATGCTTTATCAGGCGAAAGTAGCCAAGACTAATGAACAATTCACCATCAACGCAGAAGGGGAAATGGTTCAGAAGTCCAAAAGAGAACTACAACAAGAATTTAAAAAAGAAAATGAGATAGCTAGGTTCAGTGAAAATGATCTTTAAACACCTATTTACACCAAAATGGAAACACCCAAAAACTGAAGTAAGACTTCAGGCACTTAAAAAGCTAGAGCAAGACAAGGATGCCGATGTTTTAAAGACGATGGCATTAGAAGATAACTCGACTGAAATCAGACAAAAAGCCTTAAATAAATTAAATAGTTTGAGTCTTTGGTGGCAAGCTTATAAACAAGACCAAGCGCTTAAAGACCTAGCAGAACAACATATCAGCAGCGCAGTATTAAACGGTAAAAGTGAACTTGATAGTACTATTCGCCAAGAATATGTAGATCGATACGCATCGAAAAGAGTGCTAGAAAAATTAGCTTTCTCTGAATCAAGCCTAGAAGTTCGCGTAAAATTATTAAAACGCCTTGCTCAGCCTAAACTGATAGAGCAGAGCTTTAAGCAAGACGATGAACAACTGCAGTTGCTGCTTTTACCTTTGGTCGAGCAATACGGGTTACAAAAGCAGTTATTAAAATCAGCGAAAGGTGATGCAAAAGCGGCACTTGAGCAAGCCCTTGAGCAACAAAAACTGGCAAAAGAAAAACCAGCTGAAATACTTGCGCAAGTCAAAATGATCTTGGCAAAGCTCAACGCATTGAGAGATAAGCACGATTACAAAGCAGTAAACAGCCAATTCGGAATTTTAACTGAGCAGTGGGAAGGTCTAGAGCTGTCTTGGTTAGATGAGGAAGCGGTTAAAGAAAATCAACAAAAATACAGGGCAATAGAAACGCGTATTTCTTCACATTTGACTGCTTTGAAAACGGAGTTTGAAGCAGCAGAAAAAGCTGAGCAAGTGAAGCGAGAGAAAGAGGCGTTCCTGACAGAAGTTGAGTCACAATTGAATCTAGCTGAACAAACGTTAGCTAATGCACTAGAACGATTAGATGTCTCAAAACAGACGGAGTTAGAGACTCAGCTTACTCAGGTACGAAGTAAAATAACATCTAGTGCGTACGGTTCTGAGCTTGTTAAGCATTTAGACTCACTTGCAGACTTTGAAAGTCAATTAAAGCAATTACCTGAACTGGTTGTTGCAAACCAAGCTGCCCAAATTGCACTTGACGCACTTGCGAATGTCACGCCATCAACAGAGTTGAGTGAGCTTGATGACACTTTAAATTTGCAAAAATCGGCTTACAACAATGTGAAAAGCATTATTGAACAGTTACCAAACACATTAAAAAAACCAGCAAAAGCAAAGCTCAGTGCGCTAAGCAAGCAATTTAAATCAGCCATGGCTGAACAACTTGATGCGCAACAAAATGAACTTAAACAAGCTAGACGTAAAGCCAAAGATGTCCAACGACTGCTTGAGCAAGGCCGAAGTAAAGTAGCATTTGGCGTGTTTAAAGGATTCAACGAGCACTTCGAGCGTTTAACTGCAGCAAACCAAGCACAGCTTGAACCGCTTCGAGAGCAAATTGCTGCGCAGTTAGATGATATTCGTGATTGGCAAAAGTATGCGTCAGCACCAAAACGTGTAGAGCTTTTAGCTGCGTTAGATGAGCATATTGAAAGCTGTGATTTAGCGCCTAAGCAACGTGCTGAGTTAGTTAAAAAGTTGCGTTCACAATGGCATGAATTAGGCCGAGTTGATACTGACGAAGAGAAGCAACAAGCGAAGCAATTCGATGAAAAACTTGAGCTGCTATTTGCACCTTGTCGTGCATTCTTTGCTGAGCAAGAGCAACAACGTGAAAAAGCAAAACAAGCACGTGAAGCTTTGATTAAACAAATGTCAGAACTCGCCGCAACAGACACATCAGTAGAAGGGTTTAACAGGCGTGAATATGAAAGCCAGTTTAATAAGCTAAATAAACAGTGGCGTGCAGCAGGCAGTGTTGACAGTGACGTATATAAATCACTGAATAATGCATTCAAAACCCAAGCCAAACTGATTGGTGATGCGATCCGTTCACAACATGAACACAATGCTCAGTTAAAGCAAGGTCTAGTTGATAAAGCGGCTGAGCAAATTGTTGCTGAGGATTTAGCACAAGCGTGCGACGTATTGAAATCGTTACAAAAGCAGTGGCAAACAATCGGTTTTGCAGGTAACAAGAAAGAAAACCAGTTATGGCAAGCTTTCAGAGAGCATAACGATGCCGTATTTGCCAAGCGCAGTGCGGAATTTGAATCTCAAAAAGCAGAAAAAGATGCATTAAACTCTGAGCAGCAGCAAAAATTTGATGAGATTAAGTCACAGTTGCCTGAAAACGGCAGCGAGGCTGAAATCAAAAAGTTGATTTCTCTATTATCCGAAATTGACTTTCTGCCAACAGTCAAAAAGCAAGCTCAAAAGTTCATTTCTGAATTACAACAGAGGTTAGTTGAGCTTGAGCAGCTTGCCAATACTGCTAGATTCGATGCATTAAAAGTGGCACTTGAAAATGGTGCTTCGGTCCCTGCTGAGTTTATTAGTAAGATCGATGTGAATTTGTCTAGTGAGCAGTTGATTTTACGACTTGAAATCTTATCTGAAAAAATGAACGATGAGAGCTCAAGCCCAGAGCGTATGACAGAACAAGTTGCTATGTTAGATGATAAATTGCAAGGTCAAAACGTAGATTTTGATTATTATTTATCTGCATACTTATCAAACACGCCTAATACTGAATTACAGTCAGAAAGATTGCTTAAACTTCTTTAGCACTAAGTAATTTCTATAAAAAAAAACCACGCAACAGCGTGGTTTTTCGTTTTTATATACTTTCAAAATCATCTCTAGAAAAAACGAGGTCACAGATTGAGGTCAATTCAAAACCTCATTCAGAGCAGTATCAAGTGTTTTAAACTTGAATTTAAAACCTTGCTGTTCGAGCTTTTCAGGGATGACATTTTGGCCATAAATTAATAAGTCGGACATTTCACCAAAGAGCAGTTTCAAAACAAATTCTGGCATAGGAAACAAAGCTGGGCGTTTTAAGTTTTTTGCGAGTATTTGAGTAAAATTAGTATTACTAACAGGCTCAGGGGCTGTCAGGTTAAACGCACCATGGGCATTCGGCTCATTAAGTAAGAATACGATGGCGTTGGTCATGTCATCGATATGGATCCAAGACATCATTTGTTTGCCTGATGCCATTTTGCCACCCAATCCTAACTTAAAAGGGGGGAGCATTTTATCCAAAGCACCACCTTGTTTACTCAACACAATACCTGTTCTCAGTAGGCAGACTCTCACAACAGGTGATTGTGCCTGTAGTGCGAGTTCTTCCCATTGTTTACAGAGTTGATGGCTAAATTCAGGGTAGGTTGAAGAGTATGACTCTGCGACAACATTCTCTGCAGGTTGACGACCATAAAATCCAATAGCACTTCCAGAAATAAACACTTTAGGCGGATCGTCACTGGCATTTATTTTAGTGACGATCTGCTCGGTGATACCTAAACGGCTTTGAAAAATTCTTTGCTTTTGTTGAGCGCTCCATCGTTTGTCTGCAATGGGCTCTCCAGCAAGATTAATAACTGCATCTAAATCATCAAAGTTTGAATCTTCAAGGTCATCTATAAAATTGATTGAATTTGGTAATGTGCATTTAGCTTTGTTTATGTTTCTAGTTAAAGCTATTAGTTCGTGCTTGTCAGCGAGCATTTTACAAAGTGCGGAGCCAATTAACCCCGTTGCACCTGTTATCAGTATTTTCATCCTACAACCTTAGCGCTTATATATAGTTTTGATACGTTAAAAATCATTGATGGATCAATTAAGTATTGTTGAAGTAGAATAAATGTAAACTTGTTTTCGAAGGAATTTATGTGTCGTCTCTTCAAGGTTTAAGTAAAAGCTTGGTGATTATCGCATCACTGTTTATCATTTTGGCCGGCCTTAAACTGGCCACGGATATCATTGTACCATTTATATTGGCTGCATTTATCGCAATCATATGTAATCCGTTATTACGATTCTTTGCCCGTTACAAAGTGCCTAAAGGCATTGCGATCTTACTCATCATGTTAATGATAGTTGCTGTTGGCTCTAGTTTAGCTGGCCTCGTAGGTCAATCTCTGAATGATTTCTCGCAACAATTGCCACAATACAGAGAAGAACTTCAAGGTCGATTTGTTTGGTTGGTTGATACTGCCGCACAATATAATATTTTAATCGACAAACAACAGCTGATTGCTTTGTTTGATCCCGGTAAAATGATCGATATGGCCACCAATATGCTGACTGGCTTTGGTGCGGCTATGGCCAATATCTTTTTAATTATCTTAACTGTGGTGTTTATGTTATTCGAAGCGCCGATGATCAATAAGAAAGTACATTTGGCGTTAGACGATCCTGAAATGCGACAAAAACAAATTGACAAGTTTCTTGAATCTATTAATTCTTATTTGGCTATTAAAACACTAGTTTCTTTAGCAACAGGCTTTTGTGCAGCCTTGTTACTTTGGGTATTAGATGTCGATTACTTCGTATTATGGGGCGTAGTGGCGTTTTTATTAAACTATATCCCTAATATCGGCTCTATTATTGCTGCAGTGCCTGCAGTTTTAATTGCACTTATTACCCAAGGCCCTCTAGTGAGTGGTTTTGTAGCACTCGGTTATGTCGCAATAAACACCATTATGGGCAATGTTATAGAGCCAAAATATATGGGGAAGGGATTAGGATTATCTACTTTAGTCGTATTCCTGTCTTTAATCTTCTGGGGCTGGTTGTTTGGTACAGTTGGTATGTTGCTATCAGTACCATTAACTATGGTGGTGAAAATTGCCTTAGAAAATAGTGAAGAAGGGCAGTGGTTGGCTACTATGCTCGGCAGTGGTGAAGAAACAGAATCAAAGCTCAGTTAATATCTGAGCTTTAAGTCTTCAATGTGACGTTGGTATAAACGAATTTTACATTCTTTGTATGCGATAGCTGCTTTAGTTGAGTTAGGCATTTTGTGTAAGTAGCGCCAGCGGCAGGAATCTTCTATATAGTTATCTTTATGCTTCAAGCTTCTGCGAATAATGGGTAGAAGCTGAGTGTTACCTGTATCCTCTTCTAACTCTTCCATATCCATGACAATTTTATTGATCCAAATAGTACGCTCTCGTTCTAATGTTTCAATATTTGTATCGAGGCACTTAATAAAATACCGAGCTTCTGCAGGTGAGTTACTTGTTATTGGCGCACACTCTCGTAATTCATAAGCGCTAGCACTCAGTGAAGCAATAGGAAAAAGTATGCAAAGCGGTTTTATCAAATTAATCATATTTAAACTCTATGATAAATTGTGCTCCACCTATCAGAGCAGAATCTATATTAATAGTTCCTTGGTAATCATTAATGAGGTCGGCGACAATTGCGAGTCCAACACCATGTCCACTTTCATAAGTATCAAGGCGAGCTCCACGCTGTAATAATTTTTTGCGATCACTAGGCTCAATTCCTGGACCGTCATCATTAATTTCAAAAATAAGCCTTTTATTGATATAAGTAACTTTTACTTGAACTGAAGCTTGGCAAGCTTTGCAGGCGTTATCAATTAAGTTACCTAAAATTTCCATTAAATCGGTTTTATCTCCCAGAAAGTTAAGCGACTCATCACAATCTGACTCAAATTCAATCGCCTTTTGATGATATACCTTTTTCATTGCATTTAAAATTGATTCGAGTACTGGCGCCACAGCTGTTTTCTTTTTCCAAGTATCAGTGCCACCAGTCGCAGCTCGTTTAAGCTGGTGTTCAATCATGCTATTAATTCTGTCTAATTGTTCTTGGGCATCATTATCATCAGCCATGGGGCTTGATTTTAAAATGGCAAGAGGCGTTTTGAGAGCATGCGCAAGATCGCTCAATGAAGCCCTATAGCGTTCTTTTTGCCGGCGTTGAGACTCTAGTAATAAGTTTAAGTCTTGGGTAATTGCTTGTAACTCAACAGGGTAACCAAAACTTAACCGTTCTTTCTTGCCAGACTCAATTGCTTTTATTTCTTTATCTAGGCGTTGTAATGGCCTCATATTCCAGATAAAGCCTAAACTCATTAAAAGCGTCATGATAGCTCCTAGAATGAGCATCCAAGTTATTAGTGTATCGGTAAACTCTGAAAGTACATTGGTAAGCGCTTTGTCATCACGTAGTAAAATAAATACAGCCTGTTGAGATTGCTCTGCATTGCCTAGTATGACAGTCAAGCTTAGTTGCCAGTAAGCATCGCCTTGATAAAAAACTTGTTTAAATTCTGAAGCGCCAGTCTCAGAGTCAATTGTATTTGGATTAAACTCGAGTGAAACAGCTGACTCTGAATACCAAACAAGGTCGTTATTTTGATAAATGAGTGCAAATGTATCAGAATCAATGCGGTTAAGTTCGGGTGCTAAAATAGTATTGGGCATTTGTACTGTTTCATCAATAAACTCTACCTCAGAGATTAATGAATAGAGATGCGCTTCTAAGTTATTTTCAGTGGCATCAACAAGCGAAGAATAATAAGCACTACTTACTGAAAAGAATAGCACTGGAAGGGCAATAATAAGCACAAAGACAAGGACGAAGCCTTGTCTTATTTTAAGCGGAACTTGGGTTGCGTTTACCACTGATTTCTGAACCTATAACCTCTACCCCTAAGGGTTTCAACAGGGTTTAAATTACCTTCAGGGTCAAGTTTCTTACGTAATCTTAAAACAAAGACCTCAATAACGTTTGAATCTAGGTCAAAGTCTTGATCATAAATATGCTCGGTTAGTTCAGACTTTGAAATGACTTTTTGTGGGTTTACCATTAAGTATTCAAGCACTTTGTATTCATAAGCAGTTAGGCTAAGCTCTTTATCATTAACCCATACTTGCTGAGAGCGAGTGTGAATTTTGACAGGGCCAATATTTATTTCTGGGTTGGCTTGTCCTGCACTTCTGCGAATTAGCGCGTTACAGCGGGCGACGAGTTCTTCTTGATGAAATGGCTTAGTGAGGTAGTCATCAGCACCAGCATCTAAACCTTCTACTTTATCTTGCCAACGTTCTCTAGCGGTTAGTATCAAGATAGGTATGGTCACGCCAGCTTTACGCGCACGTTTTATCAGCTCAATACCATCTAATTTAGGTAAACCTAAATCGACCACTGCAAGGTCTAATGGGTATTCTTGTAAATGGAATAAACCTGATTCGCCATCATGACATAGGTCGATGCTATATTTTTCTTTTTCTAGAGCAAAACGTAAGTTTTCGGCTAATTGAATGTCATCTTCAATCACTAAAATTCGCATAATTAATCCTTCTTCACTTTGCCTGTTTGTTTATCTACTTTGAGGTCAACAATGCGTCCGTCCTTTTGCAAGATCCTTACGACAAAATAGGTGTTTTCTTCTGATACTTTTAACGTTTTTCCTGCATATTCTGCAAGGGCCAGCGTAATAGCTTGTTTTTTGTCGATATTGGTTTTGTTACTGGCAATGACTGTCGCTGATACCAGTGACAAACTTAAACCAACAATTAAACCAATTAATGTTAGACGCATTTTGAGCTCCAGTTACAGGGCTGCTTAACAATTGTGTTCAGAATATTAGTTAACGAATTAACCAAAGCTGAACTTGCTGTTAAGGCAAAACCTTTTTATACGGTTTAACAACACTGTGAGCATATACGCCAGCAGCAATATATGGATCTGCATCAGCCCACTGCTGAGCAGCTTCAAGAGAATCAAACTCAGCAATGACAAGAGAGCCGGTAAAGCCAGCTGAACCTGGATCTTCACTATCAATCGCAGGAAGTGGGCCTGCTGCAAATAAACGGTTTTGTTCTTTTAAAGCCACGAGTCTTTCTAAATGCGCAGGGCGAGTCGCTAAACGTTTTTCTAAAGAGTTCTCTACATCAGTAGAGTAGATCATATACAACATAAAATTCACTTTTATCAGGTCTGTATGAAATTGCATGCAATGGTAAGCTTTCTATACGCCCTTTGTAAATGGCAATACTATGAGACACAGTGTTTAACGTTAAAAACTTGATAACAGTATCCTATGACGGTAGAGTCGGGCGGAAGTAAAAAACAATAACAACAGGATGACGTTTTAATGAGTGCGAACAGAGAGCATTTTAGTTCAAAACTAGGCTTTATTTTAGCTGCTGCAGGCTCTGCTGTAGGTATAGGTAACTTAGTTGGTTTCCCCGTCTCTGCAACAAAAAATGGTGGTGGAGCCTTTCTTTTAGTTTATGCATTATTTGTGGCTTTTATCTGTTTGCCTGTGATGATGGCTGAAATGGCTATGGGCCGAAAAGCTCAGAAAGACCCATACGGTGCATATAAGTCTCTATCTGGTAATGACAAAAAGTGGTCTTTTGCGGGTGGCCTTGCAGTACTAACCCCTTTTATGATTGCCGTTTTTTATATGGTGATTACAGTTTGGATATTTGGTTATCTTGCGCAAACTGCATTAGGTAACTTGGATATGCTGGCTAACCCAGACCATTTTGGTCAGTTCATTAATCAAAACACGGTTTTTGCTTACATGGTTGTAGTTGCAATCATTGTGAACTTAATTCTAGTGGGTGGTGTTAAAGAAGGCATTGAAAAAGCAGCAAAGTTTCTAATGCCCGCACTGTTTGTACTACTAATTGGTCTTGTGGCGTATGTACTTACGCTAGATAACGCCATGGCTGGTGTTGAGTATTACATTGTTCCAGACTTTTCAAAGATGGATGCCAGTGTTCTAAATGGCGCCTTGTCTCAAGCATTTTTCTCATTATCTTTAGGTATGGGTATCTTAATGACTTATGCGTCTTATATCTCTAAAAAAGACGACATTGTAGGTGGCGCAAAAATGGTCGCCATTACTGACTCGCTAGTGGCATTTATTGCTGGCCTTATGGTTCTGCCTGCTATCTTCAGTTTTAATCCAGCGACGAATCCAGAAGAGCTATCAGATTCATCGGTTTCAATGATTTTCGTGTATCTGCCTAAAATTCTTTTAGCACTGCAAACTGATATTGGTTATACCGGTGCCTCAATTGTGGCATTTGTCTTCTTTTTATTGGTATTTTTTGCAGCAATTACCTCTCTAGTATCTATTGTTGAAGTACCAACAGCAGCATTGATTGAAGAAAAAGGCGTAAGTCGTAAGGTCGCATTATTAATTTTAGCAGGTGCCACAGGTCTACTGACAGTGCTGTGTACGATGTCATTTGGTATGGTTGATTGGCTGACTAAATTTGTTAGCTATGGTGGTGCTGATAAAAGTATGTTCGATATCGTATACGATGTTTTTTACGACACAATTTTACCGCTGAATGGTTTAATGGTTTGTTTATTTGTTACTTATCGCTGGAAGAAAGCCAAACTATCTGAAGAATTGTCCCAAGGTTGTGACAGTTATTCAGGTAGTTTTATGGAAAAATATGTGAATTTCTCACTGTCGACTTTTATACCTGTGATCTTGCTACTTATCTTTGTAAATACTGTCGCCACTAAGTTTTTTGCAGTAAGCCTATTTGGCTTTTAACTCGTATAAAATTAAAATTAAAATTAAAACTAAAAATGGCCGATTATTCGGCCTTTTTTAGTTTCTAGCTGGTGGTTATTCGTATCCCAGAATCTAAATAGCTGCCAACCCCTATGGTAAACATCCATAAACCCCACAAACTATGCTCTAGTACACACACCATCAATGAGCGACTGTGCGCATAGGTGTAAGAAAATAACAACCCGCCGGCGAATGAAAGCGCAATTGCAACCCAGTTATCGTAAACACAATGGGCGAGGGCAAAACTGAGTGCACTTAAAAAGATGCGCACGTTTTTACTTGGCAGAATATGCTTGTAACGATGGAAGAAATAGCTTCTAAAAATGAGTTCCTGAGGCAACACGGATAGCAGTGGATAAGCAATTAATAAGATTAACCATTGGGTAGTTTCATTCTTTGGCATAGCAAACCAAAGCGTTTGATTGGCCAAGCCGAATAACATGGCACTGAACAATGCGCCAATGAAGAAGCCAGTAAAAAGTCGATGTTTGACTTGTGAAAATTGGCCCAAAGAAGTTAAGCGAAAGCGCTTAAAATGTGGATCAGTAAGCAGCAGAAAGGTGCATACAATCATTAAAATCAGTAAAGCAGGGAATAACCAACTGGACAAATAATCTTTAAATAAATAAGTAAACAGCGGTAAGCAGAAAAATACGCCACAGAGCTCAAACCAACGATATTGCGAAGCAGTCAAAGGCAAACCCGATTCTTAAATATAATTAAAAAAGTATAGTTTGCCCCTAGACTAAAAAAGCGACAGTTTTATTAAATTTGCGGGGTTATTTTTTGTTTTCTTGTTCTTGAAACCCATCGGGTAAGTATTCAAAAATCCGAAAAACAGTGAGCAATACGGCAATAAATGTGACGATTGCGAGACCGAAGACTTTGAAATTAACCCAAAAGTCGAGCGAGAAGTTATAGGCGACATAAAGGTTTAAGATTGCAATACTGATTAAGAATACAAACCAAAGCGTATTGAGCTTTTCATATACTGATTTTGGTACATCCACCTTTAACTCTTTTTCACCTTGTTTCTCGGCTGCGGTCTTTAACATGCTGAGTAGTGCCGTTTTCACGAGGTTTTTATTAAATATAAATCGAGAAATGACCAAGGCAGCCGCTAATAGGCCATATATAGCCGTCGTTTTCCACATAATGTACTGTTCATCTTGGAATATGATTGTCATACCGCCAAGGAATAAAGCAATCACACAGAAGACCCAAGTTTTGGTAGAGATTTTACCCTTAGTGAAATATTGATATGCAATTTGCAGTAATGATATACCGACCAATACAGCAGTCGCCCAGAATATATCGACCATTTTGTAGACTAAGAAAAATAGGATAAGGGGTAAGTATTCAAATAATGCGGTCATAGGTACCTCTCTTAAATTACTTCCTACAACAAAGTATTAACAATATTCTGGTAAGACTGCAAGTTGACATTCACAAAAAATATTTTTAGGCTCTGCCACCCTCTAGCAGTAATAAACCAGTATATATGAACAAGTCAGAATTAGTATCGGCCATGGCGGCACACAGCGAGTTAACGAAAAAGGATTCTCAGGCAGCTTTGAATAGTATTTTGGCGGTCATAAAGAAACGCTTATCTGAGGGCGATCAGGTGCCTATCTCTGGTTTTGGTACGTTTGCATTGAGTTATCATCCAGCAAAAATGGGCAGAAATCCGCAAACGGGTGAAGAGATCATGATTGAAGGGGCAAACAAGGTACAATTTAAAGTTGCTAAGGCGCTGAAAGACGCCTTAGCAAACTAAGCTTCAAGTAGGACTGAGTAACTATTTTTGAGTTGCAGCTTTCATCGTCGCAACAAAGCTTTGTAACGAGTCTAGCATTGCGCTTGGCTCGTTCAGGTTTTGCTCGATAATTTTAACTACAGCAGAGCCTGAGATTGCACCTGCAGCACCCGAGTTCAGTGCCGCTTTTACATCGTCAGGCGTTGAAATACCAAAGCCTAACAGTGCAGGCGCTGCATGATATTCTTTTAATTTAGAAATCATAGAGTCAGCTGGCATTTGCGCTTTTGTTTCTGTGCCGGTTACTCCAGCACGTGAAAGCAAGTAGGTGTAACCGCGGCCGTAGCTTGCACAAGTTCGAACTGTATCATCATCAGCGTTTGGTGTTGCTATGAAGATAGGCTCAATGTCTGCAGCTTTTGCAGCGTTTCTAAACATTTTAGATTCATGAAGCGGTACATCAGCCACTAAAATTGAATCTACGCCAACTTCTTTTGCTTCACGATAAAAAGTATCGATACCACGCGCAAAAATAAGGTTTGAATACAGCAATAGACCAATCGGAATATCTTGATTGTATTCGCGAACTTGTTTAATGATATCAAAGCAGTCTTGGGTATTAATATTTTGCTCTAGGGCGCGAATGTTCGCAGCTTGAATCACTGGGCCGTCTGCAATTGGATCTGAAAATGGAATACCTAGCTCTAACGCGTCGGCACCACCGTCAATCAAGCTTTTAATGATCTCGAAGCTCAGCTCTTTGTTTGGATCGCCAATAGTTACGAACGGGACAAACGCCCCCTGATTGTTTTCTGCAAGGGCAGCAAAAGATTGTGCATAACGGCTCATTATAGCGCTCCTTGTTCTGCTAGTACTTGGTGAACGTGTGCTAAGTCTTTATCACCGCGACCACTTAAGTTCACAACTAAAATTGTCTCTTCAGTTTGCTCTTCAGCATATTTTAATGCGTATGCAAGGGCATGACTTGATTCAAGCGCAGGAATAATGCCTTCATGCTTAGCCAGTGCTTGGAAACCATCAAGTGCTTCTTTATCAGAAATACCTACATATTGTGCGCGTCCCGTTTCATGTAAAAATGCATGCTGAGGGCCAACGGCTGGGTAATCAAGGCCAGCAGAAACAGAGTAAGACTCTTCAATTTGACCATCATGGTTTTGCATAATATACGTATAGGCACCATGCAAAATACCTTTAGTCCCCTTACAAAGTGCAGCACCATGCTCTTCAGTATCAAGTCCTTTACCCGCAGGCTCAACACCAATTAGCTTCACACTCTCATCACCAATAAAATCACTGAACATACCAATAGCATTTGAACCACCACCGACACAGGCAATGACAGCATCAGGTAAACGGCCTTCAGTGTCTAACACTTGCTGTTTAGCTTCTTCACCAATCATTTTCTGGAATTCACGTACGATAGTCGGAAATGGATGCGGGCCAGCAGCCGTACCTAAAAGGTAGTGGGCTGTTTTATAGTTTGCAGACCAGTCACGCATGGCTTCATTTACAGCATCCTTTAAAGTACCAGAGCCTGCAGTTACAGGGATCACTTCGGCACCCATTAAACGCATTCTGAATACATTTGGCTGTTGACGCTCAACGTCTTTTGCACCCATGTAAACACGGCATTTCAAGCCAAGTAGGGCACAGGCAAGCGCTGTTGCCACACCATGCTGACCTGCACCAGTTTCGGCTATTACTTCTTTTTTACCCATGCGCTTAGTAAGCAATGCTTGGCCAAGTACTTGGTTTGTTTTATGTGCACCACCGTGGAGTAAATCTTCACGTTTTAAATACAGTTTTACTTTTGGATTTGTAACTAAATTACGTGTAAGCGTTAGTGGCGTTGGACGGCCCGCGTATTCGTTTAATAGTTTTGTAAACTCAGCCTGAAATTCAGGATCTTTTTGTGATTTATTAAATTCACCTTCAAGCTGCTTTAGTGCAGGGACGAGTAGTTCGGGTACAAACATGCCACCGAAATCGCCAAAATATGCTGCGTTATTCATTTCCACCTCAATAACCTCTTATGTTTTTAAAAGCATCAGCAATTTTTTGCGAACACTTTTTACCAGGGCTAAGTTCAACCCCTGAATTCAAATCTAGTCCTTGTGCGCCTGTATAAGCTGCATCAAGTACATTTTCTGCGTTTAAACCGCCAGCTAACATAAAGCTGTTTGCGCTCTTTTCAGCAAGTAATGACCAATCAAAAACCTCGCCTGTGCCACCAAATCCTGCAGAGGTTTTAGTATCGTACAAATGCTTATCTACTCCTGAGATTGGTTCAGGTAGTACATCAGTCACACCTTGTGCTTTCCATATTTGGCAAGTTACAGGTAACTTTGCACGCAGCGCTTCAATATAAGTTTTATCTTCATTGCCGTGTAACTGCACGGCTGCAAGTTTTAATGTTTGCGCAATTTCACTGACTTGTTCTAGGTCTTCGTTTACGAATACACCAACATACTTTAAAGGTGCACTATCAATGACGGCTTTAGCACAGTCAATGTCAACGTAGCGGGGCGATTTAGGGGCGAAGATCAAGCCGCCGTAAATAGCCCCTGCGTTAAAAGCCGCTTGGGCGTCCTGAGAGCGTGTTAAACCACAAACTTTATTTTCACCCAGAATAAGACGACGGCAAGCAACTTCTAAGTCTTGCTCAGCCATAATAGAGCTGCCCACTAAGAAACCATTGCAAAGAGGTGCTATACGCTTTACATCTTGATGGGTGTAAATACCTGATTCAGAAATCACAACTTTGCCATCAGGAATTAGCTCTCTGAGCTTCTCGGTTGTCGCTAAATCCGTGCTCAAGTCACGTAAGTTGCGGTTATTAATACCGATAATTTCAGCATTCAGATCAAGTGCGCGGTGTACTTCTTCTTCATTACTAACCTCGGTTAAAATTGACATATTCAGTGACTTTGCCACATTGGCAAGGTGTACATATTGCGCATCATCAAGTACTGATAGCATAAGCAAAATGGCGTTACCACCATGTAAGCGCGCCAGATAAACCTGATACTCGTCGATGAAGAAATCTTTACATATGAGCGGTTGGTCAACTTTTTTGCTGACATACGTCAGGTAATCAAAACTACCCTGAAAATATTTCTCATCGGTTAACACACTGATGCATGTGGCATATTTGCCATACACGCCTGTGATTTCATCAAGATTAAAGTTCTCTCTAATCAGGCCCTTTGATGGCGATGCTTTTTTACACTCTAAAATAAACTGTGTACCGGATGCTGCCAGTGCCGCCTGAAAATCTCTGTCACTTGGCACAACGTCATTAATAAAAGAGTCCAGTGGCTTTTGTTGCTTTCTTAGAGCGATCTCTTGTTGCTTATCTGAAACGATTTTTTCTAATACGTTAGCCATTGCTTACCTCGACGATCTCTTTTAGTTTGTCTGCTGCTTTGCCAGATTTTAAAATTGTTAATACTTGCTGTGTGGCGGCTTTAAAATCAGCAGCCAAATTATGCATGACCAGTAATGCAGCGACGTTTACCGCAATGGCGGCATTGTGTGCATCTGGTGCTGTGCCATTTAAAATCTCAATACTGGCTTTGGCATTGTATTCTGGCGTATCCCCAGCGATTTGGTCTAATGAATAATGTTCAACGCCAAAGTCGTCAACGTTTAAGGTGTATTCTTTAATGTCACCATCAACCAGTTCAGCCACATGGGTTGTGCCATGTAGGGCAATTTCATCTGTACCTTCACCGTGTACTATCATTGCACGCTCAGTACCGAGAGTCTTTAAAGTCTCAGCCATCGGACGGCATAAACTTTTATCATACACACCCAGTAGCTGTACTTGTGGGGCAGCAGGGTTAGTCAGTGGGCCTAAAATATTAAAAATTGTACGAGTTTTTAACGTGGTACGCACTGGCATGGCATGTTTCACACCTAAATGATAAAGCGGTGCGAATAAGAAGGTGAAGCCGGTTTCTTTTAAGCATACACTTGCTTGCTCAGGCGTCATTTCAATATTAATGCCCAGAGTTCTGAGTAAATCCGCAGAGCCTGATTTACTCGATACACTGCGATTGCCGTGTTTCACCAAATTGATACCACATGCCGCAGCCACAATTGCTGCTGTGGTGCTGACATTGATGGTATTTGAACCATCGCCACCTGTGCCACAGCTATCTGCACAAACAAGGTTATGTGCGTTGAACTTTGTGGCATGATCACGCATGGCTTTTGCTGCGCCAGCAATCTCTTGTGCCGTTTCTTTTTTAATTTTTAATGCTATCAGTGCGGCGGTGAGTTCAATTTCAGACACTTCACCCTGCATAACTAAATCGAAGAAGCTATTTGCTTGCTCAAATGTTAAGTCTTGTTGTTCAAGTAATAGATTTAAACTGTCCATGTTGGATCCTATTGTGTTAAGTGGTCGATACTTTGTTTTAATAACTGAGCACCGTCTGGGGTAAGAATAGACTCAGGGTGAAATTGATAGCCGATCACCTTATCTTCAGGATGATAAATAGCCATCGGAATAGTGTCGTATTTGGCAATCACTTTTAAGCTCTCAGGAACATGAGTCGCCATTAAAGAGTGGTAACGCGCAACCGGGAAGCGTTTGCCAATACCTGCAAATACAGGGTGGTCTTCTGCTTCAATAATAGAAGACTTACCATGAACTGTTTCTCCTGCGTGGCCGACAGTACCGCCATAGCTCTGTGTTAAGGCTTGTTGGCCTAAACAAATTCCCAGCATAGGGAATTGGCCTTTTGCGAGTTCAATAAGCCCTAGTAAGCAGCCAGCTTGAGCTGGGTTACCTGGTCCTGGCGATAACACTAAGATGACTGGTGAAGTTTCTTGCTGCATCTTGGTGAAGATCTTTTCAGCAGAAATATTGTTACGGTAAACCACTAAATCTAAGCCTAGTAGTGTTAGTTCATCAACAAGGTTGTAGCTGAATGAATCAAAGTTATCTAAAAAGTATACTTTTGTATTATTAGACATTAGCAGGCTCCTTGATACGTAGATTGCACGGCTTTTATGACGGCTTGTGCTTTAGCACGTGTTTCATCTGCTTCTGATTGTGGATCTGAGTCATATACAACACCGGCACCTGCTTGTACGAATGCAGTACCATTTTTTACAAATGCAGAGCGGATAACGATACAAGAGTCCATCGCGCCATCGCCTGTTAAGTAGCCAACTGCGCCACCATAGCTACCACGACGTTGTTTTTCAGTATGTCTGACTAACTCTGCAGCTTTTACTTTAGGTGCACCTACTAGTGTGCCCATATTCATACAAGCTTGATAGGCATGCAGTGCGTCTAGATCTGGTTTTAATTGACCTACAACGCGTGATACTAGGTGCATGACCTGAGAGTAGCGGTCTACTTTTAAAAGCTCTTTTGCGTGGCGTGTGCCTGCAACACTAATTCGCGCTACGTCATTACGTGCTAAATCAACCAGCATTAGGTGCTCTGCACGCTCTTTTTGATCGTTGCGAAGCTCAAGTTCAATGCGGCTGTCTAGATCTGGATTTATACTGCCATCTGCAAACTTACCGCGAGGGCGTGTGCCTGCAATAGGATAAACTTCGACTTGATTACTGTTCACACAATATTTCAAGGCTGATTCAGGCGAGGCACCAAACAAAACAAAAGACTCATCTCGCATATAAAACATATACGGACTTGGATTTTGCTTTTTAAGTTGTTGATAAGCTGCTAGCGGCTCAGCACAAGGTAAAGAGAACGTACGAGAAGGCACAACTTGGAAAATATCACCATCGATGATGTGTTGCCTTAAAGCTTTGACTTGCTGACAGTAAGTTTCATCGTCAATATTTACTGTTACTTCAGACTGGCCTTCATTTGGCACTGCTAAATAGGGCGTTAAATTATCACAACGCGTATTAAGCTCTTCTAGCTGTTTACCTACTTCAAAACAGTTGGCATGAACTTCTGGGCCGTTAAAAACATTACCAATTAACTCGGTTGTTTGTGCTTGGTGATCGATTAATACCAGGGTTTCTGCTAAATAAAACACGTAGTCGGGGCAGTCATTATCACCGTATGGGACGTCAGGCAGTGTTTCAAAGTTGGCCACCATGTCATAAGCAAATACACCACCTAAGAATAATGCAAAAGGGGTATCTGAGTTACGTTTTATTTTATTTATGCAAGTACGTAGGGCACTGAATGCATTATCTGCTTTAAGTTTACTGTATTCATCGAGCTCAGCTTCGAACGGTGCGTATTCAAGTGTTAATACATCGCCTTTAACAACCGATGTACAGTTTTCAACTTGTTCGGCTAAGTAACTTAACACTTGCTGACCGTTGTTAGACAGTGCTTTGGCAATCACGGTTTTGCCTCTGCACTCAATGCGAAGTGCTGCATCGACTAAAATAATGCTTTTAACATTATCTTTAGAGTCAATTTCTGCTGACTCTAGTAATAGTGAGTTTGTCTTATCAAGTGCTGCATATAAAGACAGTGGGCTGCTGATGTAATCGCGCCGTTGTCTTATACTCGTCACTTCCCCTGGTGTTGTCGTAATATGACTAAAAATCAAAACCTCATTCCCCATAATAAAAAACCCCCGCCAGTGTTAACCTGCGGGGGTTGTGTAACAGATACAACAATGCCGTCCCGCTAGTTCAGGCGCCACCACCAAGAATGTGTGTTGATATTGTTGTTAATCATGTTTGTATTCCAAAAAATTTAGATATAAAAAAACCCGCATTTGTGTGCGGGTTTTGAAATCGTATAGATACGACGAAGCGCCCGCAATGTTACGAGTGCCACCACCAGATTTTGTTTTTAGTTAATGTTTTCATATCAGGTATACGTCGAATCAATTTATGCACATAGTAAACCTTATCGGAACGGGTGAGTCAAGCTAAAAAGTTGCAAAAACATTAAAAATATAAAGTATACAAAATTTAATGGGGCGTATTAGTGATATAATCCGACCCGTTGACACGAACACGAATAATAATGAAGAGAAATAAACTTGATAAAATATGATTTACACAGTCATAGCACCTTTTCTGATGGTCGTTTAAGCGTAGACGCATTACTTGAGCGAGCAACAGAAAAGGGCGTTGATGTTTTAGCACTCACCGATCACGATACCATTGCGGGTGTTGAACCTGCAAAGCAATTTATAGCTGACCGAGATTTAAATTTAGAGCTAGTGGCAGGGGTTGAGATTTCGACAAAATGGGAGAGTTTTGAAATCCATATTGTCGGTCTATCTATAGATATTGAAAATACTCATCTTCTTAATTTATTGACTGAGCAGCAAAACAAACGTGAAGCTCGTGCTCAAGAGATTGGTCGACGCTTAGCGAAAAAAGGCTATGAAGATATTTATGAACAGGCCAAAGCATTGGCAAAAGATGCTGAAATCACCCGAGCGCACTTTGCGCAAGCTTTGGTCAAACGTGGTGTGGCTAAGAATATCCAAGGTGTGTTTAAAAAGTTTTTAGCCAGAGGCAAAACGGGCTATGTACCAAGTAATTGGTGTGATATGGCAACTGCTATTACAGCAATTCAGGCTGCAGGTGGCGTTTCCGTGCTAGCACATCCTGGTCGATATCAAATGTCTAATAAGTGGCTTCGTAAATTACTTAATGAATTTAAACTTGCTGGTGGACAGGCGATGGAAGTCGCTTTACCGCAACAAGCACCAAGCGAAAGACAGTTTTTAGGGCAATTAAGCCAAGAGTTTGATCTACTCGCGAGTCAAGGTTCAGATTTTCATTATCCTATGCCTTGGTCAGATCTCGGAAAAAACCTATACTTACCAAAAGATTGCCAAGCTGTTTGGCAGTTTTGGCAAGACGCACAGGAGTGTAACTAATGAGCCAATTTTTTCATATTCACCCAGATAACCCGCAGGCACGCTTAATTAAACAAGCGGTCGAAATTATTCAAAAGGGTGGGGTGATAGTCTACCCGACCGACTCAGGCTATGCACTCGGCTGTAGTATTGGTAACAAACAAGCGAAAGAGCGAATTGAGCGTATTCGCGGTATTGAAAAACACCACAACTTTACACTTGTCTGTCGAGATTTATCAGAACTGGCTACCTATGCCCGTGTAGATAATCAAATTTTTCGCTTAATAAAAAACAATACGCCAGGGCCTTATACCTTTATTTTTAAAGGCACAAAAGAAGTACCTAAGCGTTTATTAAACGAGAAGAAAAAGACCATTGGTATGCGTGTAACCGATAACCCAATTGCCGCCGCGTTACTGGAAGAGCTCAATGAGCCACTTATGTCATGTTCCTTGATTTTACCTGGTGAGCAATTTACCGAGTCAGATCCCGATGACATTCGCATGAGCCTAGAAAAGCAGGTAGATCTAATTATTCATGGTGGTTATTTGATCGAACAAGCGACTACAGTAATTGACTTCTCTGACGATGATATTGTGATCCTTCGCGAAGGATGCGGTGATGTTACGCCGTTTCAGTAGCCTTCGAAGTAGTCATTAAATGAGTAATTCCCCGCCACTGGCCTTTCTTCATGGCGAAGCCGTTTTAGAAAAGCCAGAAGACTTATACATACCGCCCGATGCCCTTAAAGTGATATTAGAAAGCTTTGAGGGTCCGCTCGATCTGCTTTTATATCTCATTAAACGCCATAAACTCGATATTCTGCAACTGCCTATCCATAGTATTACCAAACAATATGTGAGCTATGTTGAGCTGATGAAAGACTTACAGCTTGAATTGGCAGGGGAATACTTAGTGATGGCAGCGTTATTGGCACAAATTAAATCGCGCATGCTCTTGCCGACCCATGAAGAGCTTGAAGAAGAAGCCGATCCGCGTGCTGAATTAGTCAAGCGTTTGCAAGAATATGAACAGTTTAAAGCTGCGGCAGAAACATTAAAAGAGCAGCCTCATGTCGGAAAAGACTTCTTCATAGCAAATGCAGAGTATATCGATACTGCACTTGATGAAGAGAAATTACCCGATTTAAGTTTAAAAGACTTAGTGCTTGCATTTGGTAATGTGATGGCTCGGGTAAAAACGCTTGCTCACCATCAAATATCAAGTGAAGTTTTGTCTACTCGTGAGCGTATGTCGAGAATTCTAAGGCACCTTTCAGAAAATAACGGTCCGTGTGCTTTCGTCACTTTGTTTGATTTTACTGAAGGGCGCCAAGGCGTGGTGGTGACATTTATAGCAATGCTTGAACTGATCAAAGAGCAATTAGTCACTTTTACCCAAATTACCCCGCAGTCAGAGATTTATTTATCTTTAAAACTACAAGAGTAACCGAACCTCTGTCATAATATTGCCTTGTGTTTGCAATTGTAGATTAATATGGCTTTTAAGCGTCTTAGTGATGAACAACTCGTTGAGTTAGTCGAAGCAGCGATTTTTGTTTCTGAGAAGCCATTAAGTAAGCGTCGTCTACAAGAAACCGTTCTGCAAGATTTCAATATTTCTGCTAAAAGATTAACCCAAGCCATAGACTCACTGGTTGAGCATTATTCAACAAGAGGTGTTCAGTTGGTTGAAGTGGCGTCTGGTTATCGCTTTCAAGCAGGGCCTTCTTTGGCAGAGCCATTAAGCAAATTATGGCCTGAAAAAGCGGTGAAATACTCTCGTGCGACCATAGAAACCCTTGCCTTGATAGCCTATCGTCAACCTATTACCCGAGGTGAGATAGAGCAGGTAAGAGGGGTTGCTGTAAGCAGCAATATCATGAAAAGTTTATTAGAGCGTGAATGGATAACGGTTGTTGGGCAAAAAGACGTGCCTGGTAAACCTGCGTTGTATGCAACCACCAAACAATTTTTAGATTATTTTTCTTTATCTGGTTTAGAACACCTGCCTAATTTACCTGAGCAACAAGATGTAAAACTAGAGCAGATATTGAGTGATCCTTCTGTGAGAGAACCATCCTAATGAGTGAAAAGTTACAAAAAGTATTGGCCCGTGCTGGTGTGGGTTCACGCCGTGAAATGGAAAAATACATTGACTCTAATCGTGTCAGCGTTAACGGTAAAGTGGCACGTTTAGGTGATCGTGTTGAAGAAAATGCGGTTATTCGTGTTGACGGTCATGTTGTTAAAATTGAGCAACAAGAAGAACGTGTTTGTCGTGTTTTAATGTATCACAAGCCTGAAGGCGAGTTGTGTACACGTAAAGATCCGGAAGGTCGCCGAACGGTTTTCGATAGACTACCTCGTTTAGAAGGCGATCGTTGGATTGCGATTGGTCGTTTAGATATCAATACTTCAGGTTTATTGCTATTTACCAATGATGGCGAGTTAGCGAATCGTTTAATGCACCCTAAATATGAAGTAGAGCGTGAGTATTCTGCACGTGTATTCGGTGAGGTAACAAACCAAACATTGAGTACCTTAACGAAAGGGGTTGAATTAGAGGATGGCCCAGCTAAATTCTTAAAAATTAAGCCTATGGGCGGTGAGGGCATTAACAAGTGGTTCAACGTTACGCTAACTGAAGGTCGCAACCGTGAAGTACGTCGTTTATGGCAATCTCAAGAAGTAGAAGTATCTCGCCTAATTCGTATCCGTTACGGTAAATTAGAGCTTAACAAACGTCTACCTCAAGGTGGCTGGGAAGAGCTTAAGTTAGAAGACGTAAATTATTTACGTAAATCTGTAAAAATGCGCCCTGAAACGCAAACTAAGCTGTCTGTGATGCCAGAAAAGCGCAAAGACAAGCGTGCTAAGATCAATCAGATCAGAAAGGCTGTGAAAAAGCACAACCAACGTGCACAAAAGCCAAAACCAAAGAGAAAGTAACTCTCTAATTGGACTCATACTAAAAAGGCACTCGATTGAGTGCCATTTTTAATGGTGTCAGAACGATAAGTTACTGTGCGTTAATTGATTCACCGTTAAGGTCTTTAGAATCATCTGCCATTAGGTATAGATATGTCGCCATTAACTCTTCTGCAGTCTTAAGCTTTTCTTTATCTTCACCAGGGAAAGCTGAAGCTCGCATACTTGTACGTGTCGCACCAGGGTTAATACAGTTGATACGAATGTTAGTCTTACCCACTTCTTTAGACCAAGTTTGCATCATGCCTTCAGTTGCAAATTTTGAGATTGCATAAGGACCCCAGAATTCACGACCCTCACGGCCTACACCTGATGAAGTGAAAATCACAGAAGCGCACGGTGATTTACGAAGTAATGGGAACATATATTTTGTGATCATAGCTTGTGCAGTCACGTTTACTTTCATGATGTTTTCAAACGTAGATACACAGAAATGCTCTAGTGGACCGAGTGAGCCTAAGATTGACGCATTGTTTAGAAGGCCATCTAATTTACCAAATTGTTGTTCAATGGTTGCTGCAAGGTCGCGGTAGTTTTGTTTTGTCGCACCGCGCATATCCATAGGAACGATAGCCGGTTGTGGATAGCCTGCATTCACGATTTCATCGTATACGCATTCAAGCTTTTTAGTTGTTTTACCAAGTAGGATTACAGTTGCACCGTGTTTTGCATATGTTAATGCCGCAACACGGCCAATTCCATCGCCAGCACCTGTGATTAAAATGGTTTTATTTTCTAGTGCATTGTCTGCTGCTTGATAATTATGCATTGTAGATCTCTATTTGAACGTTTTGCACATTTTATCACAGCATTAGGGTAAGTTATCTAAATTATTGTAAATTTGGGTGGCGAAACTTTACATATTGAGTTAAGTTTAACTGGTCTAATGTCTCATTAAAAACAGAATTACATTATATTAACGCGTTTATTGCATAAGAATAATAAAATTTGTCGGAGCCCATTCAATGAAAAAAATGCTTCTCTCACTCGCAATTTCTACGGCTTTAGTCGGCTGTGGCGGCGGTGAAACTCTACAAGATGTAAAACAAGATTCTACTCCAGTACTCCCTTCAGCGTCAGTAAAATTTGATCCTGCTGGCGGTGTAATTTCAATACCGAACGACATTCTTTTAAGCGGAACACAAGACGGTACTATTAATCTTCCTGGTGAACTTGACGCAGCAGGTCAACCTGCTTTATCTGCGCCAGAATACGCAAACCCAAGTAATACACTTGGTGCTTTAGACGGTTGGTCAACTAACATGCCATATGTGATTGATCTTGATGTACCCAGTGATGTAAGTATAAATGGTGATTCTGTAGCCACGCCTGATGCTGTTCGTATTTTTGAAGTGGTGATGGGTGCGAGTATCACAGATCCTGATTGTGCAAGTGATAAAGTACCTGCAGGTATAGCTTGCAAGTATGTGGGCGAGCTTACTTTTGGGGTTGATTATGTGGCTAAGCTGACTGATTCTGGTCAAGGCATTATGGTTGTGCCACTTAAACCGCTCAAGCCAGGGGCTTCTTACATTACTGCGTTAACTAATAATATAGTTATGGCTGATGGACGTCCTCTGCAACCATCATCGTCATATAGCTTATTAAGATCAGAGTCAGCGCTTGTCACAGATTCGCAATTAAGTCTTCAGGCTGTAATACGCCAATACGAAAATGTGATTTCTGGTCAGGTTGCAAAAGAAAATGTTATCTATACTGCCGCAATGACGATTCAGTCTGTGGGTGCAGTAATGAATAACATTAAGTTAGGTTTAGCGCAAAGCTTACAAACTCAGACCAACCCTAAGGTTGTAGTACCAGAGCAACCAATGATAACTGTATCTGATGCGCTTGCAACAGTTATCCCAGATGCTGAAACTCGTGCACCTTTCCAGGCTGTTCAATACATGCAAGGTAGCATTATGTTACCTATGTACTCAAAGAAACCTGAAGGCACAGCAATTGAAGATTTAGCGGGCAACTATTGGAAAGCTCGCTGTGATAGTGCCGCAACACTTGCTGGTGCAGTTGCAGCTGGTGTTGATTTATCTGGTTTAACACCTGGTGCAAACGACGCGTATTGTAATGCAGCGTCTGGTGGTGTACTTCGTGACTTTGGTTTAGATCAAAGCCGCTTCTTAACTAAATTTAATAGCATTCCTTCAACTGAGTGGATTGCAAACGTACCTGTACAAATCACTAAGCCGCGTGCAGAACTATTAGGTATTGAAATGCCAGCTACAGGTTGGCCTGTAGTTATTTTACAGCACGGCATTACCGCTAATAAAGAAAGCCTTTTAGGTCTAACATTAGCATTGAGTAACGCCGGATTTGCTACGGTAGCAATTGATCATCCAATGCACGGTGCTCGTGGCCTTGATATCGATTTAGACGGTAAAGATGATTTCAATGCTACAAGCGGTCAGGGCTCAGTACTTTCTTACATGAATTTGACCTCTCTACTGGTTGCTCGCGATAACCTAAGGCAGTCTTCAGCTGACCTTTTAGCACTTAGACTTGGCCTGAACTTCATTGACCCAACACTTGGCATTAACCCTACAGATGTAAGCTTCTTTGGTCACTCTTTAGGTTCTATTGTAGCGCCTAACTTTATCGCACATACAAATAAGCCTATCGGTGATGAAACAGTTGATAACTTATTTAAAGTAAATACAGTTGGTCTAGCAAGCGGTGGTGCTGGTATTGCTAACTTCTTAACTGAATCAGGCTCATTTGGTTCGTTTGTGAAAGGCTCAGTGTTAGCTGCAGCGGGTAATTTATCGTCTAAGGCTTTCTTGGAGTTCGTAGCAAGTGAAGCAACAGCAGCTTGTCCTGCTGAGGCTAAGATCCCATGTTCTTATGCACTTTATGAAAAGCAACTTGTTGACACAAGCAACACAGCTGCACTCGCCAGTATTCAGTCTATTATTAGCCAGTTTGTAACGGTTGCTCAAACAGCGTTAGACAGTGCAGACCCTGTAAACTACGCCGCTGCCGTTCAGGCACTTGGTACACCAACTTACCTAAGCGTAGTAACAGGTGGTGAAGATGGAAACCAACCTGATGCAGTTATTCCGCCAACAACGGCACTGCCTTTATCTGGTACCATGCCTATGGCTCAGTTATTCGGTATGACGCCAGTGACTGAAACACAAATGGGTGAGCCTAAGAATTATGTTGTTAAGTTCTCTCAAGGTCATCACTCATCGATTGCAACCACTTCATTTAATGAAGCTGTAGGTGGCACAGCACAAGGTCATGCAATGACAACTGTTGAAATGCAAACTCAGTTAGCAACTTTCTTAGCGACAAAAGGTATGATGTTACCAATAAGCAATGACGCAGTTATTGCTAATTAATCTCAAGTACGAGAAGATGAAAAAGCCGCTTTAAGCGGCTTTTTTTATTTATAAAAACTTTTGAATCGTAAAAACAGTGAGGAGACTATATTGACGTTTTTATTTGAATACGGCTTATTTTTAGCCAAAGCAATCACAATCGTGCTTGCAATTGGAGGCGTCATAATTTTGATTGTTGGCGCAAGCCAAAAGCCAAAATCCGCTACTGGTGAAGTTGAATTAAAAGATTTATCTAAAAAGTTAAAACGTAATAAAAAAGACTTCATCGAACAAACCTTAGACAAAAAAGCACTTAAGGCTTACTTCAAAGCGCAGAAGAAAAATAAAGAAGAGCAGCTTGAAGCAAAAGCATTTGTAATTAACTTTGACGGCAGTTCAGATGCCCATGAGGTGAATAGTTTACGTGAAGAAATTACAGCTGTTCTTCAAATCGCTGACAAAAGTAAGGATTCAGTGATTGTAAATATCGACAGTGGTGGCGGAGTTGTTCATGGTTATGGGTTAGGAGCCTCTCAATTAAAACGTATTACTAATGCAGAACTTCCCCTGACAGTTTGTGTAGATAAAATAGCTGCCAGTGGTGGATATATGATGGCCTGTGTTGCTGATAAAATTGTTGCTGCACCATTTTCTATCATAGGCTCAATTGGGGTCATTGCACAGATACCGAACTTCAATAAGTTACTAAAAAAGAATGATATCGACTTTGAAATGATCACATCAGGTGAATTTAAACGTACTTTGACGCTATTTGGGGAAAATACCGATAAAGGTCGTGAGAAATTTCAACAAGATGTTGAGTCGACGCATGGCTTGTTTAAAGAGTTTGTGCAAACTCATAGAGCAGATATTGAGCTTGAAAAAGTGGCTACCGGTGAGTATTGGTTTGCAATGGATGCGCAGAAACTAGGCTTAGTCGATGAGCTGAACACCAGTGATGACTATGTTTTATCTTTATTAGAAAGCCATCAAATCTACACGGTTAAATATACTAGTAAAAAAACGCTACCTGAAAAATTTGGCCTTGGTGTAAGTCAAGCTGTAGCAAGTGCGACTAATAACCTTTGGACTAAGCTACAAGACATTAAGTGGTAAATATACCTGTCAATAGCTCAAACAAACGTTAATACGTTTAATTTTTTTGATATGCCTTTGGAGAAATGCCAAAGGCATTTTTGAATGTGCGACTAAATTGACTGGTATGATTAAAGCCTAAATCAAAACCTATTTGGGTATTGCTTTTTCCTTTTTTTAGCAGCGCTTTTGCCTTTGCTAAGCGCTTTGTGAGCAACCATTGTTGAGGCGTCATGTTTAAACATGACTTAAAATAGTTAAAAAACTTGCTACGACTCATACAAGCAATTTTGCACAAAATATCGATATCTAAAGGCTCACTCAAATTATGTTCTATATATTGAACCACTTCTGTAATTGGCTCTTGATGATTATAAGAGTGTGCACATTGTAAAATAAGTTCTCGGGTTTGCTGAGTGAGTAACCGTGTTACAAGTTCGTTCAGCGCCAAATCGATTAGAAACCCGCGTTGATCTCCATTTTCAGTGAATAAATGTACCATGAGGTCTAGTAACGCCTGAGTTTGCCAATTGTGTTCTACATGTACGAGTTCATTTTGATAACTCACTTCATGCTTACTTTGGTTTTCTATGTTCAACCTATGTGCAATATCAGCAAGCTTTTCGTTACTAATTTAGATAGCTAAACAAGTTGTTGGTGTGGTTTTAGATGCATCAGGAAAATCAATATGGACGGTTTGCTCAGGTACCAGCACAAAACTCTCATTAGGTAAAAAGTCATGATGATAATCGCAAGTGTCTACATGCATTATTTTTTACCTTGCAGCATACCGCAAAATAGTACATTGCTTGATGAAAGGGGCACGTTATAAGCACTTTCATAAGTGTCATAAATACTCAATTGCGCGTCATCTGAATCAAAGCTGAGCTTATTCTCTAACAATTTATCAACCTGTTGGTGCCTAGCTTGCAAATCAAAGCGCATATCTGTTTCTTATGAATATCAAGACGGAGAGTTATGCAAAAAATACCTAGAGTTAATTTTTTAAGCCTCCTTTCACTTAATGTCAATTAAATGGGCTCAAGAATAAACATATAACTGAAGTATGAACCGGACAACAAGTTGATAGAAGAGGACACTATGATTTATTCAAAACCGAATACCCAGGGCGCAGTCGTTAATTTTAAAGACAAGTATGACAATTACATCGGTGGTGAATGGGTTGCACCATTAGATGGTGAATATTTTGAAAACAGAAGCCCAGTGAACGGTAAAGTGTTTTGCCAAGTGGCACGCTCTAAAGCAGCAGATATTGAGTTGGCACTCGACAAAGCACATGAAGCAAAAGAGGCGTGGGGCACAACCAGTGTCACTGAGCGCAGTAATGTTTTACTGAAAATTGCTCAGATCATTGAAGATAACAAAGAGTATTTGGCCGTTGCTGAAACTTGGGATAACGGTAAAGCATTACGTGAAACCCTTGCCGCTGATATTCCGCTAGCAGCAGATCATTTTAGATATTTTGCTGGCTGTATTCGTGCGCAAGAGGGCAGTATTGGCGAGATTGACGAGCACACGGTGACCTACCATTTCCATGAGCCGCTAGGTGTAGTTGGGCTAATTATACCTTGGAACTTCCCGCTATTAATGGCCGCTTGGAAATTAGCCCCAGCTCTGGCTGCGGGTAACTGTGTGGTACTAAAACCTGCAGAGCAAACCCCAACCTCGATCATGTTATTAGTTGAACTGAACGGTGATTTACTACCTGCGGGTGCTTTAAACGTGGTGAACGCTTTTGGTAAAGAAGCAGGTGAAGCTTTAGCAACCAGCGCACGAATTGCTAAGATTGCTTTTACGGGTTCTACTCCGGTTGGTTCGCACATTTTGAAATGTGCCGCAGATAATATTATTCCATCGACTGTAGAGCTTGGCGGTAAATCACCGAATATCTTTTTCAGTGATGTATTAGAAAAAAGACGATGATTATCTCAGCAAGTGTATTGAAGGCGCGGTATTGGCTTATTTTAACCAAGGTGAAGGGTGTACATGTCCTTCTCGCTTATTTGTTCAAGAAGACATATATGACGAGTTTATTGAGCGTGTGAAAGCGCGTACTGCACAGATTAAACGTGGTAACCCGCTCGACACAGAAACCATGGTGGGCGCGCAAGCCTCTCAGCAACAGTTCGACAAAATCTTAAGTTATATCGAAATAGGCAAACAAGAAGGGGCAGAAGTACTGCTTGGTGGTGAAGTCGAGCAGTTATCTGAAGAGTTCAATTCAGGCTATTACATTCAACCTACCTTGCTAAAAGGTAATAATTCTTTGCGTGTGTTCCAAGAAGAGATTTTTGGTCCAGTTATTTCACTGTGTACGTTCAAAGACGAAGCCGAAGCCTTAGAATTGGCAAATAGCTCTGAATTTGGCTTAGGTGCAGGGGGGGGACTCGAAACATAAATCGTGCCTATCACTTTGGCCGCAAGATTGAAGCTGGTCGTGTATGGACAAACTGCTATCACATGTATCCGGCGCATGCCGCATTTGGTGGCTATAAAAAGTCGGGTGTAGGAAGAGAGACGCACAAAAAAGCGTTAGATCATTATCAGAAGACTAAAAACCTATTAGTCAGCTATAGTGAGAGCCCACTCGGATTTTTCTAAAGATATCACAATGCAAAGGAACAAGTAGCGCAGTAATAAATAGCGCTACTTTTTTGTTCTGGTTTATTAGTCTTCGATTGATTTAATGTAGTTTAAAGCTCCAACGACAGAAGCGACTTGGCCTTTTACACAAATCTCATCGTTAGCAGATGGGCTATCAGGGTAAACTTCGGTTGTTGTCACGTATTCAGCGTTTGTCATGCCCATACAAAGGCCTAGTTTAGTGCCGTCATAGTTAATAACACCAAACTGTTCAATCGCAACGCCAATCAGCCTACCACCTTCATCAGCAGGGGCGATGTGAGTGACTTTTTCTACTTCTTTGATAATTGCAGATTGGAAAGAGTATTGCGGCTTTTGAGTATGTCCTACTAAGTAAAAGCCATCTGGAATATTCCAATTATCATGGCTCACGCCGTCTCGTGCTGCGAGTGCAGGACGAAATTCAGAGTTATCAGTGTCAGTAGTTTCATGTAAATCAACATGACACAGTAAATCATCAAACTGAGCGATATAAGCCATAGCTTGTTTTGATTCAGCCGCTGGGCTGTCAGCGTAAAATGAACGGTTTGGATCAATTGCGTCTGGGTTCCAACGGTTGATTGTTTCATAACCCCAAGGGCTAATACATGGAAGCACCACTATATTGAAGTCAGCTTGGTAATGGTTGCCTTGTGATTTAATAAAGTCAATCGCACCATGTACACCACTGGTTTCATAACCATGTACACCGCCGGTCACTAAAACAGTAGGCTTATTGTTAGAAAAGTCACGGGACTTCACCGCATACAATTTATATTCATTTTCACCATAGTTAAGCTCGCCATACTGCTCAACATCATACTCATCAGCGAGTGAAAGTATTTTAGTTTCTACTTCTTGTTGGTAACTACGCTTAATTACTTGTGCTGCAAGCCACTGTTTTTTTTCTACTGCTTGCCATGGTGTGCCCGGCGTGCCAATTGGGTATGCGGTTGTCATAATCGTCCTCGGTGAAAGTTTTTTGCCATCCTAGTGATAAAGCCGGGGTCAGTAAAGTAATTAAATCTAATTGCACACCATCTGAACACTATTACAGCTGTTTATTTTGCAAAGTAGCCAAGTTGCGCAAGTCGACTTTTTTGCTGTGACGTTAATTTGCAACTGAATAGAAAAATATTCTTATCTTCAAGTTTTACATGAGTGACTTTACAGCAAATAATAGTGTGAACTTTAACCTGTTGTATTTGCTCAATCGGTATATATCTCTGAGCACCTAAAAAGTTACAGTAGCTCAATCCATTCATACACCAAGATGATGTTCTTTTACCCATTAAGGTTTGTATCAATGTAACGCATACAAATAAAGTTAGAGCAAATATAAGAATTATTTCTAGCGCCTCTAACCACGCAGTAAAGTTAAATGCCGTGCTAATTGAAAGTAGCAATGCAATGATGCTTACGACAAGAATATAAAAACCAAAGTTGATTGAAGATTTAATTTCGTACATTTCTTAACTCCTACGTACCTTTTTTATAGGCGAGAAATTAATGTAAGAAAATGAATAAAATATGGAGTTAATACTTAAAGCTTAAATTAATCCAATTTTGCTTTTATTTCTTGCCAGTCTTCAACAAGTGGGTTGAGAAAACCACATTCCTTATAAGCACGCTCAATGTATCCTGATTGCCTGAGTTGCTTTAACCCCTTCTGTAGTGCTTTAAATGTTTTGTTACCGAGTGGATGTTTTTTTGATACAACAAAGTGTCTGCTGTCTTGAAGCGCGACTTTAACGCCATCTATCGCACGAATCTTGTAGTTTTTTCCAGTGTACTCGAAAGGCAGGGCTGGTTTAAAAGGGGCTAGCATGGCATCGACCCAGCCACTGCTCACCATTTTAGCCATAACTAACCAATCGGCTTCAATGATTAAATTTTTGGGTTTCAGCGCGGTGAGCGTTTTTACATCAGTGTGCCAAGCTTCGCTGGTCACAAAGCTAAGGTCTGAAATGCCATTTTTAAGTTTTGGCGTTAGCTCAGTTATTTTATTAGGTGCGACATATATACCTGCGTAAAACTCTCCATTACGGATCACCGGCTCTGATATGAACACATCGTTTGCGTATTGGGATGCTTCATTTAGCCATATTGAGTCAAAACTGATCAGGAGTAGCCCGTGCTGGATAAGACGAATATTTCTCGCATCATAATCACCTAGCACAAAATCATACTCCAGATTGAGACCTCCGAGTTTTATCGCTTTTTGCACAAGAATAAATTCCACAACATCTCTACGGCAGCTTGGGTGCTTGAAATGCTCGATAGACTCGATACTCTCTTCACCGAGAACTTGTTGCGCGTAATTATAAATATCGGTTTCAATCGAAATCGGAATTTTCGCCTTGCTACTTAAAGCGACAAAACAGCATAAAAACAAACATACCCATTTCATAAGCATGATTCAGTGGTCCGTATTTGAGTTAAGTATCGTATAAGATGAGATAAATTAAAGTGACAAGCACAAACTAGTTCACTATCTTGTTAAACTAGTGTTATCAATAATATCAACGTCGTGTTTATCGTGCACATTAAAAGGGGATTTTATGAAATTCGAACAATTACTTAGTCATCTTGATGCTGGTATCTGTGTTGACCAACTGCAAACTGAGTCGGTCGTTGATTTAGCAGTTTTGCTTATGTCGATTGATGGTGATGTATGTGAAAAAGAGCTTTCTGTTTTAAATACCTGGATAGAAAAGCTATGCTGGAATAGCGAAGTTGAAGCCGGCCTTTATATTTCGAATATGATTACACATTGCAGAGACATTATTGCCAAAGGACAAACAGAACATTTTATCCACCATCGAATGAAACACATTGTAGATGAACCAGTTAAGGAGTTGGCTTTTCGATTAACAACCCAGCTTGCACAAGCTGATGGTGTTGTCACCGAGTCGGAGTCAAATGCATTAAAAGTCATTGAAGCTGAGCTCTAACTATTTAATGATTTTGTGAAAACAGTTTTTTTCGCACGACCTTTCGATACTCACTCGGTGTCTGATTAAGCCTTTGCTTAAATACCCGAGTGAGTAAGCCTTGAGAATTAAACCCTACAGATATCGCCACATCTTGAATAGACAAATTGCTAGAAGCTAAAAGCTCTTTGGCATTTTCTAAGCGTATAGTTTGCAAGTAATGCGCGGCTGTTTGGTCTGTTGCCGCTTTAAAACGTCGATTAAACGTACGGTAACTTAAATCAAATTGCTCCGCCACATCTGAAAGGGCAATTTCAGTGTGATAATTGTTTTTTAACCAAAATTGAATCGATGCGATTAATTCATCAGGATGTGTATCCGCATCGCCTTCCAAAAAGCGCTGTTCTTCGTAAGGCTTTCTGATTTCATGAGAAAAGTTTTGCTGAACATGTTGCGCCGCGGCAACGCCATATAATTGTGAAATTAAATGCACAATGACATCTGCCAGCGCATTTAAACTAGCCACCGTATAAATACGCTCTGACTGGGTAATAAAGAAATCCGGTTTTAAATCGACTGACGGGTAATTGAGTTTAAATTGTTTCGCGTAATGCCAGTGTGTTGTCGCAGGGTGGTGTTCGAGTAAACCTGATTCCGCTAAAAAACAGACGCCAGTACCAACACCTATAATAGTCGAACCTTGCTGCCATGCTTCATTTAAACTTCTATAAAGTCGTTCGTTTTTTCTTAGAACAGGCCTTGGGTTACGCCAGATGCTCGGCACGATTATGTATTCTTGCTCTGATAAATAGCTAAAGGTTTCGTCGGGCTGAATTTGCAACCCTAGTTCATTATTAATTGGCGAGGTATCCTTTGCCAGCCAAGTTACGCGTAACGGCTTAAAGTCATTCCCTAAGTGTCTTTTTGCAAAAGCTTCACCTGCTCTGAGCATTTCTGCAGGCAGTGAGACACTGGTGAAGAGCATACTTTGATAAATACAGAAGCCAATTTTTATCGGGTTTTCTGGTCTGACCATAATGATTTGGCGAAAAATAAATGATATTTGGCTATTTTTGCAAAATGTAATCTAAAGTTCAAACTAGAATCGAACATATCTAAGTTGTGTGAAAATTTTAAGAACGATTATTTATGACTGCATTACCAATTATTGTCGGTATGGGTGGCATTAACGCTGCGGGCCGTACATCTTTTCATCAGGGCTATCGCCGTATTGTTATAGATAAGCTAGATCAACAAGCACGCCAAGAAACTTTCTTAGGCCTTGCAACACTAATGAATTTAGTGCGTTTCGAAGACGGTCGACTAGTAACACACACAGGCGATGAAATTTCAGCTGAACAAGTCGAAGCGCAATTTGGTGAACAAATTAAAGCGGGCACTTTGATCCGTAAAATAGAAAAAGAACATTTTGATTGTGATGCAACACACTGGCAGCAAAAGCTAACTATTAATGCGAATGATGATGCGGGACTAAAGTTCACTTGTCGTAAGCGTGACTTACCAAACCCAGTGCCAGCCTCATGGCAAGTTGAAGAACTAGATGCAAAAACAGTCAATGTGGTTGTGCCTGACTCTTTAGAAGTAAAACACGATAGCTATCGTGATAATCCAATCAAAGCAGCGGGTCAATTACCAACCGGCTTTGATCCGGCATCGCTTTATAACAGTCGTTACCAACCTCGTGGTTTACAGGCTACTATTTTTGCTGCAACCGATGCAATTCGTTCAACGGGTCTTGATTGGGATACTGTCATGAACAGTGTTGAACCAGATAAAATTGGTACTTATTCAGCATCAGTCGCTGGCCAAATGCAGCAAGAAGGCTTTGGTGGTTTGATCCGCTCTCGTCAACAAGGTGATCGCGTTAGTACAAAGCAACTGGCATTGGGTTTAAATACCATGTCGACTGACTTCATTAATGCTTACGTAACGGGTAGCGTTGGTACAACGTTCACAACCTCTGGTGCGTGTGCAACCTTCTTATATAACTTACGCGCTGCAGTGAATGATATTCAAGCTGGCCGTACGCGAGTTGCGATTGTAGCGAGCGTGGAATGTGCGTTGACGCCAGAAGTCATTGAAGGTTTTGGTAACATGAGCGCATTGGCAAACGAAGAAGGCCTTCGTAAACTCGATAATACAGAAAACGTTGATTATCGTCGTACAAGCCGCCCATTTGGTGAGAACTGTGGTTTCACAATCGGTGAAGGCGCTCAGGTTGCAATCTTAATGGACGATGCCTTAGCCCTAGAGCTTGGCGCAGAAGTAATGGGCTCGGTAGTAGATGTGTTTGTTAATGCTGATGGTATTAAAAAGTCTATTACGGCACCTGGCCCTGGTAACTACATTACTATGGCTAAGTCTGTTGCGTTAGCTGAACAAATTGCGGGTGCTGACGCGATTAAAGAGCGTAGCTTTATTTTAGCGCACGGCTCAAGTACACCGCAAAACCGTGTAACTGAATCACTGATTTATCACAAAGTAGCAGAAGCGTTTTCAATCAATGGTTGGAAAGTGGTTGCACCAAAGGCATACGTAGGGCATACCATTGCGCCAGCAAGTGGCGACCAACTCGCGCTAGCGTTGGGTGTATTCAGTCACAACATTATGCCTGGTATTACAACGATTGATAAAGTGGCAGACGACGTACATGCGGAACATTTAGATATTCGCAATGAGCATTATAAATGTGCGCCTATGGATGTCGCGTTTATCAACTCAAAAGGCTTCGGTGGTAACAACGCAACAGCAACGGTATTTTCGCCAAACTTTACCAATAAACTCTTATCGAAACGCTATTCTGAAGCGCAGTTAAATTCCTACCAAGCAAAGTTAGAACAAACAAAGCTTGCTCAAGCAGACTACCAGCAAGCCGCTGACAATGGCCAATATGAACTTATTTATCGCTTTGGCAACGGTATGATTGATGAAAATGAGCTTGTATTGAGTCAAGATAGCTTAAGTTTACCTGGCTTTGATAAAGCAGTATTACTAAGCACAAATAACCAATATGGTGACTTAAGCGAATAAGCTTAAGAAGAAAAGAATGTTAAGCAAACTTGGCGCTCTGGGATGAGCGCCTTTTTTATGCAAAACATAAAAAGGCCATATATGTGGCCTTAGGAACGAATTTATCCAATTTTGCTCTAAACTCTATCTACATTAATAAACCTTACAAATAAGGCCTTTAAGGTAAAAACCTTCAGGGTAGTTACCCGCGATGGGGTGATCGGCTGCTTGGTTCAAGCGCTCCATAATCAGCAGCTCTTTACCCGCATCAAGGGCTGCGTCAGCAACAACCTTTTGGAACAGGTTTTGCTCCATTAAGCCAGAACAAGAGAAGGTAAGTAATGTGCCGCCAGGCTTTAGAATTTGCATTGCGATCATATTAATATCTTTATAACCACGACATGCGCCCGTTAGTTGTGCTTTGCTCTCAGCAAACTTAGGAGGGTCCATCACGATAGTATCGAATTGACGGCCTTCCTCACGATATTGGCGCAGCAACTTAAATACATCTTGTTTAACGAACTCAGCACGTGATAAATCAAGATTATTGTGTTCTACATTTCGCTTTGCAGTATCAAGGGCTGGTTGTGATACATCTACGTTAATGACGTTTTTACAGCCACCACGTAATGCATATAAACCGAATGTACCTGTATAACAAAAACAATTTAAAACGTCTTTGTCTTGAGAAAAACGCTCTAGTGCTGCACGGCTGTCACGTTGATCCAGATAAAAACCAGTTTTGTGACCATTTAAAATATCAACTTCAAGCTTTAAGCCATTTTCTTTTATGACAACAGGCTCAGTCGGCGCGTCGCCCCAAAGTGCACCAGTAGTTTTTTCAAGGCCTTCTTTTTTACGTACATCTACGTCAGAGCGCTCGTAAATATGGCAATCAGGGAAAAGCTCACGAAGTGCTTGTACGATATCGCCTTTGTGACGCTCTGCACCTGCACTCAATAACTGACAAACAATATAATTGTCGAATTTATCAATGGTGATACCTGGTAAGCCGTCAGACTCTGCTGCGCTTAAACGAAAACCCGTTAAACCACCTTCCTCGATGACTTGACTGCGTGCATCAAAAGCACGTGTTAATCGACGTAAGAAAAAATCCTTGTCAATGCTTTCAGATTCATCAAAGCTCCATATACGTGCTCTAATTTGAGAATCAGGACTATATGCAGCAGTGGCAAGAAATTTACCTTCGTTAGAGTAAATTTTAACGGTATCACCCAGAGCAGGCTTACCTTTTACTTTTTTGATGGCTTTGGAGAATATCCAAGGGTGTTTACGTTTTAATGATTTTTCTCTACCAGGCTGCAAGTACACTGCACAAGACATGAATTTTTCCTAACTTAATTGTATGCTGGGCATTTTAGTTAAGCGTTTACAAACATACAATGTTGATGAGTGAATTATCCGGAGAGTAGGGCATTGAATAGCGATAAAATAGCGTCTTTAGAACAAAATTGTCGTGAATTTGTACAAGCATTACCCATAGCCGATGCAGGACATGACCTAGCTCATGTGCAAAGGGTGGTTACAGCTGCCAAGCTATTAGCTGAAAAAGAGCAGGCAGATTTGCAAGTGGTGGTTGCTGCAGCATGGCTACATGATTGTGTAGCAGTCGCAAAAAATAGCCCATTGAGGAGCCAGGCTTCAAAAATGGCAGCAGACAAAGCCATCGAATATCTATCAGGTATCGATTTTGTGAGTGAAAAGTTGTCTGCTGTACATCACGCCATAGTTGCGCACAGCTACAGCGCGAATGTGGAAGCAGAAACACTTGAAGCTAAAATTGTCCAAGATGCAGATAGGCTAGATAGCTTGGGAGCAATTGGCATTGCACGCTGTTTTACCGTTGGCGGTGCGATGCATCGCAGCGTCTACAATGTTGACGATCCATTCTGTGAAAATCGAGATCCAGATGATTATTCATATACAGTTGACCATTTTTATAACAAACTTTTTAAATTACCTGAAGTTATGCACACGTATGCAGGAAGGCAAGAAGCTGAGACTAGAGTATTGTTTATGAAGGAATTTATGAAGGAGCTAGGTCGAGAAGTAGGCAGTTAAAAATAGTCAATTGAAAAATTTTATTGCGCATGTCTGACACCGGTGTCATAATGTCGGCGTTTTATCATTTTGTTGTCAAAACGTGTTGGCTGCCCATGAATGTGGGCAGCATTTTTTAAAGATAAATGATAACCCATTAATCAAAGAATTCTAGATTGATATTTCTTTCGTTCAGGATGAATTGCAGTAGAGGTTGAAGTGTTTACTCCCTCGAATGTAGAGCGGGAAACCAGATGAAGAAAGTAACAATAAATAGTGTTGCAGAATACGCCGGTGTTTCGAAAAAAACCGTTTCACGCGTATTGAACAATGAGCCTAATGTAAGCCCAGCGACACGCGAAAAAGTATTAAAAGTTTTTAAAGAACTCGATTATACACCGAATCCTATTGCCAGAGGCCTTGCTCGCAATCGCAGCTTTATCATCGGCTGTTTGTACGATAACCCTAGTAAAAGTTATATCACGCGTGTACAAAGTGGTGCTTTAGAAGCATGTCATAAACATAACTATAACTTGCTTATACACCCTTGCGAATTACGCGGTGAAGCGTTAATTGAAAACATCGAACACCTATTAACAACGTCTCGCCTAGATGGCCTAGTACTCACACCACCATTTTCTGATTCTCAAGAATTAATTGAATTTCTAAAAAAGAAAAGCATTAACTATGCGCGTGTTGCCTCAGCGATTGAGGATGAAACTTCAATTTCTGTTAGAAGTAACGATGAACAAGGTGCATTCGAAATCACAGAGCATCTAATTGCTCTCGGTCATAGCCGAATTGCATTCATTAAAGGTCACCCAGATCATAGTGCCACAGAGCAACGTTTTTCAGGATATAAGAAAGCGTTAGCAGAGCATAATATTGCATATGATGCTGAGCTGGTGGCAGAGGGTAACTTTAGTTATCACTCAGGTGCTGATAGCGCAAAAGAGATTTTAGATATACAACCTAGGCCGAGCGCAGTGTTTGCATCGAATGATTACATGGCAGCTGCTGTGTTAAAATTGGCGACACAATCAAAGTTAAATGTACCAGAAGATATCTCGATAGCGGGGTTTGATAATGCACCGATTGCCCGTCATATTTGGCCAGGATTAACTACAATCGCACAACCAGTGGAAGAGATGACACGACAAGCTGTGGAGCAATTAATACTTCAGATAAGCGATCCTGAAGTAGAAAAAACTCAGATAACTCTAGAAGCTAAGCTTATTGTACGAGAATCGACAGCAAATATATAAAACCCTATTCAATTTCTTTACTTGCCCAAGCCTAGCGGTTCGCTGTTAGGCTTTTTTCTTGTTTCAAACTTACAAATCTCATTAAAAAATCTATCTTAAACCACTCACCAATACGTTTTATAAATGTCTATTAAAGCTTGTGCTAGATCAACATATACCATAGCCGTAGGCGTAGTATGAAAGTGAGCCAAGCATCAGGTTTGTTTGGAAAAATGACAACTTTAACAGGAATTCACCATGAGTATTGACCGCCATAGCTTAGCGAAAGAGTTACCAGAATTTAAAGAAAAAATTCATGAGCTAAAAATGCATGACCGACATTTTGCTCGACTATTCGATGATTATCATGACCTAGATCATGAAATGATCCGTATTGAAGAGAGAGTTGAAAACACCTCAGATGAATATCTTGAGTCACTCAAAAAGCAACGATTGCATTTAAAAGACCAACTTTATTCATTATTGAAAAGTGCATCTTAAAAAGCGTAATATTTTAAGGGGTCATATATCGCCCCTTAAAATTATTTCTATAGAGTTTGTAAATAACCTAAAATCCTTACACAATCCCCACTCAAATCTATGAGTTTTAAAGGCTCAAGCTTCATTAGACTTTCGTTTCGGTGACAAACTAAAAGTTTTGTGCAATATTAGAAATTATCAATTTCGAACATTTTTCTGAAAAATTTAATGACAACGCTGTCATTTTGTGTGTAACATTAAATCAACATGAAAAATGCTCTGCCAAATAATACTTAAAACTATTTGAGCACTACGTTACAGATCAGGGGTCGCTAAATGATGGCTAAACAGGTTGAACAAGACCAGTTATTTATTGGAATAGATGGTGGTGGTACAAAATGTCGTGCAACTATCTACTCTGCTACACAAGGGGTGTTAGGTACTGGGTTAGGCGGTCCTGCCAATCCATTACATGGTCTTGAGCGCACACTAGAGTCAATCATGGTATCAACTCAGCTAGCCTTACAAGACGCGGGACTTCGTGTTGAACAGGTGCATGACATTGTAGCTGGCCTTGGTTTAGCGGGTGTGAATATTCCAGGTCTTTACGACAAAATCATGCAATGGGACCATCCATTTAAAGAAATGTATCTTACAACCGACTTGCACACTGCGTGTATTGGTGCACATGACGGTGATGACGGCGCAGTGATTATTACGGGCACAGGCTCATGCGGTTTCGCTATTGTAAACGGTGAAACAGTCAATTACGGCGGTCATGGTTTTGCTCAAGGTGATATGGGCAGTGGTGCATGGATGGGTCTTGAGGCTGTTAAAGCTGTTCTTGTAGATCTTGATGGTCTCGGGCCAAAAACCGTGTTATCAGACACGTTAAAGCAACATTTTCATGTCACAGATGCAATGGGAGTCGCCGAGCAAATGGCAGGTCAACCTTCAAGCGGTTATGCAAAGCTAGCAAGACATGTATTTTCAGCTGCAGAGCATAACGATGAAGTTGCATTACAAATTGTTAAACAAGGTGCTGAATATATTAGCAACCTTGCGAAAAGGTTATTAGAAATTAACCCACCGCGCTTATCTATGATCGGTGGTTTAGCTGAGCCGTTAAATAAATGGTTAGATGCTGATATTGCTAAACTTGTTCAGCAACCAAAACAGCCGCCAGAAATTGGTGCTATTTATTTTGCGATGGAAAGCACTCAGCATGAAATAAGAAAGGTGAACTAATGAGCCAGTATATTTACAAAGCTAAAAAGCTTTTTGATGGTGAACATTTTCATCATGATGGTGTTTTCTCAGTAGATGACGGCAAAGTTAGTTATAACGTTTCGGCTGAAAACGCTGAAGTAATCAATCTTGATGGGCTAGTCGTGCCAGGCTATATCGACGTTCAAGTGAACGGCGGTGGTGGGGCGTTTTATAATGCTGAACAAACGACAGCCTGCCTTGAGAAAATGGTGTCGGCGCATGCACAATTTGGTTCGACTGCGCTCATGCCAACTCTGATCACAGATAAAATTGAAGTGATGCAAGCGGCATCAGATGCGATGGCAGCTGCCATTGAAAGCAATCAAGCTGGTGTAGTGGGGATCCATTTTGAAGGTCCACACTTGTCTCACCCTAAAAAAGGCACGCACAGCGAGCAGTTTATTAGACCAATCACTGAACAAGAATTCGAGATTTATGCGCGTAAAGACTTGGGCATAAAAATGGTCACTCTAGCGCCAGAGACAGTGCCTTTAGCTGATATTGAACGCTTAATTAGCTTAGGAGTTAAAGTAAGCATCGGCCACTCAAATGCAGATTTTGAAACAGCGAACACTGCGTTAAAAGCTGGTGCTGATGGCTTTACCCACTTATTCAATGCGATGTCTGCGTTTACTTCACGTGAACCGGGTGTTGTTGGGGCAGCGCTATGGGACGATAATAGCTGGTGCGGTTTAATTGTCGATGGTCACCATGTTCATAACACGTCTGCTAAATTAGCGATCCGCTCTAAACAGCGTGGCAAAATCATGCTAGTGACAGATGCGATGCCTCCTGTGGGTACAGACGATACTGAGTTTGCGTTCTTTGATGGCCGTAAAGTTATTCGTACTGGCGATCGTTTAAATTCAACAACCGGCGAACTTGCTGGTAGTGTGTTAGATATGGCAAGCGCAGTACGAAATACGGTTGATTGGTTAGATGTAAGTCTACCAGAAGCGCTTCGTATGGCATCTTTATATCCAGCACAATATTTAGGCTTAAACAGTAAAGGGCATTTGCGTGAAGGGGCAGATGCAGACTTTGTTCATCTAGATGAGAATTTATATGCACAGGCAACGTATATCGCTGGTGCTCAGATTTAACTTTCCCTGAGGAAAAAACCCCGCTGCAGTATAGCGGGGCTTTTTTATTTGTACTGGAACAAAATATGACAGCAAAAACACAAAAAAAACGATTAGCATCTTTAGATGCACTCCGAGGCATGGACATGTTTTGGATTCTAGGCGGACAGGGTATTTTTGCTGCCTTATTTGTTTTAACTGGCTGGCAGGGGTGGAAAGCGTTTGAAGCACACACAGTCCATAGCCCATGGCATGGCTTTACTTTTTACGATTTAATATTCCCGCTATTTATCTTTTTATCTGGTGTTGCTATGGGTCTGGCACCTAAGCGTATCGATCACCTTCCTTTTAACGAAAGGCGCCCATTATACAACAAAGCAATCAAACGACTGTTTTTACTTATGGCGTTTGGTGTTTTGTATAACCATGGCTGGGGTACAGGTGCACCATTTGCATTTGAAGAAGTACGTTATGCCAGTGTGCTAGGGCGAATTGCTATTGCTTGGTTCTTCTGTGCTTTATTAGTTTGGCATTTTAGCTTACGTGTTTTAGCTTATTCAGGCGTTGGTATTCTAATTTTCTACTGGGTACTACTTTGCTTTATACCTGTGCCGGGTGGTGTCGCAGGTGACTTATCTGCGGCAGGTAGTTGGAATGCATGGTTCGATAAACACCTTTTACCTGGCATTTCATATCAAAATCGTGTAGTTGACCCTGAGGGTATTTTGTCGAGTTTACCTGCGATTGTGAATGCAATTGCAGGTGTATTTGCAGGTCAACTGATTGCTAAAGCTAATGAGCGCGGTGAATGGAAAACCTGTGGCATTTTATTCGGTGCAGGTATTGTAAGTTTAGTGCTTGGTTGGACATGGGACTTACACTTCCCAGTTAATAAAGAGCTCTGGACCAGTTCATTTGTATTGGTAACAGTAGGGTGGAGTGCGATTTTACTTGCTGTTTTCTACGCAGTAGTAGACATTTTAAATGGTCAAAAGCTGGCTTACCCGTTTGTAATTATTGGTGCGAACTCAATCATTATCTACCTAGCGTCATCTTTAGTCGATTGGGAATACATTAGCCGAAGTGTGTTCGGTGGTGTGGTGAACGCAGCCCCAAGTGAATGGCAGCCCATATTGGCGGTCACTGCGTTGATGGCGGTGCAAATGCTAGTGCTGCACTGGATGTACCGTCGTAAGATCTTTGTCAGCGTTTAATTTCAAACCTTGATTATTTACTTATGCAAAAGGCTCATATTAATGAGCCTTTTTGTTATAAAAAACCCAAAGTTTTTTTTCACTTTTACTTTACAAACGCTCAATTAATGATAATAATGACAGCGTTGTCATAATGGTACAGCCTAATAAGATTATCCCGATTAGGTTTTGATCTGGCGCTTATTTTGATTGCACGCTAAGTAAGCCCAGATCCCATTTTTTCTTTTCTTCTACAACGAGCCAAAACCATGCAAATAGTAATCTTAAACGACGCCAATGAAGTTGCAGCTTATGGCGCAGATATCTTTACAAAACAACTACAAAAGAAAGCAGAGTCTGTGTTAGGTTTAGCGACCGGTTCAACACCAGTAGCGCTTTACCAAGAACTAATTCGTCGTAACGAAGCAGGTGAAATTAGCTTTAAAGATGCGACAACATTCAACTTAGACGAATACTTAGGTCTAGATGGTTCACACCCACAAAGCTACCGTTATTTTATGAACGAGCAGTTGTTCAACCATGTAGACATCGACAAAGATAAAACCCATGTACCACCTGGTGATGCGAAAAACCCAATCACTGCATGTCAAGAATATGAAGGTCACATTGTTGCGGCAGGCGGTATTGATGTTCAACTATTGGGCATTGGTCGTAACGGTCACATTGGTTTCAACGAGCCGTCTTCAGGCTTAACTTCACGTACACGTGTTAAAACATTAACCAAAGCAACCATTGATGATAATGCGCGTTTCTTCAAAGAAGACGAATACCAACCGCATTTATCTATAACTATGGGTATCGGTACTATTCTTGATGCCAAAAAAGTGGTGTTACTGGCAACGGGTGAAAACAAAGCTGAAGCGGTTCATGCAATGATTGAAGGCCCGTTAACGGCAGCTTGCCCAGCATCTGCACTACAAATGCACCGTGATGCGGTTATCGTGATTGATAAGGCTGCAGCAAGCAAGTTAAAAGACATTGAGTTTTATCAGCACATCGAAGCTGAAAACCAAAAGCTTCAGGCCTACTTAGCCTCTTTGTCCTAAGGACCTGTTGATCTTTCAAGTTCGTTTTTACAGCAGTTTGATTGGTATTTATACACGGCAGAGCCTGCGTAGCATGGTTTTTCCATGTAAGTCAGGCGATAACACAGTAGAAATGCCAATCAAGCGCTGCCAAATTGGCTCTTCTGAGCAAACTTTTCTCATTGTTACTCAATTTTTACTTAGCCCACTAGGTATAAAACTGAGTGCCGCGATAAAAGCCCGCTCAGAAAGAGTAAAACTCGAACAGCAAAGAGTAACAGGCCCTTTACGCAACTACATGTTATAAAAGCCCGTTAGGGCTTTTTTTTTGCAAATTTTACGGCTTATTTATTTAGCTTAGAGTGTCTGTGTGTTAGCTTAGGCTCAAATCACGCAAAGGAGTGAATATGCTTCATTACACGCAGATGAGTTTAGACAGAGCGTCGCAGCAACGCAAAGACAGCAACTGGCTAAACACGCAAAAAACGACCAACAGCCGATGGCTTTTAATCCACCAAGATAAAAACTTATTTAGCGCTGATTTACAAAAGCTTCAGTTATTACTTTGGTCGTCAGTAGCACACTTAAATACCGATGATGCCGTGTATATTGGTCATCAAGACGAAATACATTACTTTGTGTTAGATGTGTCGAAGATATGCTCAGATGAAGTGAATGATTTATCAGCGGGTGGTACATTTGAAGATATGCGTAAAGTCGGGCCAAAACTAAATGGTTTTGAAGCATCTATCGGTGTACTTGCAAGGGGTATGTGCTATTGGCATAAAACCCATGTTTTTTGTGGCCGTTGTGGCACAGCAAATAAGCCTTATGAAGGCGGTCATGCTCGTCGTTGCCAAAATGATGAGTGTCGTCATATTACCTTCCCGCGAACTGATCCGGCGGTGATCATGTTAGTGACTCATACTTTTGACGATGGTATTGAGCGTTGTTTAATGGGTCGTCAAGAAAGCTGGCCAGAAGGCGTGTATTCAACGCTTGCAGGTTTTGTCGACCCGGGGGAATCACTGGAGCAAGCGGTACTGCGTGAAGTAGAAGAAGAGTCGGGTATTATCGCAGATGATGCGCAATATATTGCATCACAGCCATGGCCTTTTCCGTCGTCATTAATGCTGGGCTTTATAGCTAAAGCGAAAACCACAGAGATCTCAGTGGAACAAGATGAACTACAAGATGCTAAGTGGTTCTCAAGAGCAGAATTAAATACATTCGCAGAGTGGGGCGATGATACGCCTGGGCTTAAACTTACCCGAAGAGACTCTATTTCACGTTATTTAGTTGAATATTGGCGTGCACTCGGCGAATAGAATAAGTTAAAAATACCAAGGTTTAACAATGAAACAGAACACAAAGATTGTCAGTGCTGGCAGAAAAAAACAATATACTCAAGGGGTAGTAAACCCTGTTGTGCAACGTGCTTCAACAGTCGTATTTGATACCGTTGAAGAAATGCAAACTGCCATCAAAGAGCGTGCTGATCGCACCTTATTTTATGGTCGTCGTGGTACAAACACCCACTATGCGCTTCAAGATGCCATTACCGAGCTTGAAAATGGTGCTGGGTGTGCACTTTATCCATCTGGCGCCGCGGCCATCAGTCAATCATTATTGTCTTTTTTAAAGTCAGGCGACCACTTATTAATGGTTGATAATGCATATGAGCCGACACGTGATCTATGCGACAAGATTTTAGTTGGCCTTGGGATCACGACTACGTATTATGACCCAACAATTGGTGCTGGCATCGAAGCCCTTATTCAAGAAAACACCAAAGTGATTTTCTTGGAATCTCCGGGTTCAATCACCATGGAAATTCAAGATGTGCCTGCACTTGTTGAGGTTGCGAAAAAGCATAACATCATCACAATGCTAGACAATACCTATGGAAATGGCTGGCATTTTAGACCGCTTGATTTTGGCGTTGATGTCAGTATTCAAGCGGCAACCAAGTACATTGTTGGTCACTCAGATGTGATGATGGGCGTTGCGGTTGCAAACGAAACGCATTGGCCAACATTGCGTGAGCATTCTTACTTATTAGGTCAATGTACGTCTGCTGATGATGCTTACCTAGCATTACGTGGCCTTCGTACTATGCCTGTGCGTTTGGCCCAGCACGAAAAAGCGGCTATACAAGTCGCAGAGTGGTTGTCTGAACATGAACTTGTTGATCATGTACGCCACCCAGCATTTGAAACTTGCCCGGGGCATGAATTCTTCAAGCGCGATTTTGATGGCAGTAATGGTTTATTCTCGTTCGTTATGAAAGAGGGCAATCTAAAATCAATCAATGCATTTTTAGATGCGCTGCACCATTTCAAAATGGGCTTCTCATGGGGAGGCTACGAAAGTCTAGTTACTGCCAATAAAACCATGGCAAAGCTGCGCTCAACAACAGGGTGGGAGTATGGTCCTATTATTCGTCTGCACATAGGCCTAGAAGATGTTGAAGACTTAATCGCAGATTTAGAGCAAGCGCTTAGGGTGTATAAAGAGAATTTGTAAGGTTCGATTAGTAAATTGAAACAGATGTATGAAAACGCGACTTAATGTCGCGTTTTTGTGTTTTGTTTAGATCGCGCAACTTTTATTTTCGAACAGAATAAACTCATAAGACCAATCTGCCCGAGCCTATTAATCCCATCACTAAACCAAAGCCGCCGCTGGCAAACCCAAGCACCAGACCAATTCGGCCAAAAAGCTTTTGCCATTTAGGGCGACATAAAAATGGCTTATCTGCCACTTCACTTTCAGTCATGTGTTGCTGGTCTATGTTAATGATATTTTGAGCTTGGAAAATCTGTACGCCAAGTGTCAATGCAAATGCTGAATAAGCGAGCGTTGGCATGATCCACCCCGAGCTAAATGAGTAACTCATAACGAATAGCACCCCAAATACAAACGTGGTGATTAACATTCTGGTTCTCATAACTTTAAGTATTGCTTTTGTCTGCTCAGTCTTTGCATACTTAATTGGCAATTTCATGCTGTAAAACACCACGAGCATAGCTGCGAATGCGCCGATAAAAGCACCACCAAGCACAGCAAAAAGTTTAAATATTGGTGAGCTATACGTTGTATTGCTGACCAGTGTTGCCGCAGCAACGGGTGCACTTGGGGCGACCAAGCCTAAAGCAACAGCTGGGGTAATCGTCGAAATTGCCAATGTACCAAAGCGATTTAAATATTGAGACTTAAGCTTCTTTCGGCTTCTTGATAACTGCTGACGTACTTTTTCCTCAGAGATATCTAATAATGCAGCGACTTGCTTGTTCGATTGTTCTTCTCGATAGTATAAGATTAAAATCTCACGGCTCTCTTCTGGTAAAGCTGAAACAAGTTGATTCATCAGCATTACTTGTTCATCTTTTAATAAATCACTATCAGGACAATCATGGTGAGCAAGTAACTGCTCAAGTGATTGCTCGAGTGACTCATCATTGTCAGATACTAAATTCGACTTTTCTCGCAATACGTTTAAAGCTTTATAACGAGCAGTTTGGCGAAGCCAAGGTAAAAAGCTGTGATCGTTTTTTAACTTATCGAGGTTTTGCCATGCATTGATAAATACTTGTTGCGCTACATCTTCACTCGCATGCACGTCCTTCGTGATAGCGAGCGCAATGCTGCAAATGAGTTGTCGACATGCTTTGTGAAGTGCTTCAAAGGCATTTACATCACCTTTTCGTGCATGCGACACATATAAAGCAATACTGGCACTGTCTTTTATGTCTAGTTTATACGCTAATGTATTCATGATTTATCCTTAATGAATGCCGTAATTTGGTTATTTAGCCATTTAGGATCATCATACATAATAAAGTGGCGAGAAGTTGTATTCATTTTGACTACAGCGTTAGGTAAATTTGCCACTTGCCCTTTATAAAGTTGTTCAACGCCTTGTTTACGCGAGTTATCGTTAAATCCACCAGATGCACCCAGAATAAGTAAGTCCGCTTTTATTTTAGCCAGTGATGGTCTTAAATCATTGCTCATTAAATAGTGCATAGCTTTGCCAACAGTAACCGGATCAGAGCGTTCAGCCATATCAATGATGTGTTTTTGATGCATAGCCTGAGTCGCATGAATATATATACCGCGCTTAGTTTGCTCAGCTAGTTGTGTTTGAGTCATTGATTTGTGCATTAAAAGTATACGTTCAGCTTGGTTGCTAAGTGAAGCAGGTGTCGTTTGATTTGTGCCGGTAAATATCGGACCAAAATAGGGCAGGCCATCTACTGAAACGACCTTACTAACAAGCTCTGGCTTTTCTAGTGCAATCGACATAGCTAAAAAGCCTCCCAAACTATGGCCAATAAGAATCGATTTATTGGTTACAGCACCAGAGCCCTCTGATTGACGGCTCCGCTCAGCAATAAAATCAATTAGCTCGTTTTGTAACGTGGTCATTGAAAAGTGTGTGGGTTTTTGATTATCGGCAAACCCAGTGACGGAGACTACATGTACGCGGTGTTTATCTTTAATCGCGTCTAGGGTGCTTTGCCAAACTTCGCCGTTAGACATAAGACCCGGAATAAGAATTATGTCTGCGTTACCCGCTCGGCTATTTCCGACTGTTTTAACAGTAAAGTGATTATGCGCCCATACTTGTGCGCTATTTAATGCTGCCGCAATCGCGATGAACAAAACAATCAATAGGCTTAATTTTATAGGTTTATTTGGTTTGATGTGTGACTTAATCATATTAGCTCCTGTTGGTTATATAACTAAGTCACCTGAGAAATCTAAAGTGTGACAACTTTTATTAAATTTATTTGTTATCCAAAGTAACAGCAATTACATTAGAATAGTTAAGTAAAAGGATTAAAGTCATGACTCCTGCGATTTTACTCGCCAAAAAAGCCAAAATTACATTTAACGTACACGAGTATAAGCACGACCCAAAAGCGCAATCTTATGGCTTGGAGGCGGCTGAAAAGCTAGGTTTAAACCCATCCCAAGTATTTAAAACCTTAGTAGTTGAAACTGACAGCAAACAACTTGTGGTCGCGGTTTTACCCGTAAACCAACAACTGAACTTAAAGTCGTTAGCAAAAGCTGTGGGTGCAAAGAAAGCTGCCATGGCACCACAGCAATTAGTCGAGCGTTCAACTGGGTATATTTTAGGTGGCGTTAGCCCATTGGCGCAAAAGAAACGCCTTGCCACCGTGATAGATAGCTCAGCCAAAACTTTTGAAACCATTTTTGTGAGTGCAGGGCGCAGAGGCCTCGAAATTGAATTGGCGGCAGCTACTCTATGTGAATTAACGCAAGGGCAGTTTGCAGATATTCAAAGTGTGTGACTGATTTTTAGCAATGTAAGAGATAAATTACCCATCAACTAAGATGGGCAACCTTTTCAAATTAGGCTTGCTCTAGCCAGCTTTTTAGTTGTTCTCTTAGCTGGGCTAATTGGTTTTCACTGAAGAGTTCAATCTCTAGTTCTTTTGCGCGAAGCTGTTCGTGTGTCCTTATTCCTTTGTAACTGATCAGCGCTGCGCGTGCTTGAATACCACCGAGTAAATCGGTCAATGAATCTAATTTATAAATAACTTGATTCCCTTCGCCTTTATCGAACTTTTTAGTTTTACATTCGATTAGATGAAGTTTGTTGTTCGCCATGATGACGATATCAAGTTCATTCACTACGGTACCTTGACCAATCTTTCGCGTAATTTCTACGCCTTGTGCAATGTCTTGAATGTGTGGCACTTCTTTTTTTAAACTTAAAAGTAAGCCATAAACATATTCTTCTAGCCAGCCACCATTGGCAAAAAAACGCGCTTCTTCATTTATAAAAACTAACCTATCATTCTTGCGACAAACAAGTTCAGCATCTTCTAAATCGTCAATCAGAGTTTGTAAATCAGCACAATTTAATTGAGATCTATTCAAAAGAGCAGATGTTAAGTGTGCATTATCACTGCTGGCAGCTAAGTAATTTAAATTGCCAAGCGCCTGACCTAGATTGTCTTGGCTAGCAGCCCATTTAGCACCAAGCTTACGATAACGAATATCAACATTGCCTGTGTTTGCAATATTATTTATTTGGCTGTCGATAAGAGCAAAGAAATCACGAATTTTAAGTTTATCGGCTAGCTGTGTATTTTTACGCTCTGAAGGAACCAGCCAATGTAATTCATCACTGTTAGGCTCTACCATAAAACACTCAAATTCATAGGCTCTCACAACTTCATACATGGCTAAAACATGTTGGCGATCGCCACAACTGGCATTAAATGCATATAGAGTTTTATGATTGTGAGTGACTAACGAATCTATCTCTTGATGAAAATACGAGACCAACTCCTCTGTATTTCGAGTTTGTGGCATCACTTTAAAGTTCAAGCTGATCCCGCGCGGATTTAAAACAGCTCTAATGGCGTCAAGTTTTGCTAACTCTGTTTGTTCAACAAATACGATCACTTCATTGGAAGGAATGTGTGTATCGAGCAAAGGAGTAACAAGGTTGATAAGTTTGTTATCTAAAAAACAAATATGAATATGATTTTGCACGGTGTTCCTTATAGTGCATTTATTATTGTTATCGATACGTTACCGTAAAATTTGGGCGAGGGGAAATACCAATTAGTTTTGAAAAAGTACGCAAAAAGGTATGAAAAATTGCAAATGAGTTTAGAGTGAGTCAAAGAAGGAAGCGTGTCCCTTCTTTGATTTAGAAATTTAAAAGCTACTTTTCGACTCTATTTAAAATCCAATCCCTCAACAAACTGCCATCTACCAGCTTAAAGTTTTGTGTGCTTTTAGACATTACATTATGACCATCTTGAACAACCAATAAACCATTAGGGAGGGCTTCACCAAGATAGCTGCTTGTTACTGCCAAACCATCGGTTTCTGAAGCACCATCGATCATGCTTGCCCAGTTTACGCCGACTTTAAAAACACCCAAAAATTCATTGTTATTGTCTACGGAGTATACCGCATAGCGGTTATTACCTTGGCTAGATACAACAAGGTATTGTTTGCCGTTTAAGCGATATAAGCTCATGCCTTCAATATCGGCTTCGACTTGCTCGTTTAAACCGGAGATCAACTTGTCAGGCTGGTTGCCTTTAAGGTCTTTTAACCATACACCCATTGACTCTTCGCCATAAAACAAGCGTTGATTCGCATCATCGCTTACACAGCCTTCAGGTTGACTAGGCACTGTCCATTCTAGAGTTTTCTGGCCTGTTACCTTCTGATTTTTAAATGTAATATCGTATTTTTGAAAGCGACCATCGGTGTCATTTATCCAGACGAACAGCTCATCATCGTATTGGCCCAAACATAAACCATATGGATCAGCCAAGTCTGTTTTAATATCTGCAAGCAAAGTAGGGAGCCCGGATTTTTGATCGATTTTAAATAGGCTGATGCTTTTATTGGTTCGGTTACTGGCTGCTGCAATATCAACAACTTCACTATTGAATTTAACGCCGTAACGAATATCGACATTGTTTACTCGACCAACAGGTAAAGTTTTTAAAAGGTTGCCATTAAGATCATATACGTTGAGACCAGATTTTTTATCAGTACCATAAACCAGGCTGTTTGAAGGCGTTGTACTGTTAATCCAAATCTCAGGATCATCCGCGGCGTCACCATGAGATGCAACAGGTGTCGTTTGTGCAAAGGGGATCAGATTGGCAATCGGTTGCTCATTCTTCTTTTTCAAGGGTAACTTATGTTTGCCTAAATTGATTTTGATATTCTTTGACGTTTCATCATCGAAGACATGAGCAATTAAGTTTTTGTCAGACCTGTGAAGCTGAACTGTTTTAGGCGCTATGTTTTTAGGCAGCTCAAAAGGCTTGAACGCGTGATTATTTTGCTCAAGTAGCCAAAGCTGGTTTGTACTCGGTGAAACCACAGATACATCACCCGAAGCGGTTGTATCTAAGTACTCTACTGCGAGCCCCTCAGGAAGCTGTAAAAGCTCTCGAATAATTTCAAGCTCAGGGTTAGTCGAGTACTGCCAAACGCCAATATTTTCTTCAGCAATATAGAGTGACTCGGTGAGGTCATTCACTGCACATGACTTCATATTAAGGCCAGCTGCAAAATGTCGAATTTCACTTAACTGCCAATCAGCCTCGTTTGCGGTATTTAACGCCACTTGACTAACGATGCCGTTTACATCAACTGTGAATAACTCAATATGCTCAGATGAAGAACCCAAACACAGTGCATCAAATGCCGTTTTATCAGATGAAAGCTCATACGCTTTTTCAATACGATTGCGTTTAAAATCAACTTTAATGAGCTCGATATTGCCGCTATTTTTGTTTAGGGTCGATAACACCCCAACAGACTGAGAATTTGGTAGCCACCTAAAATCTAAATGTTCAGACTTAGAGTTAATTGTCGATAAAGATCGCCCTTGCTCATCGAGTAAAGCAATACCTAGTGCTTCACTTACAGCAAGTTGTTTATGGTCAGTCTGTGCGACATCAATAGGCGAAATAAACTCAGATCCGGTTAGCCATTGCTTATCAGTCTGCGAAGCATTGGCAACGCCACTACAAAGTAATCCACCAATCAGCCAAGATAGTTTTAAAGATGTGTTTGTCATGTTGAGCTCTTAAAGCTGTTACTAAATCATTGCGGCAGACAGTAACGATGAAAAATGACATAAATGTTTCAGCTGACTTACGGGCAAGCCTTGGAAGAAGTAATTACATCTTTTAGATACACAAAAATAGCCTTTTTGAGCTAATTTGACCTCTTCGAGCCGGTTATAACGCTTTCAAACGAAATAGAATTGAGTGTAAATTAAATAAAAACGACGACATGTGTGTTTTAATGTGAGCTAAAAAGACCCTTAAATAAAATTGGCTTGAATTAAAGCGAAGTGATGAGCTTTTAAAAATAGTTACACTAATAAACTGAGTAGTTTGTGGCGCATGATGTCGCATAAAAAATAAAAACGATGGGAAACTAATATGGAAAAAGCATTAAATTTCATTAAAAAATCTAATCATGTATTGTTCTTTCTAGCCATAGTCGTGTTTATTGGTGGCTTTACTTTTGAAATGGCCTCAAAACTTTTCAAAAAGAAATATGAGCCACCTAAAATAGAACTTGTTGATAGCGCTCAATCTAAAGATGAGCTTAAACGGCCTGTTTATACCGTTGAATATTTAACACGGCTAAAAGACGTTTATATATTTGAATTAACATCTGATGTGATAGATACAAACGAGTTTCACGAAACCGAAGTGGTAGAAATGTTTAACTCAGCCTCAATTTCGCACGATTTGTATGTTAATGGCTATTTATCGCACAATGCAGTTAATTTAATGTTTGTAAGAGAAGACGGCACTCAAACCATGCTTCTAAAAAGAGACGGGTTAATCGTCGAGTTTTCTAAGGTTACGCCAGAGCCAGTCGAAGGCGCTTATCATCTAGATAAGAATCTTTATTTGATCATTGATGAAGATACCAATCAAAATGGATACCTAGATCAAAAAGACGCTGCAAAATTATTTTCTTCAAATTATGATGGACAAAACTTGGTACTGATACTTAACAACGTTGGCTCATTTAATTTGATTGCCAACAACAAATTGATTATTTCTCAAAAAGGGGATTCTCCCAAGTTCTTCACATTTGATCTGAACTCAGGCAATTTGGTGAGCTTGAATACCACAGTAAGCAAGACTGCATTTAAATAAGAAAAAAGTAGCTTAGATGAATACGCATACCCAAAAAGTATGCGTATTTAAACTAAGATTTAGAATTGTTAGTTGTTTAAAAAGTGACTCAGCACTTGCTCGAATTTTTTAGTTTCTTCTACCCATGGCCAATGACCACTTTGCTCAAACATGCTGTAGGTTGCGATGCCTTTTGGTAGCATGTCGTACAATCGATACACCAGTTCAGGTGTAGATGCATTATCATAGCGTCCAGCTGTGATAAGGGTAGGGATCGCAAAGTCTTTTATTTGTTCCTCAATATTGATGCCGAGTAAAGTGCCTCGTATTTCTCCGTAGTCTAAGTCAATAATGTCGTCAAAAACCTGAAGGTTAAAATAGTCACGCTCATCATTTGTTTGGTATTTTCTATTTTTACTTTTATTTGCAACATCAAACCATTGATACCAATCCATGTAACGACCATAAGCAATCTGGGCAAATTTATCATCAGTACTTTTTATACCTTGTGCTTTGAGTGACTCTAGTTGACGCCACTTTTCAGGGTATCGCGTGCGAATAATATGAAAGTATTGATTAGCATTCATTTGTTGGCTTTTAGTATCGTAAGAGGCATTTAGCATCACTAATTTTTTGACATGCTGGCTATGTTGAAGTGCATATTGCATAGCTGGAATACCACCATAAGAATGTGCCATTAAAGTTATTTTTTTAACTCCCAAATACTGTCTGACTGACTCAATGTCGTCTACTGTCATTTGTGGGGTAAATTTCCCCTCTATTTTACGTGTTGATCTACCCCGACCAATGTCATCAAAAAACACCAATTGATAACCCTGCTTTTTTAAAAAATCAAACCAACCTACAAATACAGTGTGACCACCACCTGGTCCACCATTAATAATCACAACAGGGTGGCCTTGGCCTTCAGTGCGAATATAAATTTTGCCTTGGGGTACGTTTATATAATCTTCGGTAATGTCTTTATTTTTTGCTGATACTTCAAAGAGCATCATCGAAATAAACACGCTTAACACAATAAAATTTGTCAGATATTTTTTCAAAATAATAGGTCCTATAGATTTTTGTTATTGAGCGCCATTACTTTAATAATTAGTAGCTTAGAAGTTGTGGTGAAGTTGTGAAATATACACTTTTGAACGCTGCTCAATGTGGTGAAGTCATGAAAATTCACGTATATTTCTGAACGCAAGTGTTTTCTATTATGGGCAAAGCCCTGCTTTTAATTAGGTTGTACAAACATGCGATATGCTTTTGGCGAATATGTTCTAGATACAAAACAACAGTTGTTATTTGCCAACGAGCAACGCGTAGAGTTAGAGCCTAAGCAATACTCAACGTTACTTTTGCTGTGTCAGCATCAAAATGAAATAGTGACTCGAGAGCAGCTTTTAGAAACTAGCTGGAGTGGGGTGATAGTCAGTGAGAACACCATAAACAAACATATCGCAGTGCTCAGAAAGTTATTAGGTGACAATGCAAAATCACCCAAATACATAGAGACAGTTGCAAAAAAAGGCTACCGTTTTATTGCTAACCTTGAGATCTTTGATGAAGCGCCCTCTAAGGTAAACATCGAGCACAATAACAACACCGTTTCATTCAAACCGAATCTCCTTTTGCTTGGCTTGGTCGTTACGGTCCTTATTTTAGTATCGATTTACTTATTCTTATGGCTGAATCCTAGTTCAATAGCTGCGCAAGACATAAAAACACTCACTCGTATGCAAGGCGATAAATGGAGCATAAGCTTTTTTAAGAACGATCAAACAACGGTATTTATTAACCAAAAGCAGCAGAATTCAGAATTATTTCTTCAAGATTTAAACACTCAACAAACTCATTTAATTCAACACCAGTTCGACTTTTTATCTTTTGTTGTCGGTGCTATTTCAAAACCGCAACTCTATATAGTGGGTAAACAAGGAGGCAAAAATTGGCTGGTCAAAGGCAATATTGTCAACAACACTTTTATTGTTGAGCAGCAACTCGATATTTCAGAGCTTGCAATTTATGATATCGCATTTTCAAGCCATCTCGCACAACTCTATTTAATTGCGCAAACAACCTCGATAAAAGACCGAGGATTATATCGGGTAGATCAAAACTTAACTGACATAGTCCCGCTGTATTTGCCTAAAAATGACAATGTATTATTAACCAGAGTTGATAGTGGCATAAACAAAGAAGCGATATTACTTTTGGGTCAGCGCCCTAATGCGCGTTCAATTGTTTATGCGTTTACGCCAAAAAACAAAGAACTCAATAAAGTACATGAGTTTGACGCATATGTGAGAGACGCCATTTGGCATAATGAATTTATTTTACATACCGACACGCCACCTGCTCAGCGCATATTGAAGCGCTCGATAGAGCAGAACTCTAGTCCTACAATAGTAGCGACATCGAGCGAATACCTATGCTGTGAAATGATATTTTCGAAGTCATTGAATCAAATTATCTATCGAACAAATACCACAAACTACCAAATTGAGTGGGTAGGGGAGCCTGATTTTGTAGTAGATAACTCCACAGTTTACGACATGACTCCGTCGTTGATGCACCAAAAAGAGGGGATTGCATTTGTGTCTAAACGTTCTGGCAAAAGCCAAATTTATACGCAACAAAAGCTCTCACCACCAAAACAGATAAGTAACTTTACGCGCTACCATATTGTTCATGCACTATCGGTTAGCCCAAACGATAATCGATTAGCAGCCATAGTTGATAACCAAGTTTTATTGTTTGCAACCAATGCTCAAAGCTTACCAATCACTAAAGTATTTAATAACATTGACTGGTTAGAAAGCGTGACATGGCTAGACGATAAACACCTAATAGTGCGCCATAAAACTAAGTCGGCCACTTGGTTAGAAATATATGACACAGAACTCAATAGCATTAAAAAATTACCATCACAGTGGCTACAGTTATTCCGTTCAGAGTATGGTGAAGCGAGATGGTTTGCGCTGCACACATCACATGGGCTGGTGGAATTAGAACCGCTAATGTTTAATCCTGATGTTGAGCTGAAAATAGCCAAAGAGTTAAATGGGTCAATTCAAGATACTGGAAAAATTATCAATGCAGGCCCATATTTCTATCAGCAAATAAATAAAAAACAAATTCAACAACTTGATAGCCAGGGCCAGCATTTAAGACTTCATGATTTTCAACGTATTTATGGCTTTGATGCCCACAACACAAAACTGATAGTCAGTGAACTAAAATATCGCTCTAGCGACTGGCATGCAAAGTCGATTGCTCAATAAAGTGATGATTTGAATAACACTAAAAAGTGATTTAAAAACAAACGCTGTGGTGAGAGGTATTAAACTAGCAACAAAGAACATAAAATGTTCAAACAATCCAACAGGTTGTTGCCTTTTAAGATTAATCTTGTATAGTTGCTACCAAGTCGGCATATAGCGCAGCCTGGTAGCGCACTGTCATGGGGTGTCAGGGGTCGCAGGTTCAAATCCTGCTATGCCGACCAGCTTTTCCTATACCCTTCAATAGTTTATTCACTTTTCATTCTATTAAATTCATTTGGACCTTTGTTGAACCTTATACAGTAGTTTTAAAAAAACGCTTTAAGCTGTTCAGTACAAGCAAGATCTGACAATCAGCTAATAAATTTATATAAAATAAAAATTCAATTAACTGTTTTTATATACAGTATTATGTGGTTTGTCCAATAACATTATTCATTTGCGTTTTGTCCAATTTTCACAGCTGCATAAAATTGGACATTTTAATGCGTTGTTTACAATAAACTTTTCTTGTGTGAATATTGGGACACGTAATATAGCCCGTTTTGTCGGTATTTATACCGCAATTTTGGGAGATAATAAGCTGTTATATTTCAAGGAAGATTTAGGTGCAATTTCCAGAATTAGAAACATCACGATTAATTCTTAATCAACTGTCGGAAGGTGACGGGATTGATTTATTAGAAATTTTTTCCGATGAAAACGTAGTCAAGTATTACGATATTGATGTTTACGAATCACAAGAGCAATCATTGAAGTTGATCGAATTTTTTAATAATCGCTTTACTGAAAATGCAGGCATTCGCTGGGCAATTCGAATTAAAGATTCAGGTAAGTTAATTGGTACCTGTGGTTTCAACTCATGGAACCCAAAAATGAAAAATGCTGGTATTGGATACGAGCTATCATCCAATTATTGGGGGTGTGGCTATGCATCAGAAGCAATACACAAGATATTAGACTTCGCTTTTTCAAATGAAGCTCCATTTCCTGAACTGTACAGGGTTCAAGGTGATACTATGCTTGGAAATGTTGCGTCAGAATCGGTCTTAAAAAAATTAGGCTTTAGAGAGGAAGGGATTCGGCGTGCAAGCGGCTACTGGAAAGGCGACTTTCATGATTTGAAGTGCTTTGGATTAATCAAACCTGAATTCATTGAAATATAACAAGCTGTTTAATGAGCGGACAAAATTACGCTGGCTTGGTTTCGCTCCGCTTCACATTATAGCCAGCATAATTTTGCCCATTAACAGGGCGTTATGTTTACAAGGGAAGCTTGGTGTATGCTTAAAAAAATATTAATGTTATCAGCACTTTTATCACTAGCAGGGTGTCAGAGCACGAATAACACCACTAAAAACACTCAGAATATATACGGAGTTATATTTGCCATTAAAATTGATAAAAGCGGTAAGTTATCCAACCTTCGCTTTTCAAAAGCAACAGACCCAATAAAAAATACTGACGTCGATTTTCAGCCACCCTCTAGCTACATCAAAAACGTTGAAACCAAGCTAGCTAAAAGGCAATTCGAAATACCAAAAACCGATGCTGACTTACAAAAAGAGTCTTATATCCCATGCTTTTACGTTAAATCAAATCCATCTGATATAAGGTGCTACGGTGATTAGTAAACATAACAAGTTGCTCAAGAAAGGACGCAAAAAGCTTGGCTTGCGCTCATTCTTCGCTGATTATAGCCAAGCGTTTCGCGCCTCTTAGCAAGGCGTTAAATGGCAGGAGTAACAATTTGAACCACGAGTTAATAGGTCAATTACTAGGTTTCATAATGGCTCACAGTGCAGCTATCGGTGATTCTCTAGAGTCAAATGAATTGCTTGTTCCATTTGTAATTGTAGAGAACAGAGGTGAAAGAATAAGTCTTGAATTTGAAGCTGACACACAAGAATTGGCGGTTGCAAAAGCAGAAAAGAAATTAACTGAGTTGAGCAACGATGTAGATGCCTGGTCTTATAGTCAAGATGGATTAGTGACTTTACAGGATGGTTCCAAACAGGATGTCTTCTTTTACAAAATATGGTCAAAAGGTATGTCGGAGCCGTTACAGGCTTATCAAATGTATCAAAAACACCCATTCAAACTCATAGGGAATGTTCAAATCCTAAATTATACCGAGTCTGGGTTGAGTGCAGACCATCAAGAGGCTTTTATTGCAGGCTTAGATAACGGCATTAGTGCTCACCCAACTGGAACTGAAAAGTGGGAATCATGGTTCTAGAAGCCATTTAACAAGTGCCTCAACCAAAAGGACGCAAAACAGCAGGCTGCGCTCCTTCGTCGCTAAGTTTAGCCTGCTATTTTGCGCCGGTTAGGCAAGCTACATGGACTCCCCC
>NZ_PNEC01000159.1 GCF_005886345.1 Pseudoalteromonas phenolica
GGTTTTTAGTGGCCTCGCCCTTGCTATTATCTTCGGGATCATTGCTTCAACGTTAATTTCACTGTTAGTCGTGCCTATCGTTTATTACTTAGTATTCAAAGAATCATCGACATCTAATCAATCCCTTAATACCTCATCAGTTCAGGAGCCTGCTCATGTCTCGTAAAAAAATCTTAATTCCTGATCTTGCTATTTTTTGCCTATTATTGATGGTCGTATGGCTTGCTGGTGGATTCCAAAA
>NZ_PNEC01000160.1 GCF_005886345.1 Pseudoalteromonas phenolica
TAGAGAGTTCTATAGCCACAATTCTTGAAAATAGTGATTATTTAAGAGAACAAAAAAGTAAAGGCGATGTAGGTATTGTTGCTGCATATTACGATACCGCTACAGGCGAAGTTATTTTTAATGAGTTAGCCAATACATATGAAACTGCAAATAATTAAAATAGTTGATGATGGATGTAAAATTAGAATTGATAATTGTTGTTAAGCTACTTGCTTCTTTCCTGTTGGGGGCTTTTATCGGTTTAGACAGGGAGAAACACGGCCGTGATGCCGGCATAAGAACATATGCTGCAGTTTGCATTGGCGCTACTTTATTTACTGCTATTGCGGCGCATCTTGTAAGCGATGTTGCTGCTGCTTCAAGGGTAATAGCCAATATTGTTACGGGTGTGGGCTTTCTTGGGGCTGGTATTATTTATCGCAACAGCA
>NZ_PNEC01000161.1 GCF_005886345.1 Pseudoalteromonas phenolica
CTATTTTGTCATAAAGAATAAAAATGAGGGGCGATCCGAGCATAGATACCGCAACAACCAGTGTAACTAACGCGACTTGATCTGGAGTTAAGATTGCTAAGCTGCCAGTAACAGAAAGTAGTACAAACGCAAACTCCCCGCCTTGACACAGGGCTGCGGTAAATAACCATGTCGCTCGCTTATGTAATGAAAACGCCTTTGCCAACAAATATAAAATAGCCGCCTTTAACCCCATTAATAGCACCACTGACGCTAAAATAAACGACCATTTTTGTGCAA
>NZ_PNEC01000162.1 GCF_005886345.1 Pseudoalteromonas phenolica
GATTGATGCTTTCTCAAATAAAGGAGCTTTGGCAGCAATGATATCAGTAACCCAGCGGGAGTAGCGACTATATTCACCCCTGGTACCACGCACTAATATAGCATGCGGACAAAGCTTCATTGCCTGTTTCATGGGCATGGCACTTCTTATACCAAATTTTCTAGCTTCATAACTGCAAGTGGTAACTACGCCTCTGTCTGCGCTACCACCAACAA
>NZ_PNEC01000163.1 GCF_005886345.1 Pseudoalteromonas phenolica
TGTTGCTGCAGTATTAGCCATAACACTGGCATTTATTTTTATCATACTCACCGGCTATAGTTCAGATAGTAGATTATTTCAGCTACCTGCTGCAGCCAGTGTAACATTATTTTTCTCCATTATCATTGCGGTGGCAGGTGCTTTATCAATATTTCTTGGAAGCTGGAGTATCCCTTTACTTGTAGTCATTTATTTACTTGCCAATTATCTCTACCAAAATGAGATTATCGATCCCAGAAATAAAGCATACGGATTAGATTATATAGATAAATTATCGCGCCCTTCTTATACAAAAGAGCGTATTAATGCACTTGCAAATGACAGTTCGATAGAGGCTGATAAGAAAGCTTTCTTACAAATTTTAAATAACTGGAAAGCTAGGCAGTCTTCG
>NZ_PNEC01000164.1 GCF_005886345.1 Pseudoalteromonas phenolica
GCCATGCCTTGTTTGGCAATCATATTCAGTCGGGCTTCGCCGCTGTACCACGTTGAAATTAATACGGTGCAACTTGCCATCACTATTGCTGTAATACCACCTAATGCAAAACGATTAATAAATACTAAGGTTGGGCCATGTAAAACGTAAGCACATGCACCCACTAATCCGGATAAAAATAAACCTATTATAAGTAAAGG
>NZ_PNEC01000017.1 GCF_005886345.1 Pseudoalteromonas phenolica
TTGAACGCCACCAAGCGATGCTCGAAGATGACGTTGACATAACGCTTAGCGAAGTGCCTAAAAAGCAAAAGCAAATAAACATACAGCCAATCAGTTTTTATAAGGATAAATACCATGATGATGATAAGTTAGCCATGGCAAATGCTTATTTAGATGGTCGTTATACAATGGCTGAAATAGCAGCCGAGTTTGGGGTGCATTATTCGACGGTGAGTAGAGCTGTTGCAAAATGCAAGACCTGACCCTGTTTGTTTGTCATCATTAAATGTGTACATTAGTGTAATATAACGTGAATTCAATTTTTGATGAGTTTTAATTGAGCAGATTTGAGCATATAAATGAAATTGAATAAGGGTCAAAATAACTGACCCTTTTCATCACAAGATGGATTCACAACTTTATAATGGCTCAGCTTCACCAATTTCTGTTTGTACATTAAATGCAGCAGTGTCTTTAACTGTTCCACTTAATATGCCTGAGGTTTTTGGGAGTACTTGCTCAACATCAGCAAACCAAAAATAGTGGTCACTTACACGGTCTGGAAAATTCGCACCAAACATACCACTGACTTGGATCGGAGCAGTGAAATTCATAGTTTGAGTCTTCATTGTGCCGACCATAGAGACTTTAATCTTTGATTTAGGTGGCACTTTAACCGTCGCGCTAGCGGAGCTTGTTCTTGTTCTGGATTGAGTATTTGATTCCCCAGCAGTTACGGAAGTGCTGAAAGTCGAACCTGATTTAAATATTCCTTCTAAAGAAACTTCAGCGCTGAAAGACATACCAGATGTTACAGAGCTTGTTGTTGTTTGCGATTCTTGCCAATCGCCTGATATAGTAAGAGATATGTTTTGTTCTTGATCACTGTTGTTGACAGCATAGTTAGAACCAAGTACGACCAGTATATCTCCTGTTGTTTCTCCCTGTTTGTAATCAATTTCACCAAGTGTTTTATAGGCAGGATGACTATATTGCTCAGTTATAGCTGGGGTTACAGCGTTAAAATATGTTTCACTATTCACAGATATTCCATCAGGTGTGACTTCTTTTGTGTTTTTTGAAAATGAATGTTTAAACCAGTCTCTGACCGCATTGGGACTGGAATCAAGAGCAACGAGATCTGAGAATTGAAGTGTTTGTTGGATTGGCATAATAATTCCTTTAATAAGTTGATAAATCACATAGCATAAAACGGTTGCAGAGGTTCATAACATTCTGCTTATCCAATGCATTTAGCAGCGTATAATACGCAACGACTTAGCGCTATTACATGGCATTACAGCTCAGTAAAGTAAAAGTTATGTAATGAAAGTATGGCGATGAAAGTTTAAATAATCTGAGCCATTGGTTAATAGACGTACTATCCAGAGTCTAAGTAAACAGATTCAGAATCTTGCATAATTACGTAAAGTCGAAGATATAATTTATTTTTATATGCTAATTAAAAGTTAACTTTATAGATAGGGTTATTTGATGGTGAGTTGTCATTAATAAGTTAATTTAGGCACAATTTTCTAGTATTATAGTTTATAAATATAAACAATATATGAGCATGCCATGATGAAGTTTTTTTTAATTATACTTATTTCTTTTATAACTGCTTGTAGCAGCGTCTATCAGTCTAAATTTGATGAGCAAATACCAGCCTCATCTTATGTTGGCAGAGGTACTAACTCAGGTCCAATGCTCATTGGTGCATTGGGCGCGACTGGACTTGCTGTGGGTATTGCCATTGACCAAGGTATTGCAAAAGACTTTGATGCCAGTATTAAATCACACCAACCAAGTTTCCACATTCGTATTCAAGACAGTCTAAATACATTATTTTTAGGGAAACCCTTTTCGATAGAAAAAATTAGTTTCACTGGCGTGAGGGGGAATGATGATTTAGTGGATGCTAACGTTACTTTTACTTCTGAAGACGATGAAATTGAGCATCAATTTGAACTAAGAAACATCGACTTTAATAAACTCAAAACAACACCAATATTTTGGCAAGAACTTGAGCTCTCTATTCTTGAAAAGATAAAAAAATAAAATGGTACAGAAAAATAAGGAATTATATGAACAAAAAAATATTATTTTTCTTAGTCACCACTGGTGTTCCGTTTTCATCTGTAGCTGGGTCATTAGTGTGTGAGAATACAAAGGTTACTAAAGTTGCTTATCATGCAAACAATAAATTAATGGTACAACTAGAAAATATGAATAGACCTGTCTTCTTTTGTAATCCAGAAACCCAATGGTCTGTGTCCGGTACCAATTATGTTATGGGTCCAGAAACGTGTAAAACAGTGTTTTCAATGTTTCTGACAGCAAAGGCCACTGGTGCAACAATTACTCGTGTTCATTTTGATGGTGAGCATGTGCCAGCAAAATGTGACCAATGGGGTGCTTGGAATTCAGCGGTAATACGATATGTTAATTTTTAAAAAAAACTAATGTTTTAATATAAAGTTTGAAAAATAAAAAATAGTAACAGTTTTATAGAAATAATGTGCTCAGTTCTTGTTTTGAGCAAATCTAAAAAGTCTAATTTTTACATTGTTCAGCCCTATATGATTTAATTATTAAGGCTTCATTTAATCTTTATAATTAGTAGGAATTTATTTTTATTGTTACTTTTTTAAGTTTTTCATCTTTCGCTAATTAGCCCATAGTTGAATCAATAGTACTTAACTAATTATAATGGAGTTTTTGGATGAGAATTAATTATGAATTTAAGACTTTAAATACTTATTTTTAATTTAATTATTTTGGTTTTTCAATGAAATATTTGTTTTTATTAATTCTTATATTTTCTATTAGTGTTTTTGCAACAGAGTCAAGCCCTTGGTCAAACATCAAGGTAATCCAATCTTATCCTGATTATGGTGGTGGAGATGTTATTCTAACATTAGATAGCTCTTCTTCAATCTGTAAAGGGTTTTGGCTTAAAAAAGATTCACCAGGTCAAGAAACAACATTTAGTATGCTTCTTTCAGCTTATCATTCAAAAACTAAAATAAAAGTATGGGGGCATACTGATGACAGCTCTAAGTGGCCTGGCTCGGTAAAGCATTTTTGTCGTATCTATACAGTTGCCTATTTGTAAAGAGTGACAAAAAGCTTAATTAAAGGCTATACAAATGTCCAAGCTGTGAGAGAAGAAAACTTAAGAAAGTTACGTCGTACTCAACAGGCTAGAGACGAAATTCAAACAGCCTCAGAGTATAAAGTCATTAGTGGCTAATATCTAAATAATAGAAATACACTTACTTGATCCATCAAGTATTTAAGCTAATTGACAACCTAGTGTAGGTTTTCGATTAGCCTATCTTTTCATTAAATGCCGTATTCTGTTCTTGTCAACTGCCTTTTTAACTATTCAACTCTCTGTTTTAAATAATCTATAGCAGCGGCTAACTGATTATCTACTTGCCTTCGAATACTCTCTTTTGTTCTAGGTAGTAAAATATCAGGTTCTATACCAGCATTGATAAGTGGATCGCCATTCCAACGGTTGGCGCGCATATTGGTGTAAATAAATGTGACACCTTGAGAAGAAGTATTGTTTAAGCCACCAAACAAATCTAGTTGAACTATGTTGCCATTTATTCCGGAGGTTGGTTCACCCATTATAGTGAGTCCGCCACTTCTGGCAAAAATTAAACTATGCTCGTTCTGACTTTGGCTATCTCTCGATGATAGAACAATCACTGGCATGTTTAATGAGCCTGATGCTGGGTTAATTGTTTGCGAGACTTGCTGTATTTGAATATCTGTTTGGTTTGGTGCGCCTTGCCAATAATACGCCAAGGTATCGTTAATGGCTGGGCGTTTTATAAACCAGCTCAGTACCGTTTGCCAACCTTGCCAATCTTCGGGGTAGCGCCTTAAATCTAAGATTACGCCTTTGGCATTTTTTAATTGTTCTTTTATATCCCTAGTTTCTGCACTCTTAACTTTATAAACGTTGACACGATAAAGTCCGTCAGAGAGAGCTTCAAGCGCCTCATCACGTCTTGGTACGTAACGCAAGCCATAGAAGTTGGTTAATTCCGATAGTAATTTAGGAGTTACTTGAATATTAATGATCTGATTATCAGGCTTTTTTACTTGATAACTAATAGGATCTGCAGATGACTTAAAAACATCGCTAAGAGCTGGAACGGTTTTACGGTGTAAATCATTTTTTAATGATGTATCAGATTTACTTTCTAGGTATGTCTGAATTTTTTGGCCATTAATCGCAAGGATCTCGTCACCAATCTCGACTCCAGTTTGTTGATTTTCTTCAACTCGAACAACAATGGCTTGGTCTTCAACAAGCTCATACAAAAAAGGAATATATCGATTTCGCACATATTGTTCAGGTAAGGGCAAAGCAATATTTATATGGTTATCTTTTAATTTTGTGAATTCAGAGTAAATTCGTGCTCTGCGCTTTAAAAAATCATCTTCAGTACATGCACTGAGTAAATTAGGTAAACTACTTTGCCAATCAACTGAGACTTGTGAAAAGTAGGGCCAAAAGTGCTGTATTGAAGCCCACATACTCGATACTGATGCCATACAAACTTCATTTTCCATAAAGTTTTGGGTTAGTTGCCACCTTCCCAATGTTCGATAAGCTTGCCCAGTTAACTCGTTATTACTAGGAAGGTATAAAGGCAAATATACTGATGTTTGATGGTAATCTAGCTCTGTAAAAAGGTGATTACTGACATAGCTTTCAGTTTGTAAAGCTCGATAACTACTCGTTATGAGTGCTCGACTATATACATCTTCATCAATAGGGCTATTTTGACGCCAAGTAGAAGCTTGATTTTGTTCGTCAATGTTCGGTAATTGATTTTGAATTGAAGTTAAATAAGGCGCAATTTGCCTTACCAACTCTATGCCTTTACTTGCCCTTTCGTTAACGGGAGTTTGGCTTAGCTCGATGATACTTTCTGCAATGAATAATGGCCAATCAGAGTTTTTACTTTCTTCTGAAGGGTAAAAGTACTGCACTGCATGCGCCAACTTCACAAATTCTTCAATATCTATTAAGAGCTGCTCATCATAATCTATGGTTGGCTTTTCAATCGGGTTTGAAGGCAGGGTATTAACTGGAGGCGGCTGAGAGGCATTTTCACTTAACGAGGGACTCTGACTTGTGTCATTATTGCTCCCTCCACACCCAGCAAGCCAGCACATCAGAAATACGACAACTATGTTTTTTTTCATATCGATATCCTTGTCTGTAAAAGGTACAAGTTAGACGCTTTTTAGACAGTTGTAAATCCGAATATGTATTTAGTAGTGAGTATCTAATGATGTGAAAGTGCAAGCGATATTCAAGATTAGTGAATGATGTGCCTTTGTTTATTGATAAAATGATCAAAACCAAAGGCAACTTTTTGTAATACTGCTAAACCTTAAAGAACTGTACAGATTGATAGCCACTGTTCGTAATATGAATTTCTACAGGCTCATTATTCAGTACACCTTGTTTAATATTTAATGTCAACGCCTGAACTTGTTCTAGCACTTGCTTTGGTACTTCACCGCCTTGGTAAACAGGAAACTTAATCACCCATATGCCGGTTTTTGTTTTTGTCAGCAGTAATACATCGCCAGTTCTTCCATCATAAACTTGTTGGTTTATAAGAAAGTCATGGACTTGTTTTGCTTTAGTGGTGTCAACGTGTGATGCATCATATACAAATACGGCATTATTGTGCTCGAATTGCTCAAAATTGTTATTTAACACGATGGCTGCGATCACAAACAAGATGGCTGCGATAAAAACGGCTTTATACATACTGACTCTTACTCAATTTATAGTGAATATGCATTGTAAATTGATTTTACTCATTGGCTATAGATTGGAGACAAAGTCGGCCTTTTTCGTGCTCAGTCACCTCAAAAGCTAGTAAAAATAGGTAAGATAAGAAAAGAAGTGGTCAAGGCGTAAAGTGTACGCCTTGGATGCTCGGGAATAGGTTTATTACACTTTGAATTTAGTGATATCGTCTTCAAGTTTATTTGCGATTGATTTAAGCCCTTGACTAGTTTGTGCATTTTCGGAAGCACTATCAGCTACAGCTTTGATGCTAGACGTTATCTGATTTATATTCTCTGACACCTCGTTTGCGACCGTGGTTTGCTCCTCAGTTGAGGTAGAAATAACCACATTTAAGTCGGCAATTTCTGTAATAGCTGAAGTGATTTTTTGGATTGATTCAGCGGAGCCTGCTGCTATTGAGACACTTTTTTCAGTTTGTTCAGCGGCTTCATCCATGCTGTTAACTGTGCGTTTTGATGCGTCTTGTAAAGAAACAATCATTGCACTGATTTGCTCGGTAGCTTTTTGTGTATTGTGAGCGAGTTGTCTTACTTCGTCTGCTACTACAGCAAAACCGCGGCCTGATTCTCCAGCACGTGCAGCTTCAATTGCGGCATTCAAAGCAAGTAAATTTGTTTGCTCAGCCACACTTTGGATGATTTGAACCACACTGTTAATTTCATTGGTTTTATCGCTCAAAAGATCAACATCTATTTTTGTTTGATTAAGCAGCTCATGAAGTTGATTAATGGCTTGAATGTTATTTTGCACGCTCTGCAGCCCTTGCTGAGCAACATCATCAGATTCATTGGCTTTTTGAGACGTACTCACTGCGGTATCTGCAACTCCTTTAATCGCTGCACTCATTTGAGTTATTGCAGTGGCTAGCATAGTAGTTTGCTGTTGTTGCTGATCGGTGCTGCTAGCTATTGATAAACTATTTTCAGATAAGCTTTCAGTTTGTGTCCTTAATGTACAGACAAGACTAAGTAACTCGGTGATCAGCTCTTTAAAATGGGCTAACATGGTATTAATACTAACGGCTGTTTGAGCAAATTCGTCTTCTCCATTGTCGTCTACGCGCAATGTTAAGTCGGTATTTCTGGCAATATTAGCCATAACACTATTAATATTATTAAGCGGTGTAATGATAGAACGATTGATTGCAGTAGCTAAAAAAATGACTACAGCTAGTAAAATAATACAGGCCAAAATCATTAACCTTTCTTCTCGTTTATAATCAGCAGCAGCTGTATCAGCAAACTTTTGTGATGTATTAAGTTGTAGGTCAATTAAGGCATTCAGGCTTGAACTGAAAGGATCAAATGTATCATAAAGTTCTTTTACAAAAGCTTGTGATGACGACGCTAATGCTTGGTCATACCTAAGCTTAGATTTGTAGTCTTCAACTCGTCGTTTGACGTCATCGAATAAGGCTTCGCTATTTCTAATCAGTCTCTGTTCTTCTGGTGTCAATTCGGTTTGCAAATAGTCAGACCAGTTTTTTGCTGCAATTTTTTCAGCTTCGTCTATTGAGCTTAGCAGTGCCGATTTTGACATTAGACCTGCATTATATTTGTGCAAGTTATCAACAATACTGACCGCATAATTATCAGAGACAACCTTAATTTGTTTTAATGGAACAACTCTGTCGTTATTGATACTTTGAATACCAGAAACTAAATGGCTGGTCAGTAATAGAGTAATGACGGCAAGTAATAAAAAAGCAGAGCAAGGCAGGGCAACTAACAAAAACAAGCGTGACTTAACACTGAGGTTCTTTAAAAACATCGTAACATCCTCGTATATATGTAAAGTCAGTATTATATATTTTTATTAAGATTATATGTCATAAAACTAATAAAATATGATTAATTTTTGGGAGGGAGAGTTAACGAGCAATAATAGTGAAAAGGTTTTCAAAGTAGCACTTTCTAATCTTATATCCATAAAGGCTGTCGCAAAGATTAGAAAGGTGTTTTAGTCAGTTTCTTAGAATCCCGATTTATTTTAATTTCTTTGTGAAGGACGCGATAGCTTCAGCAGGAAGCTTCAACTTTTCTTTGCAATTTATGTGAAATAATTCACGCATTTCAATCTCAAAATAATGAAATATTTTCTCAAAAAAACCTGCAAAAACAGGACAAACCTCTTTACTAGCTGAGGTCGTAAGCACAAATCCTTTTTTATTTTTTAGCCCCTTACCTATGTGCTTGATCTCAGAGTTTTCTGTCAATTCGGTGATGCGGTCAATTAGGCGCTTCATATTAGAGGTGACACTGTGCCAGTAAACCGGAGAAGAAAAGACGATATTGTCAGCCCATGCTAGGGCGTCAGCGATGTCGTAAAAGTCGTCTCGACTGTAAAAGTTTTGATAGTTGTAGTCGGCATAATTATGGGCGTCTAAATTAAAGTAGCGGGTATGGTTTTCATCTAACTGTGATCGCACAGCTTGAGTAAGTTGATAGGTGTTTCCTGCTTGATTAGCGCTAGAGAAAAGTATGAGGGTATTTGCCATTATTAGCTTCCTTTAGTTTGTAATTGCAAGCAGCTTAAAAGCTCAACTTAACTTTAGGTAAAGGTGTTTTTTAAATAATTTGTCAGCTTAGTACGAAGCTTAAGTTTCATCTAAAAAATAAATTTAATAGATGACAAGGTGTTCCTCATGGCTAAATTATTCGGAATATTTTTGCATTAGGGATAACGCAAGCTTTTAATTTTATGTAATTAAAGTTAGAAGAAAAATTATGGCGATGGTCAATTTAATTCAGTACAAGAGCACCCCCTGTTTATGACGAGGCTAGATTATAATGCCTTGGTTCCGAGTGTTTCGTGCAATTAGAGTCGAAACTGTAACGCTTATTGGCCATTTACTGCTGCCATCACATAGGTTTAGGGGCTAAGATTTCTTGTATAAGAAATACAGCGCATTCGCTCTAATCTGGGTTAACGCGCCAAGGTGGATTTAACCTATTTTCACCAGCCCAGTAGAGTTTAATTTTATTGTTAGACGGGTCAAGTAATATGGCTTCGCGCCATAAGTAACGTTCGTCTGTGGGGAGTTGCGCAAACTCGATGCCTTTGTCTTGCAGTGTAGTAACCCATTCATCTAGTTGTTCGTTTTCAAAATAAACGGTGGTGCCACTGTCAAAATCTTTGTCCTCCAAGGCAAGTGAAAAAGTCGCTTCGCCCTCAGGACACTTGAACCTTGTATAATGTGGGGTATCGACAATAAGCTTGAAGCCAAGAGTTTGGTAAAACTCTACAGCGATTGGCATATTTTTAACTGGTAATGTGACCTGATTTAAATTCATGGGGTATTCCTTCTTGTTTAGGTGATTACCCCATGCTACACGCAATCCTCAATAATACTCAATCGTTTTGAGGGACTAAAACTGACGCTAACTTCGTTGAAAACTTCTTATTTAGAGCAACTAAATAGCAAAATTTCGCCTTGTTACTGACAAATTTTCCTTGCCTTAAAATAGATCACTTAATTAAGAGGATTGGTATTATTTTTGATTCAGTTTTGCCTGTACTAAGAAAGATTTATACAACTGTTGTACATTTACTTTGGCATTGAGCTTTGCGGCGATAAGATAAAGTCCTGCAAGTTTACGATGAATAAATAGTGCGTCGATGGGTGGAGAGTGCCATTTGGATTTATCGGTGCTCATTTCAAGCCCTTTATCACGAATTTGTTTGGCAAGAGGACTCGCAGCAAAGTCATAGGCTATGTTTTGTCTGAGTGGCTCGCAAGCCAGCATAAAAATATCTATGACTTTATGTTTATATTCCAAGTCGATCTCTGAATCGAAGTAACCAATTTGTTCTGCGGCTGAAGCAACTAAATTACGGTTTTCAGATAGGGCACCCGAAAAGAGCGCAAAATAACCATTACAGACGACCTGCGTAAGCACTCGAGTTGCGCCAAAGTCGAGTAATACTATTTTGCAGGTATCGGGCTGATAAAGATAATTGCCAAAGTTAGGATCTGTTTGCACAGTATTAAATTTTAAGAGCTCAAAGAAGAATAAATAGATTAAGTTGCTAGCAAGGGCGTCACGTTGGGCTTGCGGCAAAGACACACAGGCTTCTAAGTCAATGCCTTCAACAAATTCCATACTGAGAATTTGCTCAGTGGTTAAATCGTTAATCACCTTGGGTATCTTAAATTGCTCGAAGCTTGCAAGATTCTCTTGATAGTGCTGTAAGTGACAAGCTTCGAGTTGATAATCAGATTCGTCTAAAAGTTGTTGTTTTGCCTCGGCAATAAGTGGTGCTATGTCGATATGCTTGGGTAATAAGCCACTCATTTTTAGAAGGCTTGCAAGATTATCGACATCGCTTTTTATGCTTTTTGCGATCCCCGGGTATTGAATCTTTACCGCCAACTTTTGGCCGTTTTCGAGTGTCGCCTTGTGTACTTGGCCAATTGAAGCAGCAGCAAATGGCTTAAGCTCAATGTGTGAAAATTTGTTGAGCCAGTTATCTCCCCAGTGTGATTTAAGAACACCGACTAGCTGTTTATGGGGCATAGCATGACCTTCAGATCTTAGCCTTGCCAATAATTTACTTAATTCAGGAGGCAAAACCTCACCCGAGTCCATAGATAAAAGCTGCCCCAACTTCATGGCTGCACCTCTAAGTTGAGCGAGCTGCTCAGCTAAGTTTTCAATATTTTTGGGAGATAAAATTAACGACTGTTTATCGAGTTTTTCACCTTTGGCGACTGACCTTGCGCTGTCTATTAATACATTGCCTGCCACTTTCGAAGCGAGTAAACCGAATTTACTGAGTCGAGAAAAACGAGAAGTTGGAACTGATTTACTTTTATCCATAGAAATAACTAAGTGCTTCAAAATGCTAAACTTCTGTAACTACGATAGTTAGATAGTTTTAGATCGCTCTTTCCCAGTGATATTAACGTAAAAATTGCGTCTTATCTTGTCGGGTATGAATGACTTCATCCAGTGCAAGTGGTTTGGCAAATCCTGGTACGCCTTCGTGTGCGAGCAGCCATTGTTTTCGTTCAACGCCACCTGCGTAACCCGTTAACGTGCCCGATGCGCCAATAACTCGATGACAGGGCACAATCAGAGTTATTGGGTTTCTGCCGTTAGCCCCACCGACGGCGCGCACGGCTTTAGGATTGTTAAGCTGCTCTGCGAGCTGAAAATAAGAGTGGGTGTGACCAAATGGAATTTCGCACAACGCTTGCCAGACTGATTTTTGAAACTCAGTGCCCACGGGATCAAGGGGGAGATCAAAGCTTTGGCGAGTACCAGTAAAGTATTCCTCAAGTTGTGCAATACACTGGGTGATAACTCTTGAAGGTACTGTGGGCTCTTTATGTTCGCCACAGAAAATGACCTGACATATCCCTTCGTCGGTTGCTTTTATTTCCATCCTGCCAAGCGGGCTTTCAAAGTAATCGCAATACATCATAGTTTGTCCCATAGTTGAAAAGTAAGGTAACTTCGCCAAGGAGCGGTTTTGTCAGAGTCAAAATCAGCGTGTGCTTTTAGTGCTTTAATCACTCCAAGATCGGTAGCGAGAAATATATCAGGGTCGCTTAAGCCGCGCATTTTGGCATAATTTGCTGTCCAAGGGCCGATCCCTTTGAGTGCCAGCCAATTATCTGGGTTTTGTGCTTCAATAGGTTTGTCTACTGCAAACTGAGCAAACCTCGCAATGGTTTGTTTGCGGCTTTCGGGCATTTTAAAAAATGCTAAGTCGCTTTGCACTATGGCTTCTGCTGTGGGGAAGTACAGCACACTCTCGCAATGCGTCTCTTGGTCATTGGCTTCTTTTTCGCCTAAGGTTTCAACCAGTTTAATCACTAAATTTTTAGCAGCAGTCACCGATATTTGCTGGCCTAAAATAGCGCGCATACCCGCTTCAAACACATCCCAAATACCGGGCAAGCGTAACCCAGAGCGGATCAGCGTATCTGTGCCAAGCGCGTCAGTTAAGTCTTGCTCTATTTGCTCGAGCTCTGCATCTAAATCGAGCACGCGGCGAATATTACTGACCACAGGTTTGAGAACACGGTTATCTTCAAGGCTAATCTCGACCAAGAATTGGTTCTTTTCAGCTTGATGGTGAGCGGTGAATTGTCCTTTAATACTTTGATAAATAAAGCTACGGCCATAAAAATTTTCGCCAATCCATTCAAGACCTGGAATGAGTCTGGCAGATAAAAAGCGCTGCATTTTTTGCCAATCAAACGGTGGGCGATACGACAGTTTCAAGGTTAGTTTTGCATTATTTTTACTTGTCTGTTTACGCATTTGAGTGGGGGTGAGTTTAAGCTGTTGTTTGAAACAGTCATTAAAGCGGCGAATACTGTCAAAGCCACTGGCGAGCGCAATCTCGGTAATGGGTAAACTGGTTTGGTGTAGTAATTTTTTGGCAAACAAGCACTGCTGATAAAGTGCATAAGCTTTTGGAGAAACACCTATTTGTTCGTTGAATAGTCTTCTTAAGTATCTGTCGCTGACACCCAATCGTGAAGCGAGTTCAACAATAGAGCCAGTCTGTAATGCCCCTTCATCAATTAAGCGAACTGCGCGATTTAATGTTGCGCCATTGCCTTGCCAAGCAGCCGAACTCGGTGCGCTGTCAGGGCGACACCGTAAACATGGACGATAGCCTGCCTCAGCGGCCTGTACAGCATTTTTAAAATACTCCACGTTTTCTTCTTTCGGCGGCGATGCAGGGCAAATGGTTCTACAATAGATCCCGGTGGTTTTAACCGCAATGAAGAACTTACCATCAAAGCGAGGATCCCTTGAAAAACGCGCTTTTTGACAAATTTCGAGACTGAGCATAGTTGCTCCAATTAAATATGCTTGCCGTCATTATATGTAGATAGCGCCAGACTACTAGCCAAAAACGGCACTGAATGTAAAACCCGCTTTTACAGGTCATCTAAAATAGTTTAGAAAGAGTATGTTTCAGGGTAACTGAAACTAATTGCTGCGAGGTAGCGTTTGAAACGTGTTTACTGTGTGTTGTGTATGATAATTGTTTTTTCTCAATACAGCTTTGCTGCTAGGTTAGGGCATACAAAAGTTGATTTCATTGGCTTGTCAGAACTCAATGAAGCGCAGCAAACTAAAGTGAAAAGCTGGATAAATCATGGCTTAGATGCAACTGAAAAAACGCTCGGGCCTTTAATCCAAAAAGCCGTACCAATATATTTGAAACCACAATATTTTGCTTTTGAACCAGTGCCTTGGGCCGAAGTCATTCGCGGTGAGTTAGATGGTGTAGAGCTTCAATTTAGTCGCTATTCGAGTCTCAAACAATTAAAAAACGACTGGACCTTGTATCACGAGTTAGCGCATTTATATCATCCACTTTTAGATTACAAAGATTTCTGGCTGACTGAAGGGCTTGCTACCTTACTGCAAAATCAAATTATGAAAGATAGTGGCATTATTACCTATGACAATATGATGATGCGACTCAAAGCAGGGCTTGAGCGGGGACAATCCAACACCTATCGGTTGTCACATCTTCAAGATGCGCGTTTAGCGAGTGTGAGTAGTAATATGTGGCAACTCAACGCTCAGCAGTGGGTGTATTGGAGTGGTGTGGCATTTTTTATAGAAGCGCAATATCAACTCAAACTGCAGCAAGCTCAATATCAAACCATTGCAGAGCTGATCAAAGCCTATCAGTCCTGTTGTAAAGCATCAGAGCAGCAATCTGGTCGTCAATTTTTAATGGAATTGGATAAGCTTTCAAAAACGGCTTTGTTTAGTAATTTATACTTAAAATATAAAAATCGGACAGACTTTCCCAAGTTGAAACAAAAACATTTAAATGCATTATGATAATCTTTGCTAGAGTTTGTAAGTTTAGCAGGGGAAATATATGGATATTCTGATCACACAGGAAGTTGCACTCCATCAATACGAAGTGAGACAAAACGTCAGTCAAGTTACGCGTCTTCTCCACCCTGAGTTTGTAGAGGTTGGGGCTTCAGGCAAACGTTATGATCTTCAGAGTATTTTAGAAATGCTGGCTTTTGAACCTCATGAAGCAGGTTGTGTGCATTCTCAAAACTTTCAATGTATTACAGTTGGGCATGATTCAAGGTTACTGACTTACGAAGCCGCTTGGGTATATGAGGGAGGAAAAGTCGATGCTTTTTCAAGGCGGGCTTCACTCTGGCAACAAACCGAGGTAGGCTGGCAATTAAGATATCATCAAGGAACGTATTGCGACGCATTTGAATTAATAAAATGAAAAATAGCTTCTTAGCTCTGTGCTTACTCCCTCTTTTTGCTTGTGTATCTACTGAGCAAACCAATCGTGAAATCAAGGTAGTTGAGGTTGTGAAATCCTCAAATAGCTGGAATGGCACTAAGCTACCACTTTACCCTCAAGGTCAGCCCGAAGTGACAGTATTACGTATTACTATTCCCAAAGGTGCGACTTTACCTATGCATCAACACCCAGTTATTAACGTAGGTGTGTTATTAAAAGGTGAGTTGACGGTAAAAACAAAAGAGGGTGAAACGTTACTGATGAAAGCGGGCGATCCTATTGTTGAAGTGGTCGATACGTGGCATTTGGGGACTAGTACTGGCATAGAGGATGCTGAGATCATGGTGTTTTATGCGGGCGTAAAAGATAAACCGTTAACTATTAAGCACTGAGGTATCACGTGCACTATTAATGTGTTTGGTAGCCTAATGTCAGTGCGAAGAGAGTTAGAGCAATGACGACTTTATAAAGAGTCGCAAACTGGCATACGTAGTCGAGTATACGATGTCGTTATTGCTGATTATTTGACAGCTTCAGAACTCAGAGGCTATCTTGATGATATTTATAATAAATATTCAAGAGAGCATTATCCAAAAGTTGAGTAACTCATCGTTTAATTAGGGTAAATCTACTAAAGTCTAGTGTCCTTTAACGTCAGCGTAAACTAGCGTGAGAGTGTAAAGACCATAAATTAACCAAGGTTATTTGGCGAAATTAAAGGCACTATTATGACAACAAGAAACTCATCCTATCAGTCTTACTATCAAGACTTTCAACAAGATCCAGAGGCATTTTGGCTTAAACAAGCACAAAAACTGAATTTGCACACACAGCCTACTCAAGGTGTCAGCCAATGCCATGAGCAACATGACCATTGGTTTGCAGATGGCGAGCTGAATACCTGTTATTTGGCACTCGATCATCATATTGAGCAGGGACGAGGCGAGCAGTTGGCACTTATTTGTGACTCACCAGTCACTGAGCAAAAACGAACATACACCTATAACCAAATTCATGAAGTGGTTAGCTTGTTTGCTGGTGGCTTAAAAAACTTAGGGGTAGAAGCGGGCGACCGCGTGGTTATTTACATGCCGATGATCCCCGAAGCGTCTATTGCTATGCTAGCCTGCGCCCGAATTGGCGCCGTTCACTCAGTGGTTTTCGGTGGCTTTGCCCCGCGTGAGCTCGCAATGCGCATTGATGATGCCAAACCTAGACTTGTGCTAACTGCATCTTGCGGCGTTGAGCCTAGCCGTATAATTGAATACAAGCCTATGCTCGATGAGGCGCTTGAGCTTGCCGAGCACAAAGTGGCTCATTGCGTGGTCTTCCAACGACCACAAGCCCAAGCGCAGTTACAAGTCAAGCGCGATTTAGATTGGCTAACCGTACTTGAAAAAGCACAACCGACAGATGCTGTACCACTTCCTGCAACTCACCCGCTTTATATTTTATACTTCTGGCACCACAGGCACTCCGAAAGGCGTTTTACGTGAACAGGGTGGTCATGCGGTGGCACTTAATTACAGCATGCAAACAGTGTATGGCATGCAGCCAGGACAAGTATTTTGGGCTGCTTCTCTGACATAGGCTGGGTCGTCGGCCACTCATATATTGTTTATGGGCCGTTAATTTACGGCTGCACCACGGTTTTATACGAAGGCAAGCCTGTATTTACACCAGATGCTGGCGCATTTTGGCGAGTGGTAGAAGAGTATAAAGTGAATACATTGTTTAGTGCGCCAACGGCTTTCAGAGCAATTAAAAAGCAAGATCCAGATGCCAAGCTATTGGCTAAATATGATGTGTCTAGTTTAGAAAGGTTGTTCTTAGCAGGCGAGCGACTAGACCCAGCAACCTATGAGTGGCTACAAGATAAAACAGGCCTCCCAGTGATTGATCACTGGTGGCAAACGGAAACAGGGTGGGCAATTGCTTGTAACCCAGTGGGTATTGAGCAACTACCCACCAATGCTGGAAGTGCTACGGTACCAACGCCAGGTTATCAAGTTCACATTCTTGATGTAGATGGCAGCCAATGTGAAGCGAATGAACAAGGCGTGGTTGCGGTGAAATTACCACTACCACCTGGGTGTCTTACCACAATTTGGGGCAATGCCGATCGTTTTAAGCAAAGTTATCTGTCTCAATACAAAGGCTATTATTTATCGGGTGATGGCGGCTACATCGACGAAGATGGCTACTTGTTTATCATGGGTCGAACCGATGACGTGATTAATGTGGCAGGCCACCGTTTATCAACCGGAGAAATGGAAGAAGTGGTCGCAGCACATCCAAGTGTGGCTGAGTGCGCGGTGTTTGCCAGTAAAGATAACCTGAAAGGGCAAGTACCCGTTGCTATGGTGGTAACAAAAGAAGGTTACGTCAAACAAGATGATGAAATTGCAGATGAGATCCGCGCATCTATTCGTGCTCAAATTGGTGCAATTGCCTGTTTGCAAACCATTCAAGTTGTAGAACGTTTACCTAAAACCCGTTCGGGGAAAATACTTCGTAAAAATTTACGTCAGTTAGTTGATGGTGAGCAAATTCAAGTCCCTTCAACAATTGAAGACCCTTCAGTGATTGAAGAAATCCAAGCTCAGTGGCAATCATTTTCAAGGTAGTGTAAACCTTAAGAACGCAGCATAAAATTTACATAAATTGAGAAACTAATTAGATGAAGTAGCAAGACCGTAACACTGTTTCTAAGAAGCAGTGTTACGATAAAATTAATGTATATCTCTACCTTTTGCTGCTTTCGGTCATACTTTTAAAGCCGTTTCTATTAAAGAGTAGCCTTCTTCCAACAATGCTTCTTAATTGATTCAAGTATACGTTTAAATTGTTCTAAATTTTGTTTTTAATGAATGAGTGTTTTGAACAGTTGATTGCATATTTGGGTTAGCTCATAATTTGATTAGTGCTGCTGACATCTCAAAAATCAATAGCTCCCTCTTTTTTGCTTGATTTAACAATACAATTAGACAATTAGACAATTAGACAACTTATGTATTCTGTAAAAAGTCATCAACTGATTTACATGAGTTTGATGCAAGCTTAATTGCTTCAGTAAAACATATCCAAATATTCTTAGCTTAAAAAGCAGTGTTATAGCAATCCTCCAAATGATTCAGATTTTAAACTACGAATCTGAAATATCACTACAAACTTTGTCCTTTTTGCTTTTATTCATTTGAAGTTTTGCTGTTCTCTTTAAAGATTGAATTAAATTTGGATCAGAAGACTTATTTGCTGCTAGATAAAGTTTTTTACTCAAAGCTTTAATAGTGAAACTTTCTAGCTTTAATTTATTAAAAAACTCTTCTTGAGTAAGGTTTTTAATAAATAGATCAGCTGCAAAAATTACATCTACTCGTCCTTTGGATAGCAGACCTAACCCTTGTTCATGGCTTGCTAGAATGACTAAGTTGTCATCGGTACTAAAGCCATGTTTCTTTAGGTATAACTCACTAGGCTGACCAGAGGCAACGGAAACAACATATTTTTTTGCGTCTTTTACAGAAGAAATAGAAATCTTGTTGTTATCTTTTTTCCAAAAAAAAGAAACATTTATATCGCATAAAGGCATAATCCATTTAAATATATCCTCACGCTCTTTTGTACGAGCCACAGAATAAAGCAATGCATTCTTTTCTTTTAATGCATTATGGTAAGAACGATACCAAGGTAAAACGTGAATTTTGTATGGAATATTAACTTCATCAAGAAGCCCCTTAACCAATGTGGTAGAAATTCCAGTGATATTTTTTGGAGATAATCTTACTTGGTAGGGTGGAAACTCTTCAGTATATACATTTAACATTTTAGCACTGATAGTAAATGAGAAACACAAAACAGTGATAAATATTATGATTGATTTCACGTTAATCTCTCCACTCAGTTTTTTTAATTTTAGTAAAGATTATTTAAATTGAAGGACAGAAATCAGGTTTTATAACTTCCTTTTTTGCATCTACTTAGATTGTGGTCAATACTTAATCAAAATAAAAACTCATGCTCATTGACTATGATAAATACATTAACCGTTCAATCTAGACTTATTTTACTCGCTTGTATGCCTATTATTTTGTTTATAGGTGCGACGATTTTTACCTTAAAAGAAGTCAAAATCATCGTTCATGATTTAGATGAGTTATACGACCTTCGTGTCATTCCAATGCAAGAAATCAAAGTCGTTTCTGACGACTACGCTGTCATTATTGTCGACACATTCCACAAGCTTAGAGGTGGGACTGTATCTAAAGAACAAGCCATAGCTGATATTTTAAAAGCACAAGAGGTAGCCCGAAAAAATTGGCAGTTATATCTAAAAAATGTGACAAGTGCAGAAGAGAAAAGGCTTATTAGTTCAGCTGAACAACAACGAGAAAAAGTGGATCAATTGATTGCGCTATATTTATCGGAGATTAGAGAGAGCACTTTTAATTCAAAAGATTATTCATCGTTTGTGGAAGAAGTTTACAACACTTTTGATCCACTCAGCGCAAGTTTTGGTGATTTAATTAACTATCAGGTGAAGCAAGCTCAATTGTTAAAAATAGAAGGGGATGAAGAAGCAGAGAAAGTGGAATTTTCTCTTATTTTTTTGTCGGTTGTTATTGTAGTTGCAATGTCATCAGTAGGCTTCTTAATCTATAAAAGTATCAATGCGCCTTTATCAAAAATGGGCCAAACCATAGAGCAAGTTGTCAGAGATACAGATTTAACCTTACGTGTTGAAGAAAATGGCAACGATGAGTTTAGTAAAATAGCTATAGACTTTAATATGATGATGGACAAATTTAATGCCATGTTAAGTAAAATCTCATCGGCCATTGATTCCTTATCAGGATTATCTTCTCAAGTCGCAAGATCAGGTAGTCAAATAGCTTCTTCAGCCCAAGAGCAAGAACAACAAACAGCAATGATTGCTCAAGCAATTACTGAAATGAGCTCTGCGATTGCTGAAGTATCAGATAGTGCATCTCGTACCGCAACAAATGCTGAAGACGCTGAAAATTTATCGATTGAAGGACAAAAAACCATTGAGGAAAGTATAAGAGCAATTCATGAGCTTGCTGAGTTAGTGGTTAATAATGCGCAGTTAATTAATGAACTGAACAATCAAACAACAGAAATAAATCAAGTAGTAATGATGATCCAAGGTGTTGCTGAACAAACTAACTTGCTAGCTCTAAATGCTGCGATTGAAGCTGCGAGAGCAGGAGATTCAGGTCGAGGCTTTGCGGTAGTTGCGGACGAGGTGAGAACGTTGGCACATAATACTCAAAAGGCCACTGAGAATATAAAAGAGATGATTAGTAAACTACAAACTCAGGCAAATAATGCTGTCTCAGCTATGTCAGATGCTGAAAATAGAGCATCGAAAAGTGTAGAAATGGCCGAGTATTCCTCTCAAAAAATTCAGGCCATCAGTAGCTCAGTAAGTGAAATAGCATCTATGAATATTCAAGTATCAACGGCTACTGAAGAGCAGACTTGTGTAACAAGTGAAATGTCTAATTCAATTGAAGGTTTTAACTCAAGTATTAATGAAATCTCAATGAGTGCCCAAAATAATTCAGTTTCGGGGGAAGAGCTGTCAGATATGGCTGAGCAATTAAAGCAAGAAATAAAACAATTCAAAGTTTGAAAGCATAGAACTTAGTGTCACGGCAACAAACAGAATATAAAAGTTTGCAGCAGGAAAGTTATTGCCTCTACATGACGACTTGAACTCGTTTTTCAGTGTTTTACTAATGATTTTGCATGGTACAAGGCTTGCTAATCCTATCTGAATACTCATCTGTTAATTCAGTTTTACGTTCAGGTTTTGTGATAGCAATGAAAATTCATACCAGTATGTATACCGCTCAAGGCTTTAATCAAGCACATTCGGACTCACAAAACAACAGTCTAAACCAGTATGACTCGTTTGCTAATCAGTTGAATAAATTAAATAAAGTAGAAGAATTTCAGCCGTAATCAGCCGTTGCTCTCTTGACTAAAAACCTTCCATTGTCGAAACAAGCAAAAGCACTCTATAACACAGCCAAAGACAAAGCCTCTGAGCGAGTTGATGATACGTTAAGTGACAGAGAGCGCTCTATCGACACTTATAAAGAAACCATGATAGAGATAATGGAAATGCCAATTGATGTAGAAATATCACCTTCAGAAATCAATGAGGCACTTATCTTCAATAACTTAGGTATTAATTATCTTGAGTATAAAGAACTAAAAGTGCGCATGGAAATGCTATCTTTAACGGAGCAAGATATAGATGAAGACTCAGCATTGCATCGCTCTGATAAAGAGAAGTTAAGAAATATGACCGCTGATTTAAGCGCGCAACTACAACTACAAATTGACGATTTGCTGGCTGGCAAAGACAAGCCTGATGAAGAAAACCAGCGGCTCAATTTTAGTAACCAAATCAATACGCAATTTGAAGACCTTGGCCTAAATGATGTTGATAAATTTGATTTGCTAAAAAGAATGGTGTGATATGTGAGTGCTCCAAGTTGAATGACTTGAAGCACATAACAATTAAATCGCAGCTAAGTATCTGCGTTCTACATCGGCCCAATTAATGACATTGAAAAAGGCATTAATATACTCTGGGCGGCGATTTTGGTACTTCAAGTAGTACGCATGTTCCCATACATCTAAGCCTAAAATAGGCACTAGATTATCCATTAGTGGACTGTCTTGATTGAGTGAACTGGTTACTTGTAGCTCACCTTGCTCGTTCACAACCAACCAAGCCCAGCCGCTACCGAAACGTGTGAGTGCGGCTTTGATGAAAAGTTCTTTGAAAGTGTCAAAGCTACCAAATGTTTTATTGATATCATCGGCTAATTTACCTTCTTGCAGCTGCCCGCCATTTTCAGACATCACTTCCCAAAATAGACTGTGATTATTATGCCCACCAACATGATCTCTCACTGCACCTTGTAGAGAGGCTGGTAGAGTTTGAATGTTTCTTAATAACCACTCGTCACTTTTCTCAGCAAACTCAGTGCCTGCAAGCGCTTCGTTTGCTTTATTTACATAGGTTTGATGATGCAAAGTATGGTGAATTTCCATGGTTTTTGTATCAATGTGTGGCTCTAACGCGTCATATTGATAATTTAGTTTTGGTAGTGAGAATGGCATTAAGCACTCCTTCGGTTTTGATAGATAAAAATTAGTGATAAGTCAGCGATGTGACGGAATATGGTTCAGAGATTTTTTCAAGTTTGTTCAGCAAATTTGGTGATTGAGCAAGGTGCTTTCTAATTGCAAATGAATGATGCTGTAGCTGAGACAAATGTTTTGAGAATAAATAGTGGTTTTCGTCTTGGGTTGTATTCAGTAAACAGTGTCCACAATCACACACCACGTTATAGCCCTCAACTAAGATGTCACATGCAATTTCATGCTTTCCTTGAGCCATAGAAGAGTCGACCAAATTCAAGTACGACACGACGAGTGCTGGTACAAATTGATCAATAACCCAAGATGTAGGTGGCGGTGTATTTGAAGTTATGAAACCACCAATATTAGCTAAGTGTTCTAAGCTATCTTGGTATAATTTGTCTGCAGTAATATAGCGATTGTTTTCGAATGCGCTGTTACCCTCGCATATTGTATTTTGCCAAGTGAGCATAGCTTGCTGGATCAGCGTGTTATTGGTATCCATAAGTAAATATATAAAATGCAATTGAAAATGATTGTTATTTATATTTGATCTTTTCAGCTTTATTGTCAAAGTGAAATTACTTATAGAGTATAATTTTATGTGTAGTAACTTGAATTAAAGGAGGAAGAGCACAATTAAGTTGATTATGTATTAGTCAGAATGTTGGTAAGTTAAAATGGATTTTTTAACCATAGGGTTAAGTGTATTAATTATTTTGCTGTTTGTTTTCTTAGGAAGAAGCGCGACAAAGTGGGCCAAAAAAATGCCCAAAGGCGCTTATTTATTGATGGCGCTCATGCCACTGATTTCATTGTTTCCGATCCCTCCTCCTGCATTTAAAAATGTCGCTAAAGCAAAGCAAGAGCAACCAAAACGTAAAGAGGAAAACGGCGATGATAAGAAATAGTGTAGTTCTGAATGATATTACTTTTGTGTCATAAGCCTTGCCGCTAACCCTAAAAATATGACGCCGAGTAATCCATCTATATGTTTACCCAAGCGAAGTTTATTTCCTAAGTAAGCGCCAATTTTACTAAATCCGAACGAAAATAGTGTGTTACAAGCAAAAGCAATGAGGCTTAGAAAAGTGCCGAGAACGAGAATTTGACCAGTCAGACTTGAGTTGTCAGTGGTAAATTGGGGTAAAAACAAGCTGAAAAACAATAAGGCTTTAGGGTTCAATAAGTTATTCAATAACCCCTTACTCATAAGTTGCATTGGCTTTAATTCAGACACGGTCAAGGGGTTACTAGGCGATGTTTGATTGGCGTACCAAGCTTTAATGAGGTTAATCCCCAACCAAGTCAAATAGAGTGCCCCGATGACTTTTATCGCCATCGCAATTGGTGGCCTTTGTTGCATCAGTTTGCCTAGCCCAAAGGCGACTAGCAAGGTTTGTACTATTCCAGCTAACAATATACCAATCGCAAGCATGAAACCCGCTTTAAAGCCTTTTGAAGATGAGTAAGTTGAAATAAGTAAAAGATCAGGCCCCGGTGAAAGTACAAGCATAACAGAGGCGATAAAAAACAGCGCTAAAATACTCAAATCAATCATTACTTTTCCTTAGAGAATGCACAGCAGTTGCGGCTTATTATTTTTCAAACGGCGCAGTATACATGAATAGTTCAAAGTGATTAAATGGGCGACTAAAATTTAGACAAAAGAGCGTTGAGAAAAACGTATCAAAAAAATTAGAGTGACATTTTACTGATACGAAACCTAAAAGTTTTGACAGTTTAACCTAGCTTTAATGGTTCAAACGAACCTTGTTGCTTTATAGATAACAGAGTATTTTCTAAATGGGCGAGCATATTATCGTACACAAAGTTACCCATAGAAATACGTTTCACACCGAGTTGATGAAGTTGGTCAAAACTTGCAAGCTCCGGCATGCACATTACATTGAGTGGCAAAGAGCAGTTAGCAACTATTTTGCTGATATCATCTGCAGCCGTTAAGCAAGGTAAAAAGATACCATCAGCCCCTGCGCTTTCATATCTACGAATACGTTCTATTGTTTCCGGTAAAGCAGTGGCTGCATCAACGATATAAGTATCTGATCGAACATTGATAAACATCTCAATATTTGAGTCATTCAATTGCACTTTAACTTGCGACAGTTTCTCACTGAAATCATGCATATCAACTAATGTTCTGCAGTCATTTATTAATTGACTGTCTTCGATATTAATACCCACCACCCCTAACTTTGCGAGTTTAGCAATGTTATCGACAATTTCTTGAGGAGTGTCAGCATAACCGGCTTCTATATCCACGCTAAGTGGTAATGTGGTCACTTCTGATATTTGTTTTGCTACCGTCAACAATGTTTCAAAAGGGATGTTCTGACCATCAGTTTTTCCTAATGATGTCGCGATGGCTGCGCTTGATGTACCTAAAGCTTGATAACCAAGTTTTTCGGCGATAAGGGCACTCGCTGCATCCCAGACATTACAAAGTAGAAAGGGAGATTTTTGTTGATGTAGTTCTTTAAACATAATGCGTTCCTAATATGGTTTATTTAATTGCTGGATAAAATATTAGAGATAGGGAGAGATCATTACTCGTCACTTTCGGAACTGAATGTTCGTATTTTTTTAGCTTTTAGCTTTTAGCTTTTAGCTTTTAGCTACTTTCTTCTGCTATTCATCAATTTTATCAATCTCATCAATCGGAAAATTTGCACTTTACCTCAAGTTAACTTGAGCTTTTAAAGTAGCTTCATCAAATCAATAGACAAGAAAATAATCAAAGGATGAAAACAATGAAGCAGACAAGAATAATCGAAAAAATCACGCAACTTTTTAACGCAACCATGGCCAATAAGTAAGGAGCGCATTATGTATTTAGAGCATGTAAATTTAGTCGTCAGCAATATCGAACGTTCATTAAAGTTTTATCAAGCGGCATTTCCACATTGGTTTATTCGCAGCAAAGGTGAGGGGGAGTGGTATGGCAAACAGCGCACTTGGGTACACTTTGGTGATGATTACCATTATTTAGCTATGAGCGACCATGGTGAAGGTAACAATCGCAAATTAGAAGGGCATCAAGTGGGTCTTGCGCACTTTGCCTATGTCGTAAAAAATATTGAGGCGCTTGCAACAAGAATGATAGCGGCGGGGTTCGAGATAGATAAGACAGGCAGTGAACATCCATTTAGAAAAAACCTGTATTTCATAGATCCAGATGGTTTTGAAGTGGAGTTTGTTGAGTACTTATCTGATTTACCACATGAACGAAACTCTGATTAATTTTGTGTAATAGGCATATGTTATATATATGCCTTAATTTTCTGAGCGACTTTTTCTATATGCTCAGGTTCAGCCTTCACTTCAGCGTGCGCTTTTAGACCGTGTAACGACCCAGGAATAATATGAAAATGAAAGTGCGGTACAGTTTGACCAGCGGCATTGCCATTGTGTTGCACAATCGAAGTTCCTTGCACGTTTAGCGCTTGCTCAACGGCCTTACCTACTTTCTGTACCGTTTTCATACAAGCTAATGAAGCTTGATCTGTGAGGTCATAAATGGTTGTGGCAGCTTGCTTTGGAATTACTAAAGCATGCCCTTCTTTTTGCGGCATAATATCCATAAAAGCGAGCGTATAGTCATCTTCAAATAATTTAATACATGGTGCTTCGCCTTTTAAAATTTTCGCAAAAATATTATTTGCTTGGTACTGTTCGTTCATTTCTGCCTCGGTAAAATCACTGGGTTTAATCTTGCTGTTTTCTATCATGAGAATACTTAGAATTTATTACAAGTAGATGCGGTAAATGTATCACCAAGCACTGAGAGGTAATATAAACCATCCAGTTAAAATATCTGACTAGCGGATAAAAGCCTTCACCTTGATTTCCATAAATCCAAAAATTGCCGATGATGGCATCGGCAACAGCTGCCAGAATAAACCCAGTGCCAACCAGTAACTCGTTCTTCGTTGCTTTTAAACCGCCGCAAGACAAGATAAATGCAAAACCAGTAAAGCCAACAACACCAATCAGCATGGCATAAATTCCCGTACTAATTGTGATAAACAAGCCAGTATTTGGTAGGTGCATCATAACCATTGAGATCATACCGACCACACAGCCAGCAATCACAGGGTATCTGATAAAACGTTTATCTTTGCTCTTTAATTCAATGGCACGAATACCAGCGAGCAAAAGTAGGGTGTAGCCAGGTAAAAAGAAATAAATAGAATCGACTAAATAATCATGTTTGATGACGCTTTCATACCGATAGAAGGTTTCGGGAAGATTGAAGTTAGTGACATCGCCCAAAAGGCAAAAACAAAGCGCTAAAAAACTGAGCCATGCGATTTTTATGATAGCGCTGTTTTTAGTATTTCTAAAGACCCACCGTTTTATCATCAAACTATTAATGAGCAACGCAAACAACACCATACTTTCAATGGTTAAGATGATATTTCTTTCTTGACCTTCAATTGACCAAAAGCCCAGTAGTGCTCCTGCAGAGTCGATCAAAGCAATTAAGATAATGCTTGCAGATAAGAAGATTAAGTTATGTTCCTTCATAATTTTAATTATTGTTTTTTCTTATATTTACAGATTTGAGAATTTTTGCCTAGTTACCTTCCCCCAATATGGGTCTGTAAAGTAGTCTTCGCTAAACTGCTCCACTTGATAACAACGCAAAGTTTCTTGCCAGAATTGAGTGGCATAATCAGCACCTGCTATCTGCTTGATTTGCCATTGACCCTTGAATAAGTCAAATAATTTGTGGCTAAACTGCATGCCAAGTTTCTGTTTTCTGAAATAAGGTACGATGTAGAATTCGCATACCTCAAATTCATATTCACTATTTTGTGATATTGCGGCAATGCCTGCGGGTACGTTTTCAACATAACAAACAAAGCCAAAAGTGGACTCATTTAATTGTGTGTCTAATGGAAAAATGCCATTTTCATCGGGGACTTTTCCCACAATTTTTGAAAATTCAGCTTCATACGCCTGAGCCAAATTAAGATAAATATGTTTAATATCAGAGAAAACTTGTTTGACAGTTAGGTTCATAAACGCGCTTTTTTTAATTGAAGGCTATGCTAATTTACCAATTAGTTCGTCTAATAGGCTTTTCAGCTGCTTAGCTTTTTCAATATCGATGCGACTATTCTCAAGTAATTGCAAAGGAATACAAGCGACTTCGCTTTTTAATGCTTGCCCTTTATCCGTCAGTTTGATGATCACTTTACGCTCATCAAACTCGCTTCTTGCTCTTTCTAATAATTCGGCAGTCTGCATTCTTTTCAGTAGTGGTGTCAAAGTATTGCTGCTTAGCATGGCTTTGTCACCAATATCACTCACAGTTAAACCATCTTGTTCCCAAAGGATCAATAAAACAATATATTGCGGATAAGTTAGGCCATGGGCTTCAAGTAAAGGCTGGTAAAGACGCGTTACCAGCCTAGATGCGGCATAAAGCGGAAAGCACAACTGATTTTCTAATCTAAGTAAATCATCGTTTTGCATGTTGATACTCTTTACAGCAGCTTTTCAATCTTTTTAGCGATTGCTTGCGGTTTAGTTACTGGCGCAAAGCGGTTTTCAACTTCTCCATGACGATTAATCAAAAACTTTGTGAAATTCCATTTAATGTTTTTGCCAAAGAAGCCTGTTTTTTTTGATTTTAAGTATTGATATACCGGGTGAGCATCTTTTCCATTTACATCGACTTTTTCGCTAATTAAAAAGTCTACACCATAGTTAATTAAACACCCTTGTTGAATGGTACTTGCATCACCTGGTTCTTGATTGCCAAATTGGTTACAGGGGAAGCCAATAATCACAAGCCCTTTGTCTGCGTATTCTTCATGAAGCTTTTGCAAGCCTTCATATTGATAAGTAAAACCACATTCACTTGCGGTATTAACGATCAATACAACTTTATCTTTTAGGTCAGAGAAGTTAATTGGTTTGCCTTGTAAGCTTGTCGCTTTTAAATCATAAAACATAAATTGAGCACCTTGTTATTTTTTATTGTGCAAGACTATATCGTGCGCGATAAAAAAGATCAAACGCTAATCAATTAAAAATATTTTGTAATCTAGTGCTAGGTGATCACTACCCGGTAAAGAGTGAGTTTTGAATTGATAGACCTTAACGCTTTTACTCGTCAAACAATGATCTATCGGCAAACCTGTTAACCATCCATATGGATGTAGGTATTTAGATGCATGCCAAGATACATACATATCTGTTTGTTGATAGCAAGGGGTTATTTGGTGATGATGAGGGAAATGACTTGACCAAGGTGTTGTATTAAAGTCACCGGCAACCAGAATATGCTTGCTACTAGCGAGTTCAACTAGAGGTTGCACACTACCTAATAACACATTGCGTTTTTGCCATTTATCTGGGGAACGCGGTGAGGGGGGATGTAATAAAATGAGGTCGAGCTTTTGATTTGGCAATTGCAAAGTTAAAGTAATTACAGAGCCTTTTATCGGTAAAATCTTATGCTTTTTTATATTAGAAAGTGGGTATTTACTGATTATTCCCATGCCATCAGGAAAGCTGTCATAGTCATCATCGCCAAACGTATAACGTTTATCTGCTATTTCAACAAATAGTGGCTTTTGTTTTTGGTTAAATTCGTAAAAAAGATATAAGTCGGCACCAAGTTCAATGAGTTCTTCAACCGCAGTTCGAAGCAATGGGTTGTAGTAACTTAAATTTGCCTGCACTACATGCAGCTTGTGGGAGGTGTCTAAATATCCTGATGATAGAGGCACTTTATTACTAAACCACCAAAGGTGACTACTGGCAAAAATAATGATTGAGAGAAAAGCTGATAGAACCCCTAATTTGACCGACTTTAGCAGCAATGGAATGCAAAAAAACAGCGCCAATATAAAGAAGTGAAGTTGAAAGTTACTTAGTAAGTCGAGCAGGTAATAGTCGCCACTTAGCGCCACTAAAGGCAGTAAGATGAGGGCGAGTAAAATCAGTTCAATGAGCAGTAAAATGAATAACAACGCATCACCAAGTCGCGTGTCTACATAGATAAATTTTAGTTCAGGTGAGACAAAAATGAGAAATTTTGGTCGTTTATAGTCTAATATGAGCGCTTATACTTATCCTCTTTACTTGGAGGCATAGAATACTTTTCGATAGCACCACGCATGCGTTTTGACATCGCCTAGGTATCTATATAGATAGAGCAAAAATTTTGCGATTTAGTTATTCTGAATAAGAAGACTCAAACGAGGCTAATGTCAGTTTTAGTTTCTAAAATGATTAAGTATCATTAAATGTTGGGATTAATCTAAGAGTTTTTTGAGCGTTATCCAGCTCGGTTATCAATCCACTCACTCATCACCACATGGGTTTTTATCTTCACAAAATCAGGCTGGGCGTCGAGGTGTTCACGAATTTCATGCAAGCGCTGCATTGACTCTGCTTGAACAAAGACCAACAAATCCATATCACCCGTGATCCCACGGCAGGTGACCACTTCTGGAATTGCCTGAAACAAAGGCACGACTTCAGAACAACGCGCGCATTGATGTTGAATTTCAAAGTATGCAGAGACACCAGCCTTTTGTGATTCACTCAGCAAAACTTGATAACCACGGATGACACTTTGTTGTTCTAATTTTTTTATACGTTCAGTGACTGCAGAGCGAGATAAGCTGACAATATCGGCAATGGCAGACACACTTTGCCGCGCATTTTTCTTTAGTTCTGCAATGATAAGTTTGTCGAATTTATCCATATTACATTTATAAATTGTTTATATTCAGCCTGATTTAAGTGTAAATCATACAGCTTCCTAGAATTTATAAACAAGTTAATTAATTTAACTTACTAAAAGTGTTGCTAGTAGTAAGACATATTAATGTATAGTTTTTTGCTTGAGAAAGTATTAGGCAAATATTTAGACGGACAATATTTACCGCTAGATCCAAACAAAGACAAGCGTTTGATCCGATTTATTAAAAAGCATATGGAGATTGATAAGCTCGCTTTATCGGATGAGCTTTAAATAAAAAGTTATCTTCTGATATCGAGCTAGGGTGAATAGTAAGTTCAACTAACACTTTAATCTGTCAACATGGTTTCGTGCGCTTTGTTTATTTCAGGATCAAGTAAACTATCAAGCATATTAGTTCGCATAGAAACCAGCTTTAAGAACGCGGTTTTGTCGCTTTTGGTTAATGAGCAGGTTAGTGGAATTTTGGCTTTCAATGGATCAACAGGTCTACCATTCATGTGCAGTTCAAAGTGCAGATGTGGACCTGTTGAACGGCCTGTGTTGCCTGAAAGCGCTATTATTTGTCCACGTTTTATTGACTGACCTTTATGGACATTGATCTTATGTAAATGCAAATATCGTGTTTTGTACCTACTACTGTGTTTAATATCTATATATTTTCCAGCGAATTTATGATTGCCTATTCTTGTTACAACTCCATCGCCAGTAGAAATGACTTTAGTACCGATGGGCGTGGCAAAATCTATCCCATTATGAGGCCTAATACGACCTGTAACAGGGTGCTTTCTTTTGGGATTAAAATGAGAGCTTACCCTATACGATTTTTGTAGCGGCAACCTTCTAAATGCTCTTGTTAAGCTATGACCCTGCTTGTCATAAAAACGCCCATCATTAAATAAAAAAGCAGTGTATTCATTGGTCTTTTGTTGGAACCTTGCACTGACAATGTGGGCTTGTCCAGTAGGATTGCCATCAACAAATTGTTCATTTTTGATTATTTGAAACTTATCGCCTCTTCGTAGAGCGCGAGTAAAGTTGATCTGTTCCTTAAATATGTTAGTAACTACAGCTGCATCAGCTTCAGTCAACCCAGCTTTTTGTGCAGAGAGGTAAAAACTACCATTTACTTCACCACTAATGAGTCTTGTACGCCACTCGCCATCTTGAATTAATGTTTCATACTCTATGCCACCATCTCCAGCACGGCGATAAATGATACGATGACCAGCATGAACGAATAACTCTAACTCCTGTAATTCATGATTTTTAGTAAGATACTTAAAAATAAGCACATTATTTGGCTTGAGCGTCTCTAGTGCCAATATAGATTCATCAGCACTCAGGATTTCATAAAGTGTGTGTTGTGAAATATTTAAGCGCTCAAATATAGCGCTCAGTGTATCCCCCACAGAAATAACCACTTCAGCATGTTGATATTCGGGTTCTGAACTTACTTTAAAAGAAGCAGTTTCACCTTGCTCAGCAAGATCAGTAACTTGATCTGAGATTAAGTTAGTTTTGGCTGTTATGACTGCATCAATATCTGTTTGTTTGTCTGCGACTAAGTGATCTTTCGTAGACTCAAGACTAATCAACCAAGCGAGCATTAAAGTCGAAACGACAATTGCTACCGAGTGTTTTCTTGACAATTTGGATAACAGCCCAAAAAAGATAAATTTAGTTTTTTGCATTAAATCATTCATTTATATCTTAAACACAGTGGCTTTCTAGAAATAGCAAAGCTCAATCAGTCCCATTGACGAGCTTGATAAAAATAGGCGGTGAACAAACAAACTGATCACCCATTTTGTTGCGTTATAATATAACAATCAATCAGGAGGTTAACATGCAAGATATAAATAAAGTGTATGGTGCTTTATCAATACAAGAGATAAAAGCGGCACCTCAGTCAGATTATATGAATGAGCAACAGCTTTCATTCTTTCGAAATTACTTAATTGAGCTTCATGACATAACGCGAGAACACATTAGAGAAGCTAAGGAACAATTACTTAATCGTCCTGAGCTTACAGACATAAGTGATAGGGCATCCTGGGAAGAGCAATGTGCCATTCTGATGAGGATTGTAGATAGAGAGCAGCGTTTACTTCCTAAGATCCAAGAATCTTTAGAGCGCATTAGGCTGGGAGAATATGGCTATTGTGAAGAAAGTGGGGAGCCAATTGGTATAGAAAGGCTCTTAGCAAGGCCGACAGCAGAATATTGTGCAGATGTAAAACAAACAAAAGAGCTTACAGAGCATGCTTATGCAAAGATTCGAGAAGAATCCTAACCTACTAAAGCACTTGTAACTTGGGGCGAAAGTACAATGTTAAACTCAACAAACTTATTACCTGTAACTGTTTTATCAGGATTTCTTGGTGCAGGTAAAACCACATTACTCAACTATATCTTAAACAATCGTGACGGTTTACGAGTCGCTGTAATAGTGAATGATATGAGTGAAGTCAACATTGATGTGGCAATGGTACAAAACGAAGTCAGTTTGAACCGAGCTGAAGAAAAGCTCGTTGAAATGAGCAATGGATGTATCTGTTGTACTCTTCGAGAAGATTTACTAGAGGAAGTTACTCGCTTAGCTAAATCTGATAAATATGATTACCTTGTTATCGAGTCAACAGGTATTTCAGAGCCTTTACCTGTTGCCGAAACGTTTACCTTCGAGGACGAAGATGGCATAAGTTTATCAAACGTCGCCAAGTTAGATACTATGGTTACGGTTGTCGATGCTGTTAATTTTTTAAAGGACTACAATCAGGCAAAATCTTTGCAAGAAGTTGGTGAAAGCCTTGGTGAGGAAGACGAACGAAGTGTTGCTGATCTACTGATTGAGCAGATAGAGTTTGCAGACAGACTCGTGATCAGTAAGACAGATTTAGTGAGTGCCGAAGAGCTCAAACAACTACAAAGTATTTTAAGTAGTTTGAATACAGAGGCAACTCAAATCCCAATCACACATGGCCAAATTCCATTAAAACAAATTTTAAATACCAACAGTTTTAGCTTTGAAAAAGCGCAGCAAGCTCCTGGCTGGCTCAAAGAAATGCGTGGTGAGCATGTGCCTGAAACAGAAGAATTCGGAATAACTAGTTTTAGTTATTGTCGTAGGCGTCCATTTCATCCGAAGCGATTCTATGATTTTTTACATGCAAACGACAAAGCAGGAAAACTATTGCGCTCAAAAGGCTTTTTTTGGTTAGCAACCCGACCTAACATTGCTGGCAGTTGGAGCCAAGCTGGCGGCATCGCTCGATATGGTCAGGCAGGTTTATTCTGGTTTGCGGTACCTCGTGAAGAGTGGCCTGAAGATCCTGAATATGTTTCTGCAATTGAAGCGCAATGGGTTGAACCCTATGGCGATAGACGCCAAGAGCTGGTTTTCATTGGACAAGGTTTAGATAAAGCCGAACTCATCAATAAACTAGATGAGTGCCTATTGAGCGACGAGGAATTGCAATTAGGCATAGATATTTGGAAATCCTTGCCGGATCCATTTCCAGCTTGGCTTGAATAAACTATCCAACGAACTAGCTCAACAAGGAGCTAGTTCAAATTAAACAGACATCACACTTTCTTTTAATTACTCACCCATTAAACCTATTTATTCATATCAGACATATACTCTAAAGAGGATTACATACTTGCTTTGGGCAAAGTTCTAACGATGCTGGTCTTTCAAAAAATGTTATTCAACAAAGCTAAGTTAATTTGAGTTTTATTAAAGAAAACCATGTACTCAGTGACTGACGTAAAAATATTCGATTAAGAACATCATAATCAAATTGCAGGTATTTTGCAGGAAAACCGTCATTTTGACGGTTTGATGTGCTGAAAGTGGGTGATATTGCGCAGAATGCAATGAAGAACATTTATATACTAGCCCCATAATAACAATGGGTAACGAGAAATGAAAACAGAAAAACAAGGTATAGGGCGCTGGCAAGGGGCGGGCATGATGGCCACCACTTTGTTGGGCACTGGGGTATTTATATTGCCACAATTAACTGTGGCACAAGCAGAATTTAGTGCGCTCTATGCTTGGATACTATTAACTCTGGCAATTGTGCCGGTCACGCTGATTTTTGGTAAATTGGCCGCACGTTTTGCCCATGCGGCAGGGCCAGCTTATTTTGTCGAAAAAGCATTTGGCAATGTTGCAGGCCGAGTGATTGGCTTAATGTTTATGTGTGTGGTGCCAATTGGCGCACCTGCTGCCATTGTCATGACCTTTATGTTTGTGCAACAAATTGTGCCAGTACAAGGGCAAGCTTTACTCTTAGGTCAGCTTTCTACTTTATTGTTTTTATGGCTAATAAATTTACGTGGTATTCAAGTGTCGGCCAAATTACAATTTGCGCTTACGCTGATCATTTTAGCTTTGGTGATCTTACTATTTGGCAAAAGTAATCCAACTGCGGTCAATTTTAACTCCAGCTCATTTGATACCTATGCCATGCTAGGTGCTGCGGGGATCGCATTTTGGAGCTTCTTAGGTGTCGAGGCAATGTCGCACCTGTCAGATGACTTTAGAAACCCAGAAAAAGACATGATCCCAGCGATGCTCATCGGCACAGTATTAGTTGGCGCAGTGTATGTGGCCTGTACCTTATTAGTCATCGCCTATCCGAACAATGAGTCACTCAGCATGGTTGGGCTGTTCAATGCGTTCTTCGACGAATTATTTGGTCACAACGGTCATTATATTATCGGTGTATTAGGCGTCGCTGGTGGACTGGCAACCGTTAACGTGTATACCGCAAGCCTAGCTCGATTGATCTGTAGTTTCTCAGAGCAGGGCGTATTACCAAGCTATTTGTCAAAGCGAAACGAATTTAATGTGCCTTTAAGCGCGCTCACCACGCTTATGCTGGTCATTGCACTGGTTTTAATCGTCACATTTTACAGCCAACAAGACCTAGAAGACTTAATTAACTGGGTGAACGGTGTGTTTGTTGTGATTTACGCTGCGGCCATGTTAGCAGCATGGCGATTACTAAGTGTTAAAAACCGCCCTATGATTTTACTCGGTCTAGGGTTTTGCATAGCACTTGCCATCGGCATAGGCGCTCACATGATCTATGCATTTATTTTGATGGCTGTGATCACCCCATTTGTGATGCTGCAAAAACGAAAGCAGCTTACTAAAGTGAGTAGTGCTTAGCTGTGGGTTTGGTGTTTAGTAATATTTAAAGTGATAAAGGCATGAGGTGGGAGTTTCGTGCTTTTTGTGGTTGGTTTTATTAGTGCCTATTTGAAAAAGTGAAACTCTTCGGTGGGCATGATTAAAGCGGTTTAGTTGTGAGCTTACACAATGAAAAAATTTTGTGTGTATATGAAGAAGTATTCAATTTGTCTAATAACATTATCACTGAGTGTCTTACCGAACTTTCTTAACTAAACAAAATTGAACACTATAAATGCTTTTTTACAGTGAAACTTTTACTCCAGCTTAAATTAGCAATTAAATAATCTTACTGAACACGTGGAATGCTAAATTTGGAAGTCTTTAGTTACAAATATTTTTTAGTAACACATTGAATTTTATTTATATTTTTATTAAATATTAAATTCATAAACTCTTCATTGCCATTAACCTCAGTATTTTCCATTCTGCATGAAGCTACTTTCTGAGATACTAAATTAAACACTAAAGAGTGCTTAATTAGTCCTTGTAGCTATCTGAATGTTTGGCAAATTTTACTGGTAATTTCACCTGTAACAATTCGGGTTTGAGTACTCTACTTAAACCATGAATATGTCCAATAATTATTTAGATGTAATTTTAAAATTAAACAAGGAAATGAAGATGAAACTTAAAATTAAGAAAAGTAAAATTAAAAACTTATCAAAAAATGAAAAAGCATTGCCTCTAAATGCAACTCCTCAAGTTGCGGGAGCAGGTACAAACTATATCAGCCAGGCAAATGTTGTAGGTGGCAGTTGTGGTTGGCTAGGATGTGTCCAAGCGTAAATCAAATTTGTTCAAGTAATATCTGATATTTCGATTTTAAATTGGGAGTTACCATTTTTATTTAGATGTTAAATAAATCAGATAACTCCTATTTAAAACACAAACGATTCTATGCCCGCTTTTAAGGTGGGCTATTTTCGTTAGGCCATTGCGACCTTAAAATAACCTCATACTAGATTTGCTTACTAAATCTATCTGTCTAAACTAACCCAAAGGCTACTCAAACCACCCCTTCACCTTCTTCATATTCGTTCGACTCACTGGCACTTTATCTTGATTCGATAACACCAATTCGCCCTCGCGATTTTTTCTGAGTAACTTTTCTGCATGATTGGGGTTTACCCAATAACTACGGTGGGTTTGTCCTTCGCCTAGCTTTGGGCCGATGTCTGAAAGTGCTTCAATGGCATCTTTTAAGTTGTATAAGATCAGGTGTTGTTCTTGCTCTGTAACGACTTTCAAATAATGTAGTTCTGCTTTTAGGCAAATGAGTGAGTCTATGTTGTCTATTTTTGCGATTTTTAAAAAGTCATTCTCTGGCTGTGTAGCGGAATTATCTTGTGGTTCAACTGTAGGCTCTGCAGATTCAGAGTTAATCGATACAGGCTCAATCGTCACGTTTTTATTTTTATTAGCAATACTATCAAAGGTTTGAAGTGTTTCTTTTGATGATGGGGTTGTGTTTTCAGTACGTTTGATCTGAAAGCCACTTAACCAAGGTAAGTTTATCGCCACCCATGAAATGAGTGCTACAGGCGCCATATTTTGCCACTCTTCAAATAGCGCATATAGGGTATAAGCTGTTTCTTGCTCTATATATACGTCGCGTAACAAAGAAAATGGCACATAGACAGTCACCGCAATGACTGAGTTGATAGTTAATTTAATCAGATCGTTCTGTCTTGCTAATACGCCTTTCATTAAGTTGTGTGTGGCAATAAAAAACGACAAACAAGAAAATACTTGCACCTGCCAAACGACGAAATTTAGCCAATAAGGTAAGACATTGTCATCATCTGAGATACTTAAAAGGCAAGCTAGAAAAAAGCCAATACTGGCAAAATAACGCCAAGGGCTAATGGTGCCAATTGGAAATTGCCCATTCATACAAAAAACTGCCCATTCATACATAAATCAATAGCTTAATTAAACCAGAAAGCAGCATCAGCGTAAATTACTGACATTAAATAAACGCATATAAAGGATGCAAAAATGACTTTTATTAAATCTACTCTGGCTATTTTGGTTACTGCACTGTCGACTAAAACTGCTGCTAATACGATGAACAATCAAGACGAACAAAAAATGATAGAAAGTATTACAGTGGTGGCCACTAAGCCTGATGGCATAAAAATCAGTTCAGGTAAATTACTGTCTTTACCAGGCACTGGAAATGACCCACTAAAAGGGCTTGAAGCATTACCGGGTGTGGTATTAGCAACGCCCAGTACAGGTGGCCCAGTCGCACAGCCTGCCATTCGCGGCAGCTCTGTGAGTGACAATCTATATTTAACTGACGGGCTTGAGATGGGCTATGTGTTTCATAATGATGGGATCAGTGTTTACAACCCCTTGCTGATAGAAAGCTTTGAGTTAAAAACAGGTGCGTGGTCGAGCCAATACGCCAATGCAAATGGCGGTGTGATTTTAACTGAGCTGAGAGATCCCGATGCAGATAACCCAACCAATGTTTTAGATTTAAGTTTTTTTAGAAGTGGCTTTTTGTACGAGCAAGCCGTTGCAAACAATGCAGCTTTTTATGTGTCTTTTAGAGAGAGCTTAGTGCATACCTATGTCGATAACTTTATTGAGGACGAAGACTTCTCTTTTGCGGTGCCACCTCGAAATCGAGACTACCAAGCCAAACTGATTTGGGATTTAGACGACAACAATGTGATCAGAGCGACCGCCAGTGGTGCGAAAGATTACATCGAGATAGCCTTCGATGCGGATGGCAGAGACATAGGCAAAAACCCAGATTTGGCATCGGGCGAACGTTATCAAACGTATTTTCATAGCCAAGCAATCAGTTGGCAGAATTTTAATGGTGATTTTGAAACAACCACTAGCTTAAATTTACTGACGCAAAACCAACAAGAGCGAGAAGGAGATGTGTTTCGATGGGATGCAGACATCACCAAAGTGATCTTAAAGGCTGACAGTCAGTATCAAGGCGAAGACGTTGACGTGCTATTTGGCGCAAAGGTGCAATCGACAGAAGTCGATTATGTCAGTAGTGGGCGTCTATTACCTTGTAACTTAGAGTTTGAAGTGTGCCCACCGAGTTATTTTAGCGATATGTTTGCTGAAGAAGGCACATTAAAATTTGAGCAATATCATGCTTATGTTTCGGCGAATGGTGACTTAAGTGCAAATTGGGACTACCAAGTGGGGGTTGCGCTACTTGGCACTAATAACAACAGTCAAACTTATCTGGAGCCACGTGCACGTTTGGGGTATCGATTAAACGACGCACATAAATTGAATTTAAGCGCTGGTATACACCATACACTGATTGATGATTATCAATACCTTATTGAAGGCTATGGTAATACTGAGCTCGAAGCCAGTGAGGCAACTCATTTTGTACTCAATCTTGAATCGACCCTTGATGACGGGTTGAGTATGAAAACAGAGCTGTTCTATAAAGAGCTTGATAACCTTGTAGTCGCAAACCCGAATGCGCAAAAGCGTTCATTAGCTCAAGATGTGTCTGGTTTTACTCGATTTGAAGATGTCGCCAGTGGCACAGCCTACGGCATTGAGCTTTTGGTGAATAAGCAGCTTTCAGATGACTGGTTTGGTTGGGCGAGCATTGCCTACAGTAAAACTGAGCGAGACAACCCGCTGACGCAGCAAAAATTTAACTCTGAATTTGATTTGCCTTGGGTGGCAAATATCGTACTTGACTATAAGTGGGACGAAAATTGGCAAATAGGCGCGAAGTGGCGCTTCCAAAGTGGCCGAAGATACACGCAAGTGAATTCTGCAACGCCTTACGTTGAACCGAATAGCGCGACCAACGAGCCATTGTTCTATGTGCCAAGCTACGGCGAGTTTAACGCTGAACAGTGGGGTAACTATCATCGGTTAGATATTCGCGCAGACTATAAAACCGAGTGGTTTTGCCTAGACACCAACTTGTATATCGAAGTGTTAAACGTATATGGCTCTAGAGCAGTGCAGGAGCTCGAATATAACGCGGCTTACACTGAGTTTGAAAAAGACTATCAATTTCCCGATATGCCGCTGCCATCAATTGGGATCAGTATGACTTTTTAAAGACACCTGTCATTTTAAAAAGATGTTAAAAAGAGGCTTAATTGCCTCTTTTTTATTCTGTTAAAGTCAGAAAATATCTAGTCTTCCCTTCGTTTTATATTGTTTTTCTAATGCAGAAATACGTTTGTCTGAAATGACGAGTGTCATCAAATTAACCATTTTAAGTCACTGAACTGTAATGGATATTTAGCCTAACTTTAAAATAGAGCCTCTATTCTAGCCTGCGTTTTAAACTCAACAAACAACGTAGCAAGGTAAAAAATGAAAACTAATAGTCTAAAGCTAAGTGCCGTCACACTTAGTATTTTGGTTGCATTATCAGGATGTTTTGATGGTGATGACGGTGCACAAGGCATGCAAGGTGAAGCTGGTGCACAAGGTGTGCAAGGTGAAGCTGGTGCACAGGGTGAGCAAGGTGACACTGGCGCTCAAGGTGTTCAAGGTGAAGCTGGGGAGCAAGGCGATAAAGGCCTTGATGGTACTGCAGGTAAGTTAACACGGTTAGCAACTGTGCCAACTGGTGCTGAAGTTACTGGTATTTTCTTAACGAAAGAAGGGGACTTGTTCTTCAACGCGCAACACCCTTCTGATACTAATGTTGAAAAAGATGATTTAAACGACAAAACATACCATACCGGTACTGTAGGTGTTCTTGCAGGTGTTAACTTTAATAAACTACCAAAAACATTGGTTGATTCTCCGGTACCTTCAAGCGAGAAAGAACGTCAAACTGTGATGTCTGCATACGGTCAGTATCAAATTCTTGGTCAAACTGGAGATACTTATGCGGGTAAATTATCTTCTGGTTTAGGTCATATCTATTCACATCAAGATAATCAGTTAATCCTAGAAAACGATATGCCTGATTTTAATGGTTTCATTCCAACAGGTGAGGGTAAAGGTTATCTGTTCACTAATTGGGAAATGTACCCAGGTGGTATGAGCCGTTTAGCATTAACTAAAGATGACAAAGGCATGTGGTCAGTTGATGATGCCATGATGCTTGACTTTAAAGGTGTTCACGGTACTGCGGCAAACTGCTTTGGCTCTGTGACGCCATGGAATACACCGCTTACTTCAGAAGAGTGGATAGTTAACACATCGGTTGATTCTACAACGAGTGCAAGTTGGAATGATCAGTCAGCAATTGACACAAGTATCTTGGGTTATATGTGGCAGTTAACTGCACCAGATGCACCAAACCCATATCGTTATGGTTATATCGCTGAAGTACAAAAGCCAACAGAAGCTGAGCCTGAAGTCGTTAAACATTATGCGTTAGGTCGTTTTGAACATGAAAATGCAACAGTAATGCCTGACGGTAAAACCGTGTATATGTCGCAAGATGATACGGGTGGTGTACTGTTTAAATTTGTAGCTGATACGCCAGAAGATTTAAGTGCTGGTATTTTATATGGTGCTAAGTTAAAGCAAGACGTTGGTCAAAACGACCCTGCAACCACTGGCTTCGATGTTGAATGGATCGAACTTGGTCGCGGTGACAATGCCACTATCGAAGCCTGGATTGCTGACTTTGACGGTATTGGTACTGAAGACTATGTAGAAGGTGAAACTAGCTATATGACATTAGCGGATGTTGCAGCATGGGATAAAGGTGATGCAACTTATCCGACTGTTGAAAACGGCGGTGGTAAGGTTACAGCGGGTGCACCAATGGATGACCGAGTTGTATTCTTAGAGTCTCGCCAAGCAGCAAAAGCTAAAGGTGCGACTGCTGAATGGCGTAAGCTGGAAGGCATTTCTATTAATACTGATCGTGCTAAAGAAGCCATTGAAGGTGTTAATACGATTGCTGATGAAGAAGTTACAGAAGCATTTGTTTATATTGCAATTGCTGACCTAGATAAAACGATGATTGATGGCGAAGGTGATATTCAATTATCAAGTCGTGTGAAAGATTGTGGTGGTGTTTATCGTGCCAAGCTAGAAGCAGGTTATAACATCAGCCGTATTGAACCGGTTGTTATGGGTTCTACTTATCGTAGCTCGTTAGATGGCGCGGCAAGATGTGATGTGAACCAGCTTTCACAGCCAGACAATGTCATTGTTATGGACGATGGCCGTATCATCATTGGTGAAGATGGCTTCCAAGAGAACAACACATTATGGCTATACGAGCCAGTTAAGAACTAATCCAGTTGTTGCAGAGATCGTCAGATCTCTGCTTTTTCATCAGTGGTAATCATCATGCGAACAAGATTAATTTGGCTATCATCTATAGCCACTGCACTTTTCTCAGCGTCATGTTACGCCCATGAAAGTGCGGCTGAGTATAAACACACTAACACGCCCAAGGCGCTCGATTTTATTAAACAAAATGAGATTTATAATCCAGAGTCAGTGATCCCGCCTCAGTGTTACACCAAAACCGAAGGCAAGCATAACCCTTGTATGGCCTGTCATCAGAGCTACCCTAGCACAGATAAAAGACCCAATATCATAAATGATGGTGACTTGCAGGGAGACTATCAATTTTCAGAAGCGGGAATGACAAATAGTTGGACAAACTTGTTTGTCGACCGCTCACTAAAGATAAAAGATATTAAAGATAGCTTTATCAGTGAGTGGGTGAAAGAAGACAATTATCATTCTTTTATTAACGCTCATAAAAATCACCCACAAATAGAAGCTATAAAATTAGATAATCTTGCACTGCCAAAAAAAGCGTTCTTTGAAAATGGCTTGGCCAAAGATGGAAGTCATTGGGTGGCGTTTAACTACAAACCTTTTCCAAGTACCTTTTGGCCAACAAATGGCTCAACAGGCGATGTAATGATCCGCCTTGATAAGTCGTTCAGGCAGCTTAAAGGTGAAGATAGCCTAGACGTTTATTTTGCTAATTTAAGCTTGCTTGAAATGTCGATGAAGCGATTAGACAACATCACAGTGCCTAATATAGATGAGAGAAAGCTGCAGGTTGATCTAAATGATGACGGCAAGCTTTCTGTGATCACGACAATGCAAAAGCGTAGTCATTACCTTGGTGACGCTAAGAAAGTGCCTTTAACAGATATGTTATATCCAAAGGGTACTGAGTTCTTACATACTGTTCGTTACATTGGCGTTGACGAAAATGGCAAGCCATACAATGCAGAGCGCATGAAAGAAGTCCGCTATATGAAAAAACATGGTTTTAAAAATAAGCGTAAAGTAGCGATTTCATATCATCGAGAAGCGAAAGAAAAAGAGTTCGAACAATTACCTAGAACTGTGAATTTAAGAAAGCGGGGTATAGATAACGGATTCAGTTGGACTATCAATGGCTTCATTGAAGATGAAAAAGGCAGGCTGCGTCAACAGCATTATCAAGAGCTGCAATCATGTAATGGGTGTCATAAAACGATTGGTACCACAATAGATCAAACGTTTTCTTTTGCTCGCAAAGTTGAAGGCGTAAAAGGGTGGGGTTACATCAATCTTAAAACACAAAATGACACACCTACTCTGGGTCAAAAACAAGGTGAATTCCTAACTTACCTACAAAGAGTCGGTGGGGGCGATGAGTTCAGGCAAAACAAAGAAATGCTGCAAAAGTGGTTCAATCAAGATGGAACGGTTAAAACAGCGCAGGTGCTGGCATTACCTAATATTTATGAACTAATCATGCCTTCAAGACGCAGAGCGCTCGATTTAAATAAAGCCTATTTTACGATCATGAAAGAGCAAAGTTACTTGTTTGGAAGAGAAGCGACCTTGGGTGTCGCAACAAATGTACTTGAAAAAGTTGAAGATAATATGCCACCACTAGAAGAAAATTTCAGGTATGGCTTTGATATTCGACTTGATTGGGCGCAGGCTGAAAATAGCGGATCCTTAAAGGAGTAACGGTGTGGAACTACTGCTTGAATTTTTCTTTGCCTGTTTGCTCATGGGCTTAGCTATTGGGCTAGATGTTGCCATAGTCACAGCACTTTATAGTAAACAATTGAGCGATAATGCTGTGAAAGTGCGCTGGGTGGTGGGTGTCACAGCAACCCATACTTTGTTTCCGATGTTTGGCTATATGCTGAGTTATTTTGGTTTGAAATGGCTACCGAGTATTAGCCCCATCATTGGCTTAATTGCATTCGCGTTTATTGCTTATTTTCTGTATCAAGAGTTGCAAGACTATTATGAAGACGAAGAAGCCAGCTTTACACATAAAGCAATTTCATGGGCGTTGATCATCGCAGTGAGTTGGGATGCACTTTGGTCAGGACCGGCGAAATCAGCTCAGATCATAAATTGGCCTGAGTCTCTGGTGTGGTTGTCATTTTTTGTAGTCGGTGGATTAGTGCTACTGTCATCGCAAATAGGCTTGTGGCTCGGTCGCTATTTAATCGCGTCTCAGAAAGATCCCAAGGTGAATCGAGGTTGGCATTGGCTGCAATATTCGACCATAGCTTATTTCGGTTTATTGGCTTTATTTAGATATACCTTTAATAGCCAAGTTCATGATGGCGCGATATTCATGCTGGCAGCCACATTGGTTGGCAGTTACGTATTTTATCCGGTGGAACAAAAAAGAAATTAAATAAATGTAGAGAAAGGTTTTTATTCGCATGAAACAAAGGGGTAAGCGTAACACTAGCTACCCCTTTTTTCTTTTGCAAAGGAAAATAGGAAAACTCATAAATACTGCTTACAACTGATAGCCAATTAGTAACATCACTACTAATTTACTTGACTAATATTAAGTATAGACGAAGAAGTTGTATAACGCTTAATTATTGCACTAATATCTTTTTCTAAGTTTGCAATAGCTTCATTTATTTTCACGATATCTTGTTTAGAAAAGCGTTCTTTATTGAGCATAAAGTGAATGGGGTTATCATTGACAACATAAGGATGCAGTTGAATATTTCCGCCTTGGTATGTAGAGAAGTAATAAAGTGCTGCCATTTCATCTTCAACCAAAAACTCCACTCTTTTTAAATGTACCATACTCATGCGTTGTTTTATGCTCTTAACAAAAGCAAAATGTGGCTTATTTTCTGGTTTTTTAAAGTGCCCATTAAATTCTTCGCCGTAAAATGCCCCTGGATTAATCACAAATGACATTTTCTGGTCGAACAGGGTTGCTAAGTTATTGATTGGTTTGATAGGCAGGTGAGTAAATAATCGCATTCTCTCTCGTCGGTACGCTGCTGTAAAAGCAGCGATTTTGTCTCGTTCGTGATTGAAACTCGATGAGGGTAATACATCAACTAAACCAATGCTGAGTTCTTTTATGGCCCTGTCGGTGGTTGGTAACCTGACAAACTCAATGCAAAAGCCAGCCTTTTGGAAGACTTTCCTGCTTATATCAATTTCAAGGCCGAAGGCTCTATCTTGTTGATACATGACATAAGGCGGCCAAGAAGCACCGATGCCTATGTACACGGTTTTGTCATTGGCACACTGAGCAAACAAGTTATGGCTGAATAATAATAGTAAAAAGCAAACACTCAGTCGCAATATAAAGCCCATTTATCAAAAGCATTATTATCAATTAAGTATAGACAGAAATTAAATCCTAAGGAATGAAATAAGACGAAAAAAAAGATAAAGTGTTTTATGCAAGCGCTTACCTTTTTGCTAAGAATATTCGGATATTAACCGCTATAAGCTTATGGGCAGGATGACATATCTTTAGATAACTCGCTGATAAAATTACCTGACTTATCAAGATAGCGATAAACCATAGTCACGCCATACTCTTTGAATGCTTTTAAGTCTTTATTGCTGCACAATGGTTTTATTACAATATGTTGCAGCAGTGTTGTAAATTGACTGGCAATCTAATTGCTCGACACTGTAGTTAATCATGGTGTTGTTATAAATAATATAACTGCTAAATGCTGTAACTGAATCTAATCGCGTTTCTTCATCTAACATCACAGGCCCGTTTTTATTTAACATTGCTGCGGTCTTTGTAAGCTCAACAAATAAACTTCTTTGAAGAACAGTTTGTGTGGCAGAGCCTTTAGCGCTAAGAAGCAAAGTGGTAAGCAAAAAGGGTTTTAATCAATCCATTTTGCATCTTCATTGTTGCTAAAAAATAAATAATATATGAAAGAGAGGACAAAAATCTATGTCAAAAGTTACTTTTGCTAGAGCGAACCCCAAACTTCTAAATACTTAATTGGTGAAGAAGTTTGGGGTATGCCAATTCTTTTTAGAAACGATAGCGAACCTTAGCTACAAAATTGTCGCCGGTACGATTGTCCCAGCCCTCTTTAAATAACGAGAAGTTACTTTGCTCTAAGTCGTCGATTGACTGCCCACCTCGACTATAAACCAGGTATATATTTGATAAGGGGGCAATTTCGTAACGGTAACGAATTTGTAACCTAGTGGTAGAACGAGAAAAGTCACTCACTTGAGTATTTGCATCGAATAGATCGCCAGAGCCATCTATAGCAAATTGATTACCATTTTTACCCGTTACACTGACCCACTGAAAGCGAACCCTAAGCTCTTGTTTATCATCAATAGTAGCGTCAAAGTCTAAACTGTTTTCAAGTTGCTTAAAATCATAACGCGCTAGTTTATCATCTATCCAAAATAGACTTTGATTTTGCTGAACAGCCCAAAGGCTCCAAGAAACGCGATAGCTGTCTGTGAAATAATAACTTGGGTGATAATGGAATCGGCCACCATTGCCTTCTCTGTCATAGCTCTGTATACCAAAAGCGACGTGATGGCGGAACTTGTTCTGACTACCAAAATTATATTCGGTAAAGAACTCTCGGCCTGAGCCTAAATTAAAATCGCCATTACCACGTGTTGTTCTGTCATCTAGGCCAGAAGACGTATAGTCAAAGCGCCAAAACCAAAAAGCACTGTCTTTGTACTCTTCCGTTCCAGTGACCCCCATTTCGGTTCTTAAATGATCGCCATCACTATTGTGATCTCGCATAAAATAACCTTCAACACGGCGCTGCTTTAAACTGCTGCTTTCGTCAAAGTCGGTGAAGTAACGTTCATTGTTGTACCAAACACGTTGTAAGTCTGAACGCGATAAAAAGCCCAAGTCATTGACTTGAAACTCTTCATCGTAAACGGTGAAATTCAAACGCTGCTGCCAATTATCACTGAACTTGTGCACAAAGTTCAGCCATGCACCATAACCGTCCACTTGATCTTTATGCTTGTCTGAGTCAACAAAACTACCGTTTACTTGTGCGCGGATTTGTAGGGTGTCTGACACATCAGTTCGGTAATCGACACTGTGTACTTGAGACTCTCGACCTTGTGTGGCTTTATCTGCATAAGTTACTAGATAACCTAGTTGTGAGTCGTCAAAACGGTGTTGAGCACGAGCTGTGGCAAATTTATTAGACTCTTTTTCATTGTCATGGCCATCATCTTCAAATACCGCCATTACGCCAAAGTCATTATTTTGGCCGTTTGAAGTGTATTTAACGGCAGCATCGATATCACCATACACGCCAATTCGACGAGTATGCACTAGGCGCATACCTGCATTACCTTGAATATCGAATAGAGCTTGGTTTTCTGTGAAAAATGGTCTGCGCTCTGCAAAAAAGGTTTCATAAGGAGAGAAGTTAACCACTAAGCCATCAGATTCGACCTGACCAAAGTCTGGGTTTAATGCCACACTTAACTGTTGGCTTGCATCTGGACGCCAAAAGATATCAACGCCGATGTTACTGTCATCGGTATCATTCAACATATCATTTTGGTAAGTCGCAGAAGCAAAAATATCTAATGATGCACTGGCGTGATTTGCCACCTTTATTTGGCTAAATTCACGAATAAAATCAGGCTGGCTTGAAGACGTTGCTGCATGACTATAGCTCTTATTTGATTTCACATCGTGACGGCGAACATAAATACCCATTTGGCGTTCATCGCCATCGATGGCTGCCATGGGTGCTACATTCCATGGAATTAAATATTCTGCAACCCAGCCAGTATCGCTTTGCGTAGTTTTACCAAACCAAGTGCCATCCCAATCACTTTTAAAACGGTTATTGTTTTGCCAAATACCATCTCGCATAGAGCCGCCATTCCCCAAAGCGAAGCCATATGCTGTATTTTTACCATTATCGAAATCGATAATGAGTTCGATAAAGTCACTTTCAAGGTCACTATCACGGGCTGTTCTCATCGCTGTTTGTTCGTTTAACGGCTGCGAAGAAAAAACCCCAATATGTATGCCTTCTTTACTGGCAAAGTATTTCACTTCGGTTTGCTTGTCGGCAGCTGCAAGAGTAAATGGACTCGTTGTTTTATTGAGTGTTAAACTTTTTGCACTTTGCCATTGTACTTCATCGAGTACCCCATCAATTTGAGCTGCGAATGTTGACGGTAAGATAAATGCGCTTGAGAGAGCAATGGCGATAGGAGAGCGTTTTAGCCATGCTTTTAGAGTGTGTTTTATTCTTTTCATTTCTTATCCCTGTATTGCTGCGGGCATTATATAGAGAAAAACTGAATGAAAAATGAGAAGGCCAACTTTTGCACATTTAAATTGTAAAATAATATTACTTAGAGCAATTCGTTGGCCTGAAATAACTAAACCCTTAGAGTGCAGCTAGCGTTTTTCTTTTACCTTGGAAAACGAAGTTTGCAACAATGAAGACACTTAACGTTGGCACAATCCAGCCCGCATTGTATTGGTATAAAGGCAGGTAGTTTACAAAGACGTTATGGAGCTGGTCTGGCATCTTGCCAAGTATCTTAAGCGCATCAAAAACACCGCCAGTGATGGCTGCTGCAATAGTTAAACTGTAAACCAATCCATTAAATGGACGTTTTAGGTAGAAAAGACCTAGCAGAATAATACTGATAGCAACTGGATGAAGTACAACAACCAAGGGTAAAGTAATGGCTATCAGTAAATCTAATCCCAAATTAGCCACTAGGGTTGTCACTGCGACAATTACAATGGTACTGGTTTTATAAGTAATACCTTTGAAGTTTTGGCTGGTAAACTCAGCGCACGCACAGGTCAAGCCAATAGCCGTTGTCAAACAGGCAAGTGTCACAATCACGCCCATCAATAAAACTCCCGGAGTGCCATAAATCCAGTTCATATAATTTGATAACAATGCGCCGCCATTGCTTTCAACCATGCCATAATTTGCACCCACAAAAGCGATAGCGATATAGACGAAACACATCGATACACTTGAAATAAGTACAATTTTTATCAGGTTTGGAACGATAGGCGCATTTGGTGCTGCATTTTTAAGTGCATTGATCACTAACCAGCCAAAACCCACAGCACCTAATACATCCATCGTCATATAGCCCTCTGACAAGCCAGAGGCGATTGCGAAAGACTGATATTGTTCAGCGGTACTGTCGAGTTGTCCATGTGGGTATAAAAATGCACTGATGGCAATAAACAACAACATCAATAACAAAACCGGCGTTAATACTTTCCCGATTCTGTCCATTAATTTACCTGGACTGAGCGCAAAGAACAGCGTGGTTGCAGCCATCACTAAAGTAAACGGCAACAGCGCCCAATCGGCGAAAAACGGTTTAGCAATAAACTCAAACGATACGCTAAATGTTCTTGGCAGTGAAAAGAGCGGCCCAATTGATAAAAACAACACACCCCAAAACAATAAGTGGCCTGCACGAGGCAGCTTGTTGGTCAGCGCTTCACTGCCACCCATGTAGCTAATTGCAATTAAGGTAAGGGCTGGTAATCCGACTGCGGTGATCAAAAAACCTATGGTAGCTGGCCAGAAAAATTCACCTGAACCTTGGCCTAGTTGTGGTGGGAAAATAACGTTACCTGCACCTAAAAATAACGCAAAGGTCATAAACCCCAGCGTAAGCAAAGACGACTTTGACATGAAAACCTCGTAATAACCTGTCAGTCAATTGAGCGGCGCATTCTAGGGATTATTAAGGACAATGCAAATTTTAATTTGGCGAATCAAAAATGCGGATGAGTAGGGAATCTAAACATAGAAATAAATAAAAACAAGTGGGGAAAATAATTGATATTTCTTGCATAAACTATTTATAAATACAGTAAATTTCATGCTTTCATTTTTATTGGAATAGTTTAAGACGTGTTGAATTTTGCAGTTAGTTTTTGAAGAGTACTTTTACACTTTTCTACAACTTCTCACGACATTTGACGGACTCTAACAGGTAATCGCGTTAAATTAGACTCATCAAAACAAACACTTTAGGCACTTACGATGAATGCAGCGAAAACACTAATCTCACTCTCTCTAGCGACTCTATTAACCGCTTGTGCGCACCACAATAACGTGCGCCCTTCAGACAGCGGTGAGCATTATGTAAAGCTCACAGCACAAACAAAATCTGAAGCAGGCAATGAAGCATTAGAACAGTCAAGACACTTTTGTGATGAGCAAGATAAGAAAGCCTATGTACTTAATGAAAACATTACTTACGTTGGCAGTATGCCTGAAACGGAATATTTACGGAATTTAAATATCGCCAACGCAGTAGAAACGGCAGGTTCAGTGCTGTGGGTATTGGGTCAAAATTCTGTTGATGATGTAGGCGCAGCGATGTCGATAGGTGGCGGCATAGCAGAAGATTCAATGGGTCAGCCTTATGAACTAGTGATGAGTTTTACCTGTCGTTAAACTGTTTACAATGTATTACATCAAAGGCTTATACTAAGCAGAATAACTAATTAGAATTGCGACGAATTTTTAGGAAAGTAATATAAGGGAAAAAATGAAAATTCGCGCAATTCTTCTAGCAACCTCACTTATTTCATCACCTGCTTTTGCAAGCAACATTAACTTTGATTATGTTGAAGCGGGTTATGCAAAATTAACACTTGATGATTCTGAAATTAGCCCAAAAGGTTTGGGTTTAAAGCTCAGTAAGCAAGTAGAAGAAAACTTTTTACTTAAAGCACGTTATATCCAAACATCTGAATCAAGTAGTAATGCTGATTATGACTATGGTCAGTTTTACGCTGGCTTTGGTTTTTTGACGCATTTAGATGAAGATAAAATTATTGAAATATCACCTTACTATGAAAAATTAAAAACAGAATATAAATTTTCTTACAGAGGGGGGAGTGATAAAAGTTCGTACGACACAAATGCATATGGTTTAGAAGCCAATTATCACTTTGCGTTCAATGAAGCTTTAGACATGCTAATTGGTGCTGGCTATGAGCGCCTAGAATTTGATTCTGAGTCAGAAAATAATGCATTTTACCAGATACAATTAAACTACAACTTCTCGGAGAAGTTCACATTTAATTTTTCGCACAAAAATGTGAAAGATTACAAAAATACTGGTTTAAATATTCGTTATAACTTTTAATCTCAGCTTTCTGCACACAAAAAAAGGCAACTTAGTTGCCTTTTTTTGTTTCTGCGATTTTAAAAACAGCGAGTGCGTCGGACTTTGCCCATGTTGAGACAGCATGGTGTGAGTCTAAAAGTTCAAGTGAAGTCGCGGATTGCAAAGAGGGAACTGACAAAGTTTGTGTGTGCTTGAGGGCTGAATCTATTAATTCGAATTTATCAATCCGGTGACTTTGCTCTGAAAAAGTCATTATTGATTCATTGTCTTTTAAAAATGCCACCTTATTTAAGCCATTAATACTATGCTCTGTTTTGCTCATCACTTGCATTAATTCATAGCTTTGGTTGTTGCGCTGTTGAAACACAACGATATCACTGGTCATAGCATCAACAGCAAGTAAATATTGGCCATTTTGTGCAAAAGTGACCGAGATTGGCATTTCAAATTGATGCTTAATCGTTTGGGTATATTCAAAAGTGCCTGTTACGTTTTTGGTGTAAATTGAGACTGCTTTTCCATTCATGCCAGCAACAGCTAAAAACTGACCAGAGTCATCGGTAGTCACTGACACAGCGCCTGAAAGCGCGTTATCTTTTATTGTGTTAATACGTTGCGTTAAAGTCGGTGTGCCATCTTGATCTATGTCGAATACACTCACTCCGTGACTCACTGTTGAAGCGATAAAGAGTTGATTAGTCAGGTGATCAATATGCAGCTCATACCCCCCTAAAATTCCCATAGTATCTTGTTCTGGCTGGATCGTATCAGGCTGTTTAAAGACTTGCTGAAAAGGCAAGTTATCAGAAAGAGTATGTTTTAAAGTTAAGCCGGATGCTTCATCAAAGCTGAAGTGTAATAACGCACTGTGGTAGTAACTCAATACATACACATTTTGACTTTGACTATCTGTTACCACAGATAATGCGCCTTCGAGTTTGACATGTTCACTGCTCTTAATCGTTTGTTGGTGTGAAAGCGAAAAGTCATCATTTATTTTAAATACCGAAAGTGCATTGTCATCGGCACTGGCAACAAATAACCATTTCTTGTCTTTACTCAGTGCAATGTCGCGGGGGTTGTTTAAGCCATCAACTCCTTTATCAGTGTCTGTTAAGACGAAAATAGTTTTGCTGGTGGCCATCGATGTTTCGGCTTGTGTGATACCTACACAGGCAGAGAGTAATAAAATTAGGCAGTTCAATAAGATATAGCTTGGGTTCACGGCAAAGTACCAAACGATTGTTATTATTTTATTTCTATTTTGGCAGTTTGAAAGGGTGATGAAAACAACATTTTCTGCGCTGCCTCAAATTGCCCAAATTAAAAGCAAAAGGTGGATTGATCTAAATCAAATAAGGGTTTAGTATGTTTTAAAGTTTCAGTAATTACTGAAACTTTAAAATCCTAAGTGGAATTTGATTTTCATTAGGGCGTGTTTTGGGTCGTGTTCGGAGGGGAGCATGCTAGATACTTTAATGTTATCGCGCATTCAATTTGCAGCGAATATTAGCTTTCACATTTTATTTCCTACAATCACTATTGCGCTTGGGTGGTTTCTTGCCTATTTCAAAGTTCGCTTCGAACAAACTGGAGATGCAGTTTGGATGCGAGCTTATCGGTTCTGGGTGAAGATCTTTGCTTTAAGTTTTGCGTTGGGAGTTGTCAGTGGCATTACCATGTCATTCCAGTTTGGTACTAATTGGCCGGGTTTTATGGAGAAAGTCGGTAATATTGCTGGCCCACTGCTTGGTTATGAAGTGTTAACGGCTTTCTTTTTAGAGGCTACATTCCTAGGTATCATGTTGTTTGGCATTAATAAAGTGCCAGTGCGAGTTCATACTATTGCCTGTTTTATTGTGGCTATAGGTACGACGCTGTCGGCATTTTGGATATTGAGCTTGAACTCTTGGATGCAAACCCCCGTTGGCTTTGAAATGCGTGATGGCATTGCTTATCCAACGGATTGGTTAGCCATTATATTTAACCCATCATTCCCCTACAGATTGAGTCATAAATTGATAGCTTCAGGGTTAACCGCAAGCTTTCTAATTGCCGGGATAAGTAGCTATCGTTTACTCCGAGGTGACGATAAAAAAGCCCCCAAATTGACCTTGAAAGTGGCTTTATTGGTGGCAGCGGTGTTGGCACCGTTACAAGCTTATGTGGGTGATCTACATGGCTTAAATACCTTCGAACATCAACCTCAAAAAGTAGCTGCGATGGAAGGTGTGTGGGAAACCACGCAAGGCGCACCTTTATTACTGTTTGCAATTCCTGACGAAGAGCAGCGCACAAATCATTTTGAGTTGGCAGTGCCAAATCTAGCGAGCTTGATTTTAACCCATGAACTGGATGGCGAAATAAAAGGCCTAAATGAATTTAAAGGTGCGCACCCACCTGTAAAACCTGTATTTTTCAGTTTTAGAGTGATGGTAGGGTTAGGTTTATTAATGATAGCTGTTGCTTGGCTTTCAGTTTTTAAGCTGTACAAAAATAAAACCTTACCAAAATGGTTGTTGCGAGTGCTTGTAGGTATGTCATTTTCTGGCTGGATAGCCACACTAGCGGGCTGGTATGTGACGGAGATAGGACGACAACCATTTATTGTCAGCGGTGTACTCACCGTCGAAGAAGCGGCTACGACAATTGCACCTGAGAATGTTGGTTTTAGTCTAGTGATGTACTTATTAGTGTATGCCTTTTTATTGGTTGCTTACTTACATACTGTGTTTTTAATGGCGCGAAAAGCGGTATTAATTGAAGAGATTAATGAACATGAGCATGTTGGTAAGAGACGTTTAAGTTTAGATAGTAAGGATTTAGATAATAAGGAGCCTGCTCATGTTTGAACAAGATACGCTGGCAATTATATATGTTGCATTAATGGCTTTAGCTGTGTTGCTTTACGCGATTTTAGATGGCTATGACTTAGGTGTGGGTATTTTATTACCACATAATAATGAGCAAGATGCAGATAAAATGATCGCCTCAATCGGCCCTTTTTGGGACGCTAACGAAACTTGGCTGGTATTGGCAATAGGTTTATTGCTCATCGCATTTCCAACGGCACATAGTTTGGTGCTCAAGGCTTTATATATTCCATGTACTTTTATGTTGATAGGTCTTATTTTGAGAGGAGTGGCTTTTGACTTTAGAGCTAAAGCCATCGTCGATCATAAAACAGCATGGGATCTAGCTTTTAAATTTGGCTCATTATTAGCAGCAACGTCACAGGGCTATATGTTAGGTCGCTATGTCATGGGCTTTGATGAGTCGCTTTGGTCTTATGGCTTTGCAATGTTGAGTGCAATCGGTGTCGCTGCTGCTTACATGTTGATTGGCGCAGCTTGGCTGGTTATGAAGACAGAAGGGGATCTGCAACAGTTTGCAATTAAAGTATGCAAGCGTTGTGTTTACATTGCTTTAATCGGTATTAGCCTAGTATCTGTTGCTAATTTATGGCTCTCACCTGAAATCTTCTTAAAGTGGTTTAGCTGGCCGGGTATGCTGTTGTTACTCCCTTTACCTATTATTTGCTTCGCTTGTTTTGTGTTGATTGCACGTAAGTTAACAGTATTAACCTCGCAGCCCGAGCTCAAAGCACATCATCCATTCGTGTTAAGTGTGGCTATTTTTACCTTATCTTTCTTTGGCTTGGCAATTAGTTTCTTCCCCGAAATAGTGCCAAATCATCTAACCATATGGGAAGCGGTTGCTGCCGCAGAATCTTTGAGCTTTTTATTGTGGGGAGCCTTGTTAGTTGTGCCTACCATACTTGCTTATACCGCTTATTCTTATCGAGTATTTTGGGGCAAGGTAGATGAGTTGAGATACTACTGATAGTAAATGCTATCTTAGTCGACAAAATCAGCGTAGTGGCAGTTCCCCAACCAGTCACTGCGCTGATTAACTTGCACCTTTTTATTGTATGTAGCAGACTGATACTAAGGTTTTTAAAGTTTTAATAGTTATGCGCTTTCAGATAGATGATAAAGTAGTCGATACCGTTACTGGAATTGTAAAAAGCGCTGATAGTGAAACCTCAATTCGAGCTAAAACTCTTCAAGTTTTAAATTACCTTATCGAACACAAATCTGACATTGTCGCCAAACAAGATGTAATTAAACATGTTTGGGATGATGTGGTTGTACAAGAACAAATACTGACTCAATCAATCAAAGAGATCCGAGATTTACTCGGCCCACAGGTTATCAAAACCTATTCAAGAAAGGGTTATCAATGGGTGGCGCCATTAAAAGCAGAACACTCAGAAACATACTCTACACAACAAAGAAAGTTAACCTCTAAGCGGCCTGTGATAAACAAGCAGCAAATTTGGCTTGGTGCTTCTTTAGTTGTGTTGTTATTGCTGGTATTAGTGTTTGTTTTGTTATTTAATCGTTCTGAGTCGGTTATGAAGGTGGCATTTTTGCCGGTGCAAAACGATGTGCAAGATAGTGTACACAACTGGGTGCCGTTAAGAGGGCAAGAGCAATTGTCACAGGGGTTAAGCCATGCCAGTGAACTGGCTGTGATTGACACCGATCATGTTCTGTATGCAATTGAGCGTCTAACACCAGAGCAACACTTAGCTTATCGGTCAGGCGCTTTATATCCATTTAGAGAAAAGCTCGATGCGGATTTAATCGTCCATACACGGCTTACGGGTTTTCCTGAAGATTTTCAACTGCATTATCGATTACAAACGCCTTTTGGCCTTGAGCAAGGCATTGAATTTTCGTCTTCAGTAAATGGTGCATTTGAGCAGTTAATTGAAAAGATTGCTGCACGATTTGATACTTATCAACCTAGCAATGAAACAAGTTATGCCAGCCAGTTTAGTAATGAAGCTTTTGCCAGAGGCGTTGCTTTGTATCTTGAGCAAGAGTACCAAGCTGCTAAACCTATGTTAGAAACGGCATTGAATGCCGAGGCTGACTTATTTGCTGCCAGACGTTATTTAGCTGCAAGTTATGCCAATACTAATCAAATAAGCACAGCCATTAAGCTACTCAATGAAAATATTGAACGCGCAAAAGCCTCTAATCAACAAGGGCGAGAATTGTTACGCGCCTATTTAATGATTGGCTATTTACAAATTAATTGGCCGCAATTACTCAACAGAGAACATGAGCTGCTTAGTGCTGAACAATATATTGAACAAGCCAAGCAACTTGCCGAGCAATTACAAGATGAGTTATTTATTGCTTATTCATACGAAGAGCTAGGTAAGGTCAAACGCTTACAAGGGGATTATGCTGCTTCTGCGGCTCATCTGAATAATGCACTGCAATATCATCAGAGATTTCAAGGTGATTATGGTCAAACTGCAGCGTTAATCGAGTTGGCTAAAGTTTCAAATGCACAGCAAAGTGAATCATTAACCCAAGATTACCTTGCACAAGCTTATGCTATTGCCAGTCGCTCAAAAGCCACCGCGAATTTAATATGGGTATTACTTGCAAAAGCCGATATTGCGAGGAGCCGCCTTCAGCACCAAGATGCCAATGCTTTTGCAAATCAAGCCAAAGAAATTGCACAACAAAGTGACGACCCAATGTTGATTGCTCGTGTAGCTGCATGGTTTAACGATTCCCCAGTGTATACCGTGAATTAGTTAAAGATTAATAGCTATTAACTTTCTTAATATACGCCTCTAGCTCTGCTTTGTATGGTGAAGCGTCGATTAACTTGGTTGCTCTGGCGACATCTTGCTGATGAATAGTGTAGATAGATGACTGTAATAAAGACAGTTTCCTTTTTTCGTCTGACACTCGATCTAAATTAGACATAACAAAATCAGGGTTATCGTAACTTGCTCTTTGCAATAAGTCTTCAATGGCATTGTCAGTATCATTTCTCCCTAAACTGTCTACCCATTCGATAGCTTGTTTCGGATCTTCACTGGCAAAACGTGATGCAGCTTCTGAAATTGCAACCAATTGCTTTTCTCCAGAGAACTGCTCAATATACCAAGATGCCGCTTGGCTAGGCTCTGATTCTGACCAGCGATTTAAAGCTTGCCTAAGCATACGTGGAGACTTTTGCTCTTCACTCAGCATATTCAGCCAAGCTGCGGCATCATTCGGTTGTTTGCTAAACCATTCACCAGTGACTTCTACAACCCCAACATTATGTTCAGAGTTACTCAAAGTATTAAGCAAGGTAGCAAACTCTTCGGAATGATTGATGCTATTTGATATCAATGAAAGGCTACTCGGGTTGAGTTTGCCTTGTTGTGCTAGTTCTGCAATTTTTGCAACACCTAAAGATTTATCATAGCTGTAAAGCCCGCTGAGTACTGCGGTCGCAACCATATGCTGAGTACCAAATTCTTTGAAATGAGCTTGGCTGAAATCCTGTTCCGCATACCACTGATAGGCGTCTAATGGCGCGTCTGTACTCCATACCGACAAAACAGACCAAGCATAAGACCACTTAAACTGCTCTTTATTAGAAATATTTAATGCCATTTCTAGGGCTTGCAGAGGCTGTTGTTCAGCCAAAACCTCGAGTGTTACGCCAAGTAATTTGGCAACGGCAGCACCAGGAAGCTGCTCTATAAGTTCTGCAGCGGTTTGCTGTAATTGATATTCGTCTAGCTGTGCCAATTTTGCATATAAGGGTAAGAGCGCGCGATTTGGTATTGTGAGGTAATTAGCATTTTGGTAAAGCGATAAAAAGTCATCCAAGTCTGAGGTTATAAATTGCTTATGTAATACTTCTGGTGTGGGTTTAGAGAAGTTGTTTGAAGCACTAGATGATAAAGCACTGTTTGTGTCAGATTTTGGGTGATGCAATACAAACTCTACAGCTTGTTCAACATGCATTATATCAGTGTCTATTTGTGCATTTTTGGTGAGGTAGCCAGCGCAAAAAGAAAGGCCACAAGCGAGTATAGAAATGGCAACAGACTTAGATATCATTATGATCCTTAAAGACTCAAAGGTTTAATTCCGTGAGTGTATCAACTTAATACTTTACGTAATATTAATTAAGAAATTATGCTTAGCAATAGCGTTGTCATGGGCATGTAGCCTTGCTACTTCTGTTAAAAGTATGCCTATATCTCTAGTATTTTTAAGCATTAATAGTTCTTGTTTTGCTGAGTTTAACGCGATGTCATGAGCTTCACCGATAAAGTTTTCTCCAGCTTTAGTCGTGACAGTAACCCAGCTTTTTCTCATACAAATAATTTCAAAATAATCATGCACATTGCAATCTAGTTGTTTGCTCATATCAGGCTCTTTTAAGCTTTTCTTGTGAACTCAATCGCTCATTTAATCGTAATTTAAGATAATTAACTTATTGGGTATTGGTTTTGCAAAAAATTAAAACACTATACTGGCTCACTCATGATCTTAGATTAGAAGATAACGCATTACTAAATAGTGTGTGTGACTTTTCAGATGAAATGTCGTTTGTTTATGTATTAAATGAGTCAGACTTCAAAGCGAGCAACTTTCAGCAACGCGCAATGGGTAAACAACGTCTCGTTTTTACCTTGCAAGCAATCTCAAATTTGGCACTTCAATTAGCTGCCAAAGGGCATAACTTAATTCTTCTTAAAGGCAATCCGGTTAAAGCTATCAGCAATTTATGTGAGAAGCTTCGAGTCAATACTTTGGCTGTAGCGCATCAGGTTGGTGTGTATGAAAGGCAGTGGCTCAAAGAAATTGAGCAAAACACGTTTGTTAGGCTGCATAGTGCTTGGCAACATACTCTTTGGCATGACACTGAAATTTTAAGTCATCCAGCCTACCTACAAAGCTTTTCAAAATACCGCCGTTTTGTAGAAAAGCAAAAAACGGCTGAGATTGCCGAGCCTTTAACAATAAATGAGCTCTTGCCACCAGCGACAAAAACTGCATTGGATTTTATGAGTACAGAGCAGGTGATTGGTGACATTTTACAAAGTGAAGGGTTAAGTGATGAATACTTTACCGAATCACCATTTCAAGGTGGCGAGTATGCAGCATCAGCACACTTAAAAAGTTACTTCGATTCAACTGCACCAAGCATCTATAAAGAAACTCGCAACGAACTTGATGGCTGGCAGCTGTCTACTAAATTTAGCCCTTATCTTGCGCAAGGCAGCTTGTCACCACGACAAGTGTGGCATGCGGTTGAGCAATATGAATCTAATATCATAGAAAATGAATCAACTTATTGGATTAAGTTTGAGTTGCTATGGCGCGAGTATTTTCAATGGTTAGCGCTTTATCAAGGTGAAAGCCTGTTCTCGTTTAAGGGGCAAGCGACTAGTAAGCCATTAACGAGCTTTTTCCCAGAACGGTTTAAAAAATGGTGTGAAGGTGAAACCCCATACCCACTGGTTAATGCTTGCATGAAGCAACTTAATCACACTGGCTTTATGTCTAACCGAGGTAGACAGATTGTGGCTAGCTGTTTAGTAAACGAGCTGTGTCTTGATTGGCGCTACGGTGCGGCTTATTTTCAGCAACAGCTACTCGATTATGATGTGGCATCTAACTGGGGAAACTGGCAGTACATTGCAGGTGTAGGGGCTGATCCCCGTGGTGGTCGCCATTTCAATATCGAAAAACAGCAAGCGCAATACGATCCCAACGATATCTTTATTAATCATTGGCTTGGTAAGCAAGATTTTCAACCGCTGGACTCGGTTGATGCCGCTGATTGGCCTGTTGACACGCGTGCACAATAGTTTATGGCGATTTCAGTCGTTTGGTTAAAACGAGATTTACGGCTCACTGATCATGAACCTTTACTTAAAGCCGTGCAGTCAGGTCATGCTGTTTTGTTAGTGTATTGCTTTGAGCCCATGCTGCTCAATGATCCACATTATAAACCTAGGCACTGGCAGTTTGTTTTGTCGTCTCTAAAAGACATCGCCGCACGCGTACCCCAAGGTGCGCTCTATATAAGTTTTAAAGATGTGCAAAACACTTTTGCTGAGCTGCATGATAAGTACAGCATTGCCGGACTCTATTCTCATCAAGAGGTTGGCTTAAACAACACCTTCGAGCGGGATAAGCTGATTGCATCTTGCTGCGAAAATGCTGGCATTACTTGGCACGAAACCCCATATGGCGCCGTAATTAGAGGGCTAACTCATCGCAAAACCTGGGACGAGTATTGGCAAAAAGTCATGCGTACTCCAACTGCCGATGTAGACCTAGATGCAGTTAAATGGTGTGTTGAAAACGAATTTGCAGAAAGCTTAAAAAAGGCGTCAATTGATGAACATCCTGAATGGTTTTTAGAAGCAGGAGAATACCAACAAGGTGGTGAAAACGCTGCCAAAGAGGTTTTAGATTCCTTCTTTGATATCCGCGGCCAAGCATATGCTTACAGTGTTTCGAGTCCGATATTGAGTCAAACGCATTGCTCTAGGCTCTCCCCCTATTTAGCGTGGGGAAATATCAGTTTAAGGCAAGCGTATCAGGCGGTGTTACAAAACTGGCAAAAAAAAGGCTGGCGCAGAAGCCTAGTTGCTTTTACATCTCGACTGCATTGGCATTGCCATTTTATCCAAAAATTCGAAAGCCAAAGTTCGATGGAATTTGAACCAGTTAACTTGGGCTATACACATTTACCGCGCGCAGATAGAGCTCTCGCAGCCGAGCGACTTACTGCGTGGCAACAAGGTAAAACAGGTGTGCCCATGGTTGATGCGTGCATGCGTTGTTTAATTGCAACCGGGTATATCAACTTTAGAATGCGGGCGATGCTGGTAAGTTTCCTATGCCATCACCTCGAAGTGGATTGGCGCGAAGGCGCTCCTTATTTGGCCAGTCTTTTCTTAGATTTTGAACCGGGTATTCATTACAGCCAAATGCAGATGCAGGCTGGGGTAACAGGCTTTAATACCATACGCATTTATAGCCCAGTGAAACAAGGTCTTGAAAAAGACCCCGACGGTGAGTTTGTAAAACGTTGGTTGCCTGAGCTTGCCAATATTCCCGCGCCTCTTGTACATGAGCCTTGGCAGCTTTCGCCAATGGAGCAACTTATGTATGACGTTGAACTTGGCAAAGATTACCCATACCCCATTGTTGATGTGGCAAAAAGCTACAAAGCAGCCCAAGATTTATTGTGGAAGTGGCGCAAGCGCCCCGAAGTTCGTGCTCAAGTCAGTCACTTACTCGCTCGCCATGTAAGACCCGATTAGAAAAAATGAAGAGTAACATGAAGAAAAGCCAATTACCGACCAAACTATGCCCAGTGTGTGAGAGACCTTTTACATGGCGTAAAAAGTGGCAGCGAGATTGGGAAAATGTGAAGTATTGCTCTAAACGCTGTGCGGGCAATAAAGGCAAACAAGATAAGGAGTTGGTATGAATAATCAGTATCAAACACTCAGATTAGTTTTAGGTGATCAACTCAATGCCAGTCACAGCTGGTATCAAGATAAAAATGAATCTGTGTTGTATGTCATCGCCGAGTTACATCAAGAAGCAACTTACACAGTGCATCACGTTCAAAAAGTACAGGCGTTTTTCGCTGCTATGCAAGGGTTTGCAGCAGGCTTAAAGCAAGCAGGGTTTCATGTTTTACACCTAACCTTGGACGACACTGCAAAATTTAAAAGCTTGCCTGAGCTGTTATCTCACTTAATTCAAAAGTTCAGTATTCAGCAATTTGAATACCAGCTAGCTGATGAAGCGAGACTTCGTACTCAAATCAGCGAGTTTTGTCAAAGCCTAGAAATCCAAAACATGGGCTTTGAAGCCGAGCACTTTTATGTCAGTGACCAAGAACTAGGGCAATACTTTAAAGCCAACAAAAAACACAGGTTAGAGCACTTTTACCGAACGATGCGCGCACGTTTCGATATTTTAATGCAAAATGGCGAGCCTGAAGGTGGGCAATGGAATTACGACAAAGACAATCGTGAAAAGCTTAAAAAACAAGATTTAAGCAATGTGCCGCAACCTCTGTTATTTGCCAATGATGTTACTGAGATAAATGAGCGTATTGCACGGCACAATATAAAGACTATGGGTAAAGGTGATAACACCTTACTCTGGCCCATAAATCGCAAGCAATCTGTTGAGCTTCTTAACTTTTTTTGTGAAGTCTGTTTACCTAATTTTGGCCGTTTTCAAGATGCCATGACGGGGCAACTAAAGGTAAAAGGCTTGGGAGAAGGCTTAGATGAAGACATGGGCTGGAGCCTGTATCACAGTCGTATTTCATTCGCTCTAAACAGTAAGGTATTGTCGCCTAAGCAGGTAGTTGATACTGCGATCCATTACTATCGACAATCAAATGGCAAAATTAATTTGGCACAAATTGAAGGCTTTGTCAGGCAAATACTTGGTTGGCGAGAGTTCGTCAGAGGAGTTTACTGGGCGAATATGCCTAACTACGCAACACTGAACCATTTAGATACAACGCGTGCGCTGCCTAGTTGGTTTTGGGATGCGAATACCAAAATGAGTTGTCAACATCATGCAATTAGTCAATCACTTGATTATGCATACGCTCATCATATTCAACGATTAATGATCACAGGTAATTTTTGTTTAATTGCAGGTATTCACCCTGACGAAGTTGATGCCTGGTATTTGGGTGTGTATATCGATGCTATCGAATGGGTCGAAATGCCAAATACTCGTGGCATGAGCCAATTTGCCGATGGTGGCATTGTTGGCTCTAAAGCTTATGCGGCAAGTGGAAACTATGTGAAAAAGATGAGTGATTATTGCACTAGTTGCGTTTACAAAGTGACAGAAACGGTGGGTAATAACGCATGTCCATTAAACTCTCTCTATTGGCACTTCATGCATCGAAATCAAGAAAAACTGGGCAATAACCCACGTACAGCCATGGTATTTAAAAATTGGCTTAAGAAAACCGATGAGCAAAGAGCTGCGGTACTTAATCAAGCAGAAACTTACTTAGAAGATATTAACAATATTTAATTTTTATCGTGCTGATTTTGATAACTGTTGTATTAAACGCCCACAATCAGCATTTTTCCCTGTGCCATACCCTCTCGTTCACAACTTAAATCAATACGACTATCTAAAGGATAACTAAATATCTGATCCAGGCGCGGGTGAGCTTGTGTAATAATTTTACAACTCTTTACGTAAAGACTTTCGCTACTGTGGCTGTCTAAAAATGCGTAAGAGGTTTTTTCTAAGGCTTCTTTACAGGCGTCTAATATATCAGAATGAATTTCATTTTTATGTATGGCTTTTTGTGCATATGACTCTTCAACATCCATGCAACTGCTAGCAAGAACACAAACAGCATAAACATCTAATACTGCAATAACCCTAAGTTTTTGACTCTTTTGTTCAGCGTAAATTACCATGACGCTGGGTATTTTCGATTCATCAAAGTTTTGGGCTCGAATTGGGTTTAAAGACAGGCTTTCACTAATATTTTTTTGCATTAGTTTTTCTAATTGCTCGGTTTTAGGCAGTGGTAAACCTTCTTTCAAAGGCACTGTTTGTTCGATTTTAAGCTCATTTTGTTCAAGTTTTTCAATAATTTGCTGTAGTTGAATATGTAGTTGTTCGTCAGTGAATGGTTTGGATAAGAAAAAGTTACAACCAGCAGTTCTTGCTTGAACTATTTTTTCTTTTTCATCAATTGTAGAAATAACCCCAACAGGTAGTTCAGGCCTTATTAAACGTATTTCTTCTAATAGCACTAGGCCAGTGTGTTCTGGCATATACCAATCAGTCAAAACTATATGAGGCTGCCATTCTATTAACTCAGCCCTTGCTTTCTTCACGCTTTCAACACTTCGTATAAAAAGCTTACGATACTGATACGACATCAGTGCGCGCTTTATAATTTCTCTTGTTGCTACGCTATCATCGACAATTAATACTTTCACACTGTTCCTTAAAACAATTAACCACAATTAGTATAGGCAAAATTTTTCATTAAAACTAAACTTATATCACTAATATCAGACAGGTTAAGTGTGTGGATACTCTTTTTCCTTATGAAGCCTATCAATATATAGCGCTTAATTTTGGCCTAGTTATTTTGGCAGCATGGTTTTACATATTGTTACTAATCCTGCGTGAATTTAGGAGATTCGCTGTTTCAATGACAGGAAAGGGCCAGTTGAGTGAAGAGCATGAGTCAGTAATTGCTCTTTGTAAAGAGTCGGTACAACGTGCTAGTCAATTTTCTGAGCAAAATGGTAGAACCATTTCCGAATTAGCTCAGGTACAACTTGCTTTAGAGCAACAGCTTACTCAAATACGCTCCTCTACGGCAGATCACATTACTAAGGAAGAGCAAGACTCAATTAACGATCTTAATAAGAAGCTAAGTCGTTCTCATAAACTGATCCGAAAGTTAAAAGGCGATTTAGATAAGACTTCAAAACAATTGAGTGATGTAAAAACGGAGCTTGATATTCGCACTTCTTCATTTATAGAGCTACAAACTAACAATAAGAAATTGCATGATGAGGTTACTTCGTTAAAGTTGCAGCGTGAAGAGTGGTTTAACGAACCTGCTACCCCCGTTTCTCAAGATAAGGCCGAACTCAACAAAATAATCAATGATTATAAGCGCCAGCTTCATGAGCAAAACCAGTTGATAGAGCAGCTTTCATTACAAACAAGTGAAGAATTCGATCCTGCTGAGATTGCTGAGTTACAAAAAGATTTGGAACAAGCGAAAACTAAAATAAAACATCTCAACAAAGAGAAAAAGTTTATTGAAGGGAGATACCTAGATGCGGTTAAAGCAAATAAATCCGTATAGTTTCTTTATAAAAAGCAATAAGTTGTTCTAAAATTATAAGGTGAAGTAGTAAAAGGGAACTTCGTTTTATGAAGAAAACAAAAATTAGCCCTGATGAAAGCTTATCTATAAAACTTGTTACACAACTTTTACCTAATGAAGATAGTCAACACGACTTATACTTTTCAATTCCAAATGAAATGCGAATTCATAGCGATACTTTTAATGAGACAGATTTCTTTAATTCGCACATAAAAATACAATGTGCATATTACTCAGAACAACTTCACCTCCCTTTAGTCAGAAGCCGCTATATCAGTAAAAAAAAAGGGGAGAAAAGTGATTATCGAGTTAATTTGAATTTATTTTCTTATCAAATACGTATTGCTCTAGATGCGGATATTAAAGCAGCATTGAAGCTAAAATCTGCTCATGAGTTTTATCCCATGGCTTGCGAATTAGTAGGGCAAATTAAGAAGCTACTTAAAAAGCTGAGGCGTTATGAACCTTCAGAGCAAACTTTGAAGCATTACTTCCAAAATGCAGATAACTATTTAAGTTGGCATAGTGAGCAAGGTTTTTTAAAACTGCTTGCAAAAGGTCCTAAATCTAGTGAATTTAGTCGTGAAAGATGTTTGATTTTGGATTTTTGTAAAGAAGAGAAGATTCACCGAGAGTTACATAATTATAATTCTGAGGTGACTTTAGACGATCCGAATCGTATTACTAATAAAATGCGGTTATTGCAGCGTTTAATAGAGCATGGTGTTGTATTTGATAAAAAAATATATGATTTAACTTTAAATATTAGGCGCCTAGTTAGAGGTCTAGTAACAGGTATAATAATGGCTTTAGTAATGTATTTAGTTTTAAATGCACGCACAAGCTTTCAAGAAATTACTGTGGCCTTAATTGCATTACTTGGTGTTATTTATGGTCTTCGTGAGACCTTCAAAGATGAATTAACCCAGTGGACAATGCGTAAAATTCAACATGGTCGACCTAGGTGGCGCATTTTTTTTATAAACTCAGCTGATGATGAAGAGGTTTCGCGCCAAACGATAAATTTTGAATTGATTAGAAGCAGAGAGCTGCCTGAAGACGTTGACGCGTTATTACAAAAGCGCCGTCAACAAAATAAGCAACCCGCAACATTATTACATTTCTCAAGTAAAAACGAAGTGAGGCAGCAGGAGTTTATGCCTGGATATGAAGAAATCCAACAACAGATCACTTTCGATTTAAGTTCTTTTGCGCGTTATTTAAAAAAGGGAGCCGGTAAACTTTATAGTCATGATGGCAATAAAGTGTCAGGACAAGGAGTTGAGCGTCGTTATCAAATCAATCTAGTTTTGAAATACACGACAGATCAAAACAAGGAAAGCAATCAGCTGGAGCGATATAAAATCATTATGAATCGCTCAGAAATTATCGCCATTGAACGTATTGATTAATGTTTGAATTATCTCCAAATGGCACTTTTATTTAAATAGTTGAATCTATGTATTGTGAACGAGGAAGAGTCCTTACATACCACTTTTAGATAGGGACTGCCTGTTGACTCGTAACTATATTTAATTATTTAATGGCGGGCCATAGCGGTTCAAGTAGTCGTATAGGTCATCTCTGAATAATTCGAACCCAAGTTCAGTGCGAAACCCTCCACCATTGGCGAAAAAAATAAACCCCCATTGCTCATGCTTAGATATGGCTACAAGCGCTTTGACTCCCGGATCAGAGCCGCCATGTATGTATTTGTTGTCATCAACCCACCATGTTAAACCTGAAATTTTATTGATCTTGGGGTATTGAACAGTAAGCATTTCATCTACTGTTTCGGGCTGTAAAAATGGCGCTCCTTGTATTGTTTTGCCATCATTCACAAAAATATGAAGAAAGCGCATAAACTCTATAGCACTGGTTTTAAGCCCACCATCAGCATAAGTCGGCATTTCATAGGTGCCTATACTCTGATAATTGCGGTTCAATAAACGATAAGAATAGGGTACTGCAACGTCACTGGTTTCAAGGTTTTCGCTTAGCCAGCGCGTGTGTTGCATCTCTAAAGGTGTAAAAATTTCTTGTTTGCAAAACTCATAAAATGGCATGCCTGAAACGTGTTCTACTAAATAACCTAAAAGTCCATAAGCTACATTGCTATATTCAGGTTGGGTACCGGGTTTAGAAGTATTAAAGTTATTGCCTTGATCATAATATTCGCTCCTGGAGGTGAAATAGCCTTCAATGAATTGCGCTAATGCTTCGGGTTTAAATGTTTTCTTCCCTATATCTTGGTAAAGGTCCCAATATGGGCTTCCTAAAAAGAAAGAGCCATCAGAAATACTAGAGACATGAGAGAGCAGCATGCGAATGGTGATTGGCGTGTCAGGAAAATGAGGGTTGCGAACAGCAAAAGGCAAGTACTGATTAATATCATCGTCGAGCTTTAATTTGCCTTGTTCATACAGTTTTAGTACCGCGGTGCCGGTGACTAACTTTGAGACTGAAGCCACCTGATATAAAGTAGTTTGAGTTGGCGCTGTTTGCGACTCTAAATTTGCACGGCCATATTGTTTCGAAAAAACAATCTCCCCCTCTTTAAAAACCAAAACAGACGCCCCTGGTAATTTTGCAGCCTCCATATACTGTGAGAGCATTTCATCAAAGCTCTTTGGAGTAGGCCGCATGTAAAGGTGTAGATCGGTATAAAACAAAAATGAAAATATTAAAACAAAGGGTATACCAATTAAAAACGTCAATCGCTTAATCATAATTCGTAAGTTAAGCTTCTTTTTAATATTCACTAAACACATTCACCTAAGTTTTTGTTTTCAAGACTATATTAAATTTAGTGAAAAATTTGTGAAGAGACAGAATTTCAGGTTTATAAACGAGTTTAAGCGTGTGAAATTAAATACTGGTGCAGGCGTTCATAATGTCTTTGTCTTGATTGGTGAAATTATCCGTTGAAGATAACTTCAGTAAATAATTCAGTACCATAGGCTGTAGGTGTAAAAATCATTTCTGGTTACGTTGTTTTTTACTGTGTCATTCCGCTGCAAACCGCATTCTAAAACGTTTCTGGCTTCTGAATTACTAAATTATTGTGCAACAAATCTTTGCTAACCTGCGGTGGTGTAAATTTAATTAGGCAACGGCGTTAAGGGTGTATATAAACTGTTTGATCCCCCTATACCTACAGGTTCGGTTTATAAATGAATATCTATGCGTTTTAACATTTGGGTGGGGCAATTGCCCCACCTGCTAATTTAAAAGCGCTGCTAAACTTAAAAGTTTATCGGAAGCTTGTTAATTTAGTTATCTAATAATTGTTCATGGGCAAACATTGCCTGAACAAATAACATCTAGATCAATGAGTAATTTTTCTATATTTTCATTATTAGTTAAATCAATACTGGTCAGTTGATTATTAACAAGGCGAAGCTCAACCAACGCGGTATTATTGAATACATCAATACTGGTCAGTTGATTATGACTAAGGACAAGCTTATTCAATGCGGTGTTATTGGATACATCAATACTGGTCAGTTGATTTTTTATAAGATCAAGCTCAACCAACGCGGTGTTATTGGATACATCAATACTGGTCAGTTGATTAAAACCAAGATAAAGCTCAACCAACGCGGTGTTATTGGATACATCAATATCGGTCAGTTGATTAAAACCAAGATAAAGCTCAGTCAACGCAGTGTTATTAGATACATCAATACTGGTTAGTTGATTACCACTAAGCCAAAGAATATTCAACGCGGTATTCTTTGACACATCAATACTGGTCAGTGGATTATAACTAAGGACAAGCCTATTCAATGCGGTGTTATTTGATACATCAATACCGGTTAGTTGATTATCCCAAAGAAAAAGATCATCCAACGCGGTATTCTTTGACACATCAATACTGGTCAGTTGATTTTCATAAAGGAAAAGATTATTCAACGCGGTGTTATTGGATACATCAATATTGGTTATTTGATTGATACCAAGGTCAAGTGAAGTCAACTCGGTTAGTTGTTCAATGCCATCAATACTGGTCAGTTGATTTTTATTAAGTAAAAGGACTTTCAACTCGGTTAGTTGTTCAATACCATCAATGCTGGTCAGTTGATTTCCTCCAAGTTCAAGCGAAGTCAACGCGGTATTCTTGGTTACATCAATGCTGGTTAGTTCATTATCAAAAAGGTCAAGAACAGTCAACGCGGTTAGTTGTTCAATACCCACAGCGGACTTTATATTTTTTTCTCTACATGTTAGAGCTGTGAGCTCTCCGACATATTGAAAGCCTGTATCTAGCACACATTGTTTAAGATTGTCTTCTTCAAAGTTAATGCTTGTTAGTTTAGTTTTTGCTTTAAATTCAGCTTCAACAGAGCAAGCGGAGGTCACTGGGGCTGTTGTGTAACTATTGCCTGATAGTTCACCATTACACCCGCTCACTTTATCTATTTCAAACCCAGATTTAGCCTCCAGCGTAAAGGTTGTAGTTGTACCGTGTTTAACGGTTACACTGGGTGGTGTGATACTGCCGTTGTTATCGCTTTGAGTGGTGACTGTGTATTCTTTTGTTTCATTGGTAATTGTTTTTTTATCAGAATCCCCTCCATCAGAACCGCCTCCACAACCAGCAAGCAGAAAAATGAATGAAAAAATGATTAATAATTTTGATTTTGAAGTACAACACATTAAAAATAATACCTTAATTTTTATTAGATTTGAGGATATTTTTAGAAAAATATAAACAAAACTTCAGGAAGAAGTTGAAAGATTGTAATAAAAATATTATTTCATTTATAGGAACAAACTCATTCCACGCTGTCAATAATCGTTTTTGTTGCTTAGATATTTTTAACCCATGTAAAAATAATGGGACAGATAAAAAGGCTACAATGCAGTTAACAAATAAAAGCGAGTTGTCAGCAAATAAAGTTACATAGCAAACGCTTCAATCAAAGGGTGCAAAACAGCAGGCTTGTGCGCCTTCGGCTCTAAATTGTTTCTGTCTAAAAACGAGTTAATTATTTTTTAATGCATAAAGGGCATAGCTATGAACAAATTAACGATGAATCGCTCAGAGATTATTGCGATAGAAAAAATAAATTAAGCCTATGTTTCTCAGATAGTTAGTTTCTTAGAAATATGCAAGTTGAGGTGACTCTACCATTTTTTATAAAGGGGAGAGAGAAGTCACTATTTGATTCAGAACGCTGATCAAATCAGCTTTTTTGTATGGTTTTGTAATAACAGAATCAAAAAGTGAACCAAGCTCTTTTTCTTGAAAAATATCAGCAGTTACAGCAACTTTAGGCTGTTTGCACTGTAATATTTTTAGCTTTTCTAAAGCTTGTAACCCAGACATTCCTGGTAAGTTGATATCAAGAAAGAAGAGATCAAAAGTATCTAAATTCGACATTTCAAACAACGCCTCAGCGCTTTCGAAAATCGTATGTTGGATACCAAGTTGCTGTAACATCGCCTTAATTAACATCTGGTTAAGCGCGTTATCTTCAACAACACAAATACGTAGTTTTTCAAAGCTCTGTACTTCGATTGGTTCAGGTTCTGCACATTGCTCGCATCCGTCAACAGGCAGTGATATTGAAACTAGGGTGCCTATACCTAAAGTACTCGATAACTGAATTTTGCCTTTCATTAGTTCGACTAACCCTTTAGAAATGCATAGACCCAAACCTGTACCTTCTTTTCTTTGCATACCGACTTGTTTGAATTTATTAAACAGTAGAACTTGGTCTGATTTACTAATACCTATGCCTTGATCAGCAACTTCTATGTGTAATTTATCTTTATTTAAATAGAAGCGAACATTAATCTGCTTTGTTTGTGGCGTGAATTTAATGGCATTGCCAATAATATTTACAATTACTTGCGTTAATTTTGTTTTGTCAATATTAAAAAAGCGCGAAGTAAGGGCACCATCGATATCGTAATTAAGTTCTACCTCTCCCTGCTGTGCTTTACTTCCCATCATATTCATAATGCTTTGAAATAATTTATCCAGGCTTACTGGTTGCGGTTTTAGTTCCATCTTTCCCGCATCAATTTTTTCTAAGTTGAGCACCGAGTTGACTATTTCTAGTAACTGATGACTACTAAACTCGATGTTTTGTATATATTCAAATTGCTCTTTTGGTAGAGCTCTTATATCGGCAGACTCTTTTAAAACTTCGCTAAAACCTGTAATGGCATTGAGCGGAGTACGAAGCTCATGGCTTATTGTTGATAAGAACTCGTCTTTTGCACGGTTTGAATCTTTCAATTGCTTTACTTTTAGCCGAAGCTCTAGTTGAGCGATGACTTGCTTAGCCAGTGTTTGAAGTGCTAAACGCTGCTCGTTCGTCAATTTTTGTGGTTCATCACTGATTGCGCAAAGTGTGCCTATTGCTTCGCCATTTGGAGCACATAAAGGAGCGCCAGCATAGAAGCGAATTTTAGGGCCGTCGGTCACTAAAGGATTATCAAAAAAACGCTCGTCATTTCGTGCATCTTCAATTTCGAAAATGTGTTCCTCTAAGATTGCATGTGAGCAAAATGCTATTTCCCGGCTGGTCTCATCTGCATCAAGGCCAACCTTTGACTTAAACCACTGTCGATTACTATCAACCAGACTGACCAATGAAATCGGTGTATTACAAATGACAGATGCCAATTTAGTAATATCGTCAAAACACTGTTCAGCTTCTGTATCAAGCACTTTATACCTTTCTAAGGTTCTTAAGCGCAGATTTTCATTTACGGCAAGTGGGGCACTTTTCATATTGAGTTTCCATGCAATAAAAGCTCTCAATTAACATTAGCATCAAGCTTCAGATGCGGTAAAGCAGTTTCTAATTATTAAAAATCTTGATGTGAGCTAAAGAGATATATTGATCTAATTTTCATGAGTATAGACCTTATAAAAGTGGGGTATGTTATTTGGAAAATATAAAGTATGTTTTTTAAACGCAAAACACTTGCTTTTATGGAACGTTCCAATATTGTGTATCTAACTTAGAAACTTGAAGATTGTACTTATGTTTAGAAACAGAAACCTAGCGATACTTTTTGCAGCCCTATGTGCACAGACATCATTTGCCAAAGATATTGTCTTGTATGACATAACAAATAAAGAGCCATTTACCGCACAAGCTCAATATCCTGCCTTTGTTGATACAGAATCTGTTGAGCAAGTGTTTGACGCTTCTATTCACAGTAAATTTTTATCAGATAAGTCTGAAGCTTGGGTGCAAATTAACTTTGAAAAAGCGTTTCAAATACAGCAATACTCTTTAACGTCAGCTGGCGATGCACCGCAGCGAGACCCAAAGCATTGGCAAGTTCAAGGCTCTATGGATGGAAAAAGCTGGGCCTTACTAGATAGCCAAACTCAGCAAGCTTTTGATTCAAGGGCGCAAACTAAAATCTACACGGTTTCACACAGTAAAACCGTAAAACATATTCGTTTTGCTTTAAAACAAGAAGGCACAACTGAATGGGGTGATAGCTACTTGCAGGTAGCTGATATCGGCCTTTATGCGGCTACTGATTTACCATTGGCTTCATTTGAGTTTGATAAACGCATTGTAAAGCTAAATGAAGAAGTAACGCTAACTAACACCAGTGAGAATGACCCTAACAGTGTTGAGTGGATGATTCCCGGTGCCACAATTAAGCATCAAGGCAATGATGTTAAAGTACGCTTTGCAAAACCCGGTAGTTACTCTGTAACGTTGAACACTAAAAATGCCGCAGGTGTAGATAGCATTACTCAAAAAAATGTCGTCAAAGTCATGGATATTCATCGACCTTGGGCTGGGCTACAGTTTCCTAAAGTGGTTGTTGAACTTGAGGATACTGAGTCAGCAGGTGCAAAGAGGTTGATCAAGTTGCTGCCAAATATCGAACAAGCAATTAATGATGTGACTCGTGATTTAGTGCCAATGTTGTATAACAATTTCACCGAAGTGCCTGAATTTGAGCAAGTGACTTTTAAATTAAAGTGGATGGATACTCTTGCTTATCGTGCGGGTGATTATTCAAATATGGAAATTGCATTTAGTAGCAAATATATCACTGAAAAGTTAGCCGATAAGCCGGATGAACAAGTGACTTACGAGCTACTCGGTGTGCTTTGGCATGAGCTGACCCATGGCTATCAGTTATTCCCACAATCTGCGACGGGCACCCCAGAAGAAACCCATGCATTTATCGAGGGAATTGCTGATTTAATTCGCATTAATGCGGGCTTTCATAAAACTCGTGAACCTCAACCTTCAGATACTTGGCTGGGTGGCTACACAAATACCGGCTTTTTCTTATCTTGGTTAAGTAAACGGTATGAAGCGTTTGAACACCAATTTAATGCCACAGCAACAGAATTACCAGATTGGACATTCGCAGCAGCCATTGAATATGTGACAGGTGAAAAGGTCGAAAAACTATGGCAAGAATACCAAGCTGAACTTACTAAATAATAAATCTCTCCTTTTTTAAATGGTCATTATCGCTTCCTCTTAAATAATAATGACCATTCATTAAATTTGCAGACTATGCCTTCATCATTAATAGCCTATTACGCGTTAGAAATTTCAAATACATGGTTATAAATTAGATGAATTTTTATTACCTAAAATGTTGACATTGATTAAATTTAACGCAATTATTGGAACGTTCCTATTGGGTTCTTTGCTTTAGGATATGACCAAAGTGTTTTAAGAACAGACACTTTTTTAAAATAAAAATGTTAATAAGGAAAATAAAGATGAACATGAAGAAAAGTCTCATCGGCATGGGGTTGGTAGCCATAACGACAACGGTTTTGTCAGTATCAGTCAATGCCAGTGTTTGGGGTATGAGTGTGTATTGCTGGGAAGATTCGAATAGAACACAATTAATATGGTCAATTTATAAACCTCAGCCTAATTATGATTACCGAGTTGCAATGGAGCAGTGTGATGCTCAAGGCGGTTACTTGGAGCTTAGATTGTAGAGAAAGCTCACTCTAAGCTTTTTTGAAAGTTCTCATAAATTCGTGTATGCGAACTTTCTATTTATTCAATATATAATCTAAGTAATATAAACATAAAAATTAATCAACAATGATACCAAACCTATTGGCTCGTTTATAATAAAGACTTTTTAATAGTTTATGTATATCTGAACTACCTATTTAAATTTTTAATTTTGTTTTAGCACGTTTTTAAATAAATGCAATTTCAACGGTTACCTTCATTTTCATCTTAAATTTGTTTAAATCATGCGTTATTTCGGTGTATTAAATTTTTTAGTGAAGATTCGATGGCGTAATTCATAAGCTCAGAGTGTAGCCAATTTTGCAATGTTAAATTTAATTATTGTGATTGAATATCAGTTAAAAAGTGAGATTATAAATATTTTACAAGCTTATGAATTTTTCTTGTCTTAATTGTTGACATTAAATAAATGATAAGTAAATATTGGAACGTTCCATGCTGAGTTTGCAATTTTATATGCACTTCAGCATTTTTTACATAGACTGCTTGGAACGTTCCATTAAAGATAAATCTTAGAGGCTAAGATGAATAACAATAAAATTTTAATGCTATCGCCTTTGGCACTGGCCGTGTCTTTGTCGATATCTGCTTCTGCAACAGCTGCAGAGCAAAATCAGGTCGAAGAAAAAGTTGAACGTATTGAAGTGACGTCTTCACGTATTAAGCGTACTGAACTCGAAGGGGTTACCAATATTCAAACGATTTCATCTGCAGATATGGTTAGAAGTGGTTTCACTAATGTTTATGAAGCGTTAAGTAGTGTGACTGCGGCCAACGGCCAGATCTTAGGTGAAGTTGAAACGGGTTCTTACACGCCGGGTGCCAAAGAGCTAAAGTTGCGAGGCTTAGGCCCAGAGTACACTCTGATCCTAGTAAACGGAAAGCGTTTAGCCTACTACCCAATGCCTTACGGCGGGCAAACCAACTTTGTTAACCTCGATATGATCCCAACTGCCATGGTTGATCGAATTGATATTCAAACCGGTGGTGCATCAGCGATTTATGGTTCGGATGCGATGGCGGGTGTTGTCAATATCATCACGAAAAAAGGCATTGACTCTCATTATGTAGATGCATATTACGGCCAAGATACCTATGGTAAAGGTGACAAGAAAGGCTTAACCTTTGTTGGTGGCTTTCAAAAAGATGCATTTACATTTGACTATGCGCTCGAATACAAACATACCGATCCACTTTTATCAGGTGATCGACCCATACATGATAGTGTCTGGGATAACCCTCATCCTGACGCTCGTCGAGATATAAACCGTTCTATTACTGTGTATGCACAAGATACAGAATATAAAAATCAGTATTCAGATCAATATTGTAATACTGAGCAAAATCCTCACCCTAGGGCCGTAAAGCATTTCATAGAGTTTAATGGATATGGTTCAAGTTGTGGTTGGGATGAAACAAGTGATAAATTACTGCGCAACCAATCAGAAGCATACAGCCTTTATATTAATTCAGAGTATCAATTAAACGAACAGCATAGTTTATTTGCCAATGGTTTTTATATTGATCAAGAAAAAAAAGGACGAAGAAATGCATTGTTCTGGGGTAATCATCCACAACTTCATGGTAGTGCATTCTGGGACCCAGATATTGTCAATAAAGACGGAGGGTTAGGTGCACCCGTATATTATATGTGGCGAACGGTCGCAGATGAAGAATATACGCCAGATGGCTTAGGTCGAACATATAACGATACGTCATTATCGTTTAATGTCGGTATCAAAGGTGAAATAGGTGATTATTACTATTCAATAGGTTATAGCCGAGCAAACTATGACTTCAACGACCGATATTTAAATCACACCAATGAAGCAAACCGTTTACTCAAAGGTGAGCAATACGGTGAAGTGAATGGTTTACCAGTATATCGTCCGAATTATGAACTTTGGTTTTCTCCATTAACACCTGATACATATACACAGCTTGCAGATTGGGCAACCTATGACGGTAACTCATTTAACAACACCTTTACTGCTGACATTACAGGCGACTTATTTGAATTACCAGCTGGGCCGGTTGCATTTTCAGCTTATATCGAAGCAATGAATGAAGGTACGCGTGCAACCCCTGATGCGCGCATAATCAACAAAGAATTTGTTGGTCAAACCGGCGTTATTACAGAAGGTGAGCGTGATCGCTATGCCGCCGCACTTGAGTTCTTGATCCCAGTCACCGAGCAATTTGATGTCGAAGCTGCCATTCGTTATGACCATTATGACGATATTACTGAAGTCGGTGGGGCACCAACCTATCAGCTTGGTTTTACTTATCGACCTACTGATTCTCTAGTACTTCGTTCGGCGTATAGTACGACTTTCCGTGGACCAAGTATGTCTTCAGTTTATCAAGGTTTTTCAGGTAACTATGGTGCAGGCAATGATAGGATCACAGCGGATGCCTGTGCACAGTTAGAAAAAAATGGGTCAGTCAGTGGCTATGTAACCGATGCACTCACTGAGACTTGTAGCGACGTTGATTTATCTAATTCGGATATGGCAGTCTTGCAAGCAAATTTTGAAACTGCATCAGTAGGTGATCCAACACTTAGAGAAGAGACTGGTAACTCATTTACCGCAGGTTTTGTCTACGAGTATTCAGAGCACTTATCATTTAATATTGATTATTACGATATCACTATTAAAGACAAAATTAAGGTTCTTGAAGCTGGCAGTATTCTTCATACTATGTGGGAGTGTAATCAAGGTATTCTTGATGGTAACTCACAGTTGTGTAAAAACACAGCTGATCGTATAAAACGCTACGATGAAAATGGTAAAGGTATTGATCGTCTTGGTAACACTATTTCTGGTGATGCTTACACACCACATTCAATTCGACAAGGTTACATTAATGCGTCTGAAACTCAAGATGGCGGGATTGATTTAGGGTTTAAGGGTTCTTACGATTCGGATTTTGGAACGTTCCGTTACAAGTTTGAATACAACAAAGTGCTTAAGAAAAAAGAGCGGATTGAAGCGTCTGACCCTTTGCTAGATATGCTTGATAGCCAAAGAAACTATGACTTCAACGACACAGGTAACTTCAGTTTGACTTGGCAGAAAGAAGATACATCGATTTCATTATTAGCCTTATATAAAGGCAAAATGTGGAACAACGCGCCATATGGTGAGCGTGAAAAATTACCTGCTTGGTATCGTTATAACTTGACATTCGGCCAATTCATTGGTGACAAAACACGCATTATCTTCTCTGTGAAAAACCTACTTAATGCCATGCCGCCACGAGATACTACTTATCGAAATTACCCGTTTTACTCGGCTGGTAACTACGACAGCATTGGTCGAGAGTTCGTATTGCGTATGACTTACGAGTTCTAACAAGAATAATAAGGAACGAACATGAATAAATTTACTTTATCAGCACTGGCATTGTCGGTTTCGGCAATACTAATTGGGTGTAACGATGGCTCGGGTTTAACCGAAGCGCAAACTGACGCTGAGCAAAGCACGCAAGTGACGCAAGCTGCAGGGTCAAGTGCCTTGCGCAATATGGCACAAGACAAAGGCGTAGAAATCGAAGCTGTATTAGCCGAAGGAATAACGTCTCCTGATGGTGAGCAGGTCGGCAACTTAATTGACGGTAATCACAGCAGTAAATTCTTGGCCTTTGATAAAAAAGCCACTGTGATCTTCAAAGCGGCGAAAGCGGTTGCATTGCAAAAATACCATTTTGTTTCTGCAAACGATGAGCCTAAACGTGACCCCAAAAACTGGGTGGTATATGGCTCAAACGACAAGCAAGAATGGGTTGAAATTGATTCTCGTGCAAATGAAGCATTTACTAGTCGCGCTGAGTTAAAGGTGTACGAACTTGAAGGTGAGCAAGCAGCATATCAATACTTCAAATTTGATTTAGAGCACGGAGGGACTGACAGCTATGGCGGGGACATTACTCAGCTGGCAGAGCTTGAGCTGTTTGTGATTGCTGAAGCGCCAATTGTTTCTTTTTCTGCATCTACCTTAACACCAAAAGTAGAAGAAATAGTGATATTTGAAGATACTTCATTAGTAAACCCAACAAGTTGGCAATGGACGTTTGAAGGGGGCACGCCAGCAACCAGCACTGAGCGTAAACCGCTTGTTCGTTTTAACGAACTAGGCGCGAAAACCGTGACTTTAGTGGCTAAGAACGACAAGGGTGAATCGGAGCTTGTTAAAGCAGACTTCATTCGCGTCTGGGATCCCGCAAGTCCTTGGGCCGGTTTCCCTCAGCCAACGGTAACATTCACTAAAAATAAACCAGAGCATCCAGGCCAAGCGGTACTTGAGCGTGTCATGCCTGATTTAGAAGCAGAAATCCATCGTATCTCTGAGTTGATTGCTAAACGTTTATTCAACAATGTGACAGAGATAAACGTGTTTGAATCGGTTGAATTTATCACCGATGAATATGACTTTCCTGCGGCAAAAGGTGGCACAGACAAACAGATGCAATTGATGTTTGATCTTAACCACATTGCTAATTTAGAAGGCAAAGGCGATCAAGCTATCCGCGATGAGATCATCGGTGTACTTTGGCATGAGCTCACTCACGGCTATCAGAATGTGCCAAATACAGGTGATTATATTGAAGGAACAGATCATCACACTTACCTTGAAGCCATGGCGAATTTCATTCGCATTGAAGCCGGATTCTATGAACATGCGCGAGCAAATATTGATTGGCTAGATAATATAAACCAAGACGCATATAACCAAACATCATTCTTCTTAGAGTGGGTGGTAAACACCAATCGTAATATTGATTTTATGAATGAACTGAATGCTGCAGCTAAAGCACTGCCTAAGTGGTCTTTTGATGCCGCGTTTAAGCACATTTTTGGTGAAAGTCGAGGCTTAGATGTGATTTTAGGCGAGTACCAAACTTACCTTAAATCACTTGGCAAAGTGCCTCCTTACCCAACGCCTGAAGCCGGTTACAGCAATGCGGTACAGTTTGACGGCGTGACGGTGAGTACCAATGCAAGCCATATTGGCATTTGGGGTGAAGGCCCTGAAGCGTTAGCCGATAACGACATTCGCAAGAAGTTTAATGCTGTGGTTGAAGCACCTTGGTGGGTACCAGAATATCTTCCTGATATTTTACCGATTAACGAAGTTGAAACTGTGAATGCAGATTTTGTATTACCACAGGCAACTAATGTAGCTAAATACTCAATTGCGACTGCAGGTGATAATGAAATTCGCTTCCCAACGAGTTGGCAAGTATTTGGCTCAAATGATGGAGAAACATGGACATTAATCGATGAGCAAACATTTACAGCCTTGCCAGAGCTAGTAACGACTTATACGTACGAGCTTGCCAAGCCTGAAGAAATACAGTACATCCGGTTCTCATTTAAAAATGAACGCCAGGGAGAGGGTATTGGCGGCGACAATGGTCGGTTAATCCAAATTGGTGAAATAGCCCTTTGGGCACAAGAGTAGGACGCTCCCTAGTCCCCTTGATGTGAGAGTCAAAGCCGGTTTTATACCGGCTTTTTTTATGGCTAAGCAGTGTTTGTTCGCCCTGTCTTAACCGAATAGTTGAAGCCGACACTGCAATCGCATATATCTACGACATTTTCCTAAATATATGTTGCAACGCGTTTTGGTTATCAGCATTGCCAAGTACAGCAGTTCAAAAGGTTAACCTTGAGTCGGTGAACCGAAACCCTAGGTCGATGTGTTTGGTTTAGCTAAGTGGCTTTTGTAGTGATTTGACGACTGTTTTAATGTCGTTACGGGGTATGAGTTTGGCTTAGCTGAGGGGCGTGGCGTCAGAAGTCAGTCGCAAATTAGTATTATAATGAGTTCGCACTCTTTACTTAAATTAGCGACAAAAACAGCATGATAGAAAACCAATTATATTATGGTTATTAAAAAACTATCACTGTTGATGATTTGAGTGCATTGATGTACCTGTTTATGGGAGTGGGGTGCAAGAATGCACTTGTGTTACTTTAATATTTTATATACCATTAACTTTCTAGTCACAATTTATTTTAAGGAGAAAAAATTGATTAGACTTATTTTAACTGCAGTACTTTTAGTACTTAGTTTTAAATCCTACTCTCAAACCATAGCTACTGAATGTGATTATTGTGTTTCGAACTCATCATTCTCATCTAAAGCACTTCATTCAAGTGCAAGTGGTCGTGGCTATGTTAATGATATTGTATATGTTTTTAACTTTACTTCTGAAAATATAAAAAATACCAAGTAATTAAAGAGCCGTCTAGCGAAGGTTTGCCAGCTTTCACAAGGGTTGTACAATTATCAGTTTCAAATCACCAAAAATCACAGTTTTCAAAGGCTGCAAAAGCAAAAAAAGCAATTGACAACTATTTAAAGGAATCGAGAAATAGTGTTCCAAGAAATATTGCTGAAAGCGCGTATGACTTAGTTGGTGCTAGTTATGTTAGAAGTGACGTAGCTCAACATTATGTCAATAATCAGACAATTAGAGACTATGTAGCTAATTATACAAGCGCCGCAGTTTCTGTGGTAACTAAGCTTCTTGATATAAAATGGACCGTGGAATTAAAATTTTCTGACGGTTCAGTTGCAACGTTCGTATTAGGTGGAATACAAGAAAATGGCAACTTGAAGTTAGATTTTGTTTCAGCTATAGATTTAGATGGTAATAATATCCCAACTACAAAACAAGGTTTCATGTCGGGTGAGTATCGTTTTGCTGAGCAAGGAAACCGTGGAATACAAAACTTTTTAGATGCAGCGAAACGCGCAGGTGTTCCGATATCAAATTCTTCTGGTGGTGGAGGCTCCACTACGATGGTATGTGATAACGATATTTGTATCATAACCTACTCAAATTAACAGGAGTTAGAAATGATGGCTTTAAATGCAACTTTAGTTGGAGAATTGATAGTCATTGCAATAGTGATTACCACAATAGCTTTAAAAGTATCAGAGAATTATATAGATTCCTCATATAAGCCTAGTTATATCATTAATATATTGTCAATTGGCTGCTTTCTGGTATTGGGGTTAAGTTATTTTATATATGCAATGCATAGAATATTCAAAGAGAGAAATGGTTAATAACATAAATATTCGGTAATTTTTAGTGCAGCAGTCATTAGATATGGTTGCTGCTCTAATTTATATCTAAGGTAAGAGCGTGAACATTTTTTAAGCGCCTACCCTGTTCTCTTTATCTAAATAATTTCTATCCATCGCACCCAAACGCCGCTTACGTTTAATGCTGGCTTTTATACTGTTTTCTCTCGTTAACTGACTTACCCCTGCCAGTCTGAATAGACTGAAACTCTCTGCCGTATTACCGCCAATTTAGAGCGCTTTCATTTGTCTTGAAAGTATCATTACTTAAGTTAAATGAGCCCGATGAAAGTTAGCAAAACAAGACAGAATTAACGCCCAAAGCTAATAATTTTGGGCGTTTGCGTTTACTAAATAATAACACCGCACCCAGATTCAAACTGGAAGCCGCATGTGAAGGCCACGCAATGAGTCATACCTTGTGCTGATGGCTCAGTGTAATCACAATGTTTGGCTGTGTGGGGGTTGTAACCACCTGCGATTTCAGGCGTGAAACCTTGTGGTAAAGTATTGTTAGTCGTTTGCAGCTCTTTAATATGCTTTTTACGTAATTTAATCTTCATTGTTTTTCCTTAATAGTAAAATGATTGCTGTGAATTAAGTTATGCGACTTAAAGGAAAGCCGTATAACATATAGATCAAAAGGTGTATGTTGCTTTTACGTAGAATGTAGTGCCTAAGAAAGCAGCGCTGTATGCACCAATTGAATTGGTATTACCTTGGCCTCTTCTCATTACCCTTCTTGGTTCTACGTTAAAGATATTATTGATGCCTAAAGAGTACTGCCATTGCTCAGATGCCATGTAATTGACGTTTAAGTTTGAGTATGACCAGCCTTTAATTGTGTACTTGGTGTCTTGGCCATTTTCCTTTCGACCATCGGTTTCTGCTTCACCAAGGTAATAGGTAAACCAATTTGCTGACCAGTCAGCATATTGCCAATTTACACTGAAATTAATACGATTCTCAGGCTGAAAGCCGCCATTACGAGAATCAGTGCCTACGTAATCAGTCGTCGCGCCATCAAAAATGCTAATTTCATGCTTTAGTGCATGGTGCCAGTTTGCACTTACTTTGAAATTACCGTATTGAGAGGTTGAAAACTTGTAGAATGCCTCACTATCAATGCCTCTATAGTGTGATGCGTTTAGATTTTCATTGTAGACATCAACACCAAGTAAGACACCGTGAAGTGGGCCACTTTGATACCTATGAATATCATCACAGAAAGCCCCAGTTTCATTACAAAGCTCTATTTTTCTTTGTGCATTAAATCTTGAAATGGTGTTTTCGAGTTGAATGTCATAATAATCAACAGTAAATGATAAGCCATCTAGTTGACTAGGTGTGTATACTAACCCTAACGTTTGTATAACGGCTGTCTCTGGCTCTAAGTTAGGATTGCCACCGGTATTGGTTCTGATCAAATCCAAGCCATCTCTAAAACCGGAAGCAGGTGCGCCAGTTTTTAAACAACCCGAGTCATTCGCCTGTGTGAGAGGTCTCAAAGGACCTTCAGGGCCTGTTTTGCAAGGATCGGTGCCACCTTGGAATGAAGGGAGTTGACCTGCGAACAATTCCTGAATATTAGCAGCTCTGAAGGCTTGGCTGATTGTAGAGCGAACACTAATATCATCATTTATTGTCCAAAATAGAGAGGCTTTAGAGTTCGTGGTATTACCAGCACCAGTACTGTAATTTGAATAGCGACTAGCTAGGTTTAGCTCTAAAGATTTTGCAATAGGTGAATTGTCTAGCAGTGGAATATTCAATTCAATATATGCTTCAGAAACGTTGTAGCCGCCACCAGTAGGACGGCCATTACCATCTGTCGTCATCGCATGAACTGCGTTACTATCTGTTTGCTTTAGACCTTTGAGTTCCATGTAACTGACACCAGAGGCAATGCCTAAATCACCTGCGGGTAAGGTCATTACTGTACCAGTTAGATCAAAAGTCGCGGTTTTAATTGATGAGTAACCGTAACTGACATTCGACCAATCACCCGATACATATTCCATTGCACCATCGGCTTGAGTTTCGCCAGGCTTAATAAAAACATTCAAAGGCACACAGGTGCTTTGGATAAATTTTATTGCATCAGGACCACTGCCACACCTAAGTACACCGGCTTCGTCAAAGTGCGTTGGACCAACGGCTTCACGTACTCTTGCCCAATTAAATACGCCTTCACGTGTTTCTTGGTTGTCATTGCGGCCAAAAGTATATGCAGCTTGCCAAGACCAAACATCATCAAAGTCACCACTTAGTCCTAAGGCAATATTGAATTGGCTTGCATCAAAGCGACTTTGACGTGAACCAAATTCATTCATACGTTTAGACCATTTAAATATGTCGTAACTATTTCCGTTGGCGTCTTTTGGGCCAAATTGCTGGTTGTAATAGTTATCTTTAGAAATAGGAATATCATCATAGCCACCGATCCATGGGATCAGAGGTTGAGCTGACGAGTTTGAATCATTATTTCTGTGGGTATAAAGCGCTTCAAAATCAAAAACGACATTTTCTGAAAGAAATGCATTACCGAGCTCATAATTTGCAAAAGCCGACATATTATAAACTTCAGTAGGCTGTTGTAATATGGTTTGTTCGAAGTCATTGTAGCCATCAGCATCTGTATACTCGTGGAAAGCGCCGTAATTGGGTCCTTGTGTTAGACGAACGCCATTGGGATCTGTCACCGCGGTCCAAGGGATCCAACGACTTCCTCGGTATGTTAGAGAACCATCATTTTGTAAGTTTGTAGGCACTTCAGAAAAAGGAATATCTGCAGAATAAATAACATCATCTTCTGAGTAGCTTGCCGAAAAAGTCACACTGCCTTTGTCTGCAGAGAAGCCTGAAACGAACTCTATGTGCTTTTTTGCGCCATCAAGGTCGGTGTTATTTGCATAACTAGCTGTAACTTCGAATCCTTCGTAATTTTTTTTAGTAATAATATTGACTACACCTGCTATTGCATCAGAGCCATAAATCGCAGATGCCCCGTCCATGAGTACTTCAACTCTTTCAACAATACTGGTCGGTATAGCGCCAAGATCAACTGATGAATCAGCGCCTTTGCCACCATAAGGTAATCTTTTATTGTTCAATAAAACCAATGTGCGATTTGTCCCTATGCCTCTTAAATTAAAGCGAATGGCACCACTACCATTAGCGGATAAAGCATTCTCGGTAGGCTGAGAAACTGTCATTGTCTGCAGAATATCGCCAATGTTTTTGTATGGACTTGCTTCAATTGTGTCTTTATCTATGACGGTTACAGCTCCTGCAGAAACAAGGTTGGTTCTAGCAATACGTGAACCTGTAACGATGATTTTTTCGACCTTTTCTTGCTCAATTAGCTGGTCAGCCAAAGCTTTGTTTGAACCTAAGGAGGAAACTATCGCCAAAGAAATCATGTTGTATAGAAATGTTGTGTTTTTCATTATTCTTCTCGATTGTTAATCTGAAAAAGCAAGGAAGTAAATTCACTTGCTTTGCTCTCAGGGAAAAAATGTATATGTGAAATATTTATTTCATTGATTATTAAATCATCAAATTGGATCGTTCCAAAAAGTATTAATTTGAATATAGATATTCTTAAATTGAATAAATTAGATATTAATAGGGGTTTGGTTTGTTTTTGGTGAGTAAAATTAACTTTAATTATGCTTGTTATCTTGTGAAGAGTGTTTGATTTAACTTTTTATTTTTGCTTGATTATTTTATATAAAGACTAATTGAATGTTTCTTAATTAAAAAAATGCCTAGTCGTAAGATACTGACTAGGCATTATGTATAACAAGTAAATAGCTAATTAATACTGTAGCTGGCCGCCAGATTGAATAAACTGTACGTAGTCATTCCAAGCTTGCTCTACGCCAACCCCCAGTAAGTCGGTAAATACACGGTCAAACGACCAAGTGTAATTTGGATAATCAGCTGCTGATTGATTGAACTTACGTATGAATAGTGGATCTTTTTCTTGTTTTATATAGTGTAAGAAAAAGCCCGTTGTTGTGTATCCGCCCAACCATCTTCTCGAATTGCCAATGTCTGGCTGACGCGTTTTGTGGTAGCCCGCACCAATACGTACTGCATCAGCAAGTCCTTCGGTAAATGCCCAAAAAGGACCAGCATCACCATAGCCATCCCGAGTTATTGGTGAGTTATTATAACCATGTGTTATTTCATGATACAGAATGCCATCAATTTCATCTCTTATTGAATTATCGTTATTGCCGCTTTCTCTATACAGCCTTTCTAGGTGACGAGTACTCACAGCAATAGTCATTTCACCAGAGCCATCTCTACCAGTTTTATAGGCAACAAAGTCATTACCCCATGGATCCAATGCTCGAAGCTCGAAGCGCAAATTTCTAAAACGAGAAGACTCTCTAGGATCTGTGTAAAGTACTTGGGCAACATCAATACAGCGTTGTGCCATGTGATTTGCTGGATTGCCAAGTATACGATTTACCAGCCTTGAGCCCTCTGTCTCTGGGTTCATATCAACAAAGTCAACAACAGGCTTTTGCCATAGTCCATCATCACCGCCACCTGAGTCTTTTTCTTCATTGATATTGATTTGATAGTTTGTCTGCGACCAGCCGTAAACAGAGACGTAGAGATTATTGCCTTGCGCTTCGCAACTTTCAGTTGCAGTGGGTGAAGTACTGGCACAGGTGTAGTTTGCTGTATCTGGTTGACTACCGAGACCAATATATAGGTCCGCATCACCAGAGCCTGAAGTCGTCGCTTTTACTTTACCTGTTACGTTAAATGGACCGTAATGTTGCCAGCTTCCTTGGTTTAAACTTTGGCTGTCTTGCAGTGGCAAGTTATCAACTGGTGGAGGTGTTACTGAACCACCAAATAGCTCTATTTCGGCCAATTGTAGAATATTCGCCCCATTGTTTGCTGTTACATTTAAACGAATAAAGGTGTAAGCGTCTTGGTTATTAAACGAATATTGTTTTTTCTCGTAACGTGAAGCAAAGCTCTGATTAGTTTGGGTGTCTAAATCTGTCCAATTTAAACCATCGTTAGAGCCTTGAAGTTGCCAATCTTGCGGATCGCGCTGTTGTGCATCGTTTGCCGAAGTAATGCTATAGCCAGTAACAACTTGCTGCGTTGAGAACTGATAGCTTATCCACCCAGTAGGCTCAAAAGTGAGCCATTTGGAATATTGATTATCATCAAACGCCTTATCCGCAGTTTCGCCATATTGGCTGTTTTCTGCTGATGCACTTATGGCATTTGGATCTAATTGAGTAAGGTCATTACTCGTGGTGGAACTTGCATACACTTGGCTTGTTAAACCTGCCAACAATAGTGATAGAGCAAGTGGTGTTTTTCTTATCAATTTGATGTTGTTCATAATAGCTTCCTTTAATTGTAACGTTCCAATTTTATTCTGATCTAAAATCGTCAGATCTGAATGATGTTTTTTTGGAACGTTCTAATGGTTTGCTCGAGCATGAAATTTGTCAAATTTTATTTTACGTAAAATTTACATTTTGATGGCTTTTTTATTAATATTTTTATGTTTTTTAGTGGTTTATCTGTGTTAATAATTTGTGATTATAACTTATGTTGTTGCAATAAATGAAACTTGATTGGGTTATATCGAAAAGTAATAAATAAGAGGAGATAAGCAGTGCTTTTTAGCACTGCAAAAAACTATGAGCTACGTTCGATTAACGCTACTGGGACTTGAGTTAATCCTTTTTGCGTGTCGTTTTTCAAGATATGACACACGGCTTTGGCAATATCGTTGGCATCAATCTTTACTGTGCTCAGTGGCACACTCATTAATTTTGAGTCGTCCAAGTCATCGAATCCGATCACACCGATATCAGCACCAGGTTTTAAGTTTTGCTCGGCTAGATATTCAATCACGCCATAAGCCACAATGTCGTTAAAGCAGACCACAGATTCAACTTGCGGCACTTGGGCTAAACATTCTGACATTGCAAGTCGACCACCGTGACGGTTTGTGGTGCTATTAAACACCCAAGTTTGTATGTCATTTTGCTCTTTGGCAGCTTTGTTAAAGCCAGCTAAACGTTGGTGGTAATCCGATATTGCTGCATCACCACCAATAAAGGCGATGTGCTTATGATCTCGTGCTATTAACGCTTTCGTCGCGTTATAAGCGCCCATTTCGTTATTTGGTAATACACAAGGTACTTGGCTGCCATCTACTTGACGCATGATGCTGACCACTTGCGTATGCGGTTTTTGTAATTGATTGAGCCAGCTTGCTTGGGTGTTTGGCGTTGGACAGATAATAAAGGCTTTCACACGGTATTCTTGCAGTTTGGCTACAATTTGCGTTTGCGTTAGGGCATTTTCGCTGGTGTTGACGAGCGTTGCCATTAAGCCCAGTTCACGAATGTGTTTTTCAAGGGCAACCGCTAAATTTGCAGAATAAGGGTTGGTTAAGTCGTTGATCACAATAGCGACTAAATCTGAAGACTTACTGCGCATCGCTGCGGCTTCACGATTATATACGTATCCTGTTTCTTCGATGGCTTTGAGTACTTTTTCTTTTGCGCGGTCGCTGGCTTTATCGCTGCCGCGTAAAACAAGTGACACCGTAGACTTTGAAACACCCGCTACACGGGCTACGTCATGTACAGTGACAGACTGCTTGTTAGTATTATTTGTTTTCAAATTTTGGCTATCTATAAAATGTGGTTGTCTCAATAACAGCGCCAACCAGTGGTTATACCAATACTCAATAATACGTAATCCTTTTGAAGGAATAAAGCTACCGCTAACTGCGTTAAAAATTTCTCATTTAGAACAACTAAATAGCAAAATTTTTGCCTTGTTATCGAAAGCTTTCTTTGCCTCAAAATTGAACACTTAATTAAGAGTATTGGTATTAATTTTGTCGCAATGGGTTGTATTCTAGCAAATCGATCAGTATATTCAAATTACTCTTGGAACGTTCCATTTTACCTTTAATAGGAAATTAAAGGATAATCGGCTCATTCCAATACCAATCGTTAAAGATTGGTATCTATATTTATTTAGGCTATTTGGCAAAGAGGCAAACAATGAAAACGATAAGCCACGGGTGGCACAGTGCTAAACGCATGACTTACTCATTCGTCATAGGCGGTGTGATGATGTTAGGTGCGACACAAGTTGCAGCAAACACGCAATATGTAGATCCATTTATTGGTACTGGCGGTGATGGCCATACTTTCCCAGGTGCAGTTGTACCTTTTGGTATGGTGCAATTGAGCCCAGATACCGACTCTGTATTTCGAGGCATTGACCCACAGCCAGAAATCTACAAGCGTTGTGCGGGCTATCATTATGACGACACCACCATTGTAGGTTTCTCGCATACCCACTTTAGCGGCACGGGTCACTCAGATCTTGGCGATTTACTAATGATGCCAATTACGGGCGAAGTGAAGTTAGAGCCGGGCAAAGCTGACAACCCAGATGCGGGGTATCGTTCTCGCTTTAGTCATGACAATGAAACGGCAAAGCCGGGTTATTACCAAGTTTGGTTACAAGACTACAAGGTGAATGCTGAGCTCACAGCGACTACCCGCGTAGGCATGCACAAATACACTTTTAAAGAACATGATAAAGGCAGTGTGTTAATGGATTTAACGCACAGCATTTATAACTTCAAAAACAAAGTCATTTGGAGTGATGTGCGCGTTATCGACGACCGTACTATTTTAGCGTACCGTGCGACCAATGGCTGGGCGAATAATCGTCAAATGTACTTTGCCATTGAGTTTTCAAAACCGTTTAGCGATATCGAGCTGATTAACCTAGATAACACACGTTACCGTTGTAATGGCTGCTTAACCGAAGGTAATGGCAAAAAGCCATCGACCATTGTTAACTACAAAATCCCAGAAGCGGCAGGTAAAGCCATTAAAGTGGTTGCAGACTTTGAAGGTCTGAAAGGCGAGCCACTGATGGTGAAAGTGGGTATTTCAGCGGTTAGTAAATCAAATGCACTTGAAAACTTAAAGACTGAAATTCCGCATTGGAATTTCGACAAAGTGGTTAAGCAAGCAGACGACACATGGCACAAGTCACTTGATAAGTTTGAAGTAGAAGGCTCGCTATCTGAAAAGCGTCAGTTCTTCACGTCGGTTTATCACGCACTTCAAGCACCGAGTGTATATCAAGACGTGAACGGTCAATATCGTGGTGTTGATGGTGAAATTCACCAAGCGAAAGATCACACGCACTACACGCTATTCTCACTATGGGATACCTATCGCGCCCTGCACCCATTATTGACTTACATTGAGCCTGACAAAGTATCAGACATGATCTCTTCAATGCTTGATCATTATCAGCAGAGCCAGGACAAAATGTTACCTATCTGGTCGTTCCAAGCCCATGAAACGTGGACCATGATCGGTTATCACGCGGTATCAGTCATTGCTGATGCGTATCTAAAAGGCATTCGTGATTTCGACGTTGAGCTGGCTAAAAAAGCCATGATCGATACTGCAAACCACCCGCATTACGATGCCATTCCTGAATACAAACAATATGGTTATGTACCATTAGACGTTCTAGCTGAGTCAACGTCTATCACTTTAGAGTATGCATATGATGACTATACGATTGGTCAATTCTTCACGGCGCTTGGTGATAAGAAAACAGCGGCTGAATACTACGAGCGTGCGACATACTACAAAAACGTGTTTGATCCAGAAGTACGCTTTATGCGTGGTCGCATGAAAGATGGTTCATGGAATCCAGACTTTGATCCGCAAGAAGCAAAATACATGGGTGCTTTCACCGAAGGTAACAGCTACCAGTACAGCTTCTATGTACCACAAGATGTGCACGGTTTAATTAAGCTAAAAGGTGGTGACAAGAAATTTGTTGAGCGTCTAGATGAGCTTTTCGAAACTGAGCTGTCGTACGAAAAAATCAAAGAGCACGAAGACATTGCAGGTCTAATTGGTCAATACGCTCACGGTAATGAGCCAAGCCATCATATTGCCTACCTTTATAATTATGCGGGCGAGCCTTGGCGTACTCAGGCACGTATTCGTCAAATCATGGATACGCTGTCTTCAGACAAGCCTGATGGTCTTGCGGGTAACGACGATGTTGGCCAAATGTCGGCGTGGTATATCTTCTCGGCAATGGGCTTCTACCCAGTATCACCGGGTGATTTAACTTACGCACTAGGTGCACCACAATTACCGAAAATTTCTTTAGCATTGGCAAACGACAAACAATTTACTGTGGTTGCAAAAGGTCTTTCTAAGAAAAACAAATATGTAAAGTATGCACGCTTGAATGGAAAAAGGCTTGAGCGAAGCTATATCACTCACGATGACATAATAGCTGGTGGAACATTAGAGTTTACGATGTCAGCTAAACCTAACAAATCATTTGGTCAATCACTGTCGTCACGTCCGCCATCAATGAGTAACCCTGTGAACAACAACTTCTTTAAATAAGGAACAGAAGCATGAAAAAATCATTCTCTCGTTCATTGCTTCTTTTTACGCCTGCGGTTTCGCTGAGCCTTGCGCTCAGCGGCTGCGGCGATAACCGCAATGAAGATGCACAAGCAAAGCCTGCTGAGCAAGCAAACAGTAAAGACGTTGCATATGTGCAAGATCCAGCCAGTTTTGTTAATCCATTTATTGGTACAAAAGGTCCTTTTAACCATCGCCAAGCAGCAAACGTTGTGCCGGGTGCAGTGCAGCCATTTGGTATGTTCAACTTTGGCCCTGAGCACGCTTACACTGAAGCGTTATTGAAAGAAAGCGAAGGGATCAGCAAGCGCATTAATAAAGACAATGTGCGTGTTCCTGTGTCACCGGGCGGCTACAACTGGCAAGCGACGCGTTTAAAGGGCTTTTCTTTTACCCGTTTGTCAGGCACCGGGTGTTTAGGTGCGTCAGGCGATGTGCCAGTTTTACCGTTTAATCAAGCCATTAAACACTCTCCTGCGACCGATAAAATTAACGCCTATTATGGCGCGAATTTTAGCCACGATGATGAGACTGCCATTCCGGGTTATTACCAAGTAGGTCTAGATTCTGGCATTGATGTACGTTTATCAGCAACCGATCGAACTGGTATTGCCGAATTTACCTTTGACTCGCCAGAGCAAGCCAAGCTTATTTTCAGAACGGCTTATTCGCAGCTGGGCAGTGGTGATGCGTTTACCCAAGTGGATTTAGAAAAAGGAGAGGTGAGTGGTTATGTCACCAGTGGTAACTTTTGCGGTTACTTAGGCGAATATAATCGTCGCGATTATTACACACTACACTTTGTGGCGAAAATTGATGCGCCGATCACAGGCAGCGGTGCGTATGTTGATAACAAGGTAGCAGCCAATGTGACTTCTAGCCAAGGCGGTATGGGCTATGGTGAAACCGGTGTGCCAGAGTGGGGTAAAGGCTCAGGTCTATGGGTCGATTTAGACGTTAAAGCAAAACAACCTGTGACAATGCGTGTGGGTATTTCTTACGTAAGCCTAGACAATGCCCGTGAGAACTTAGCCAAAGAACAAGCTCAGCAAAGCTTTGCGCAAATAAAAGACAAAGCCTATGCGGGTTGGAACGATGCGCTAAGTCGCGTGAAAGTGAAGTCTGACGATAAAGACTTACTGACGACTTTCTATACGGCGTTATTCCACAGTCAATTTCATCCAAATATTTTTAGTGATGTGAACGGCGAGTACCGAGGTTTTGATCAACAAGTTCATAATATCACTGACAAGCAAACGGCGCAGTACGCGAACTTCTCAGGCTGGGATGTATATCGTTCACAACTACAGTTAGTGAGTTTAACGCACCCGCAAGTTGCCAGTGATATTGCTCAGTCGCTATTCAATCAAGCTAATCAATTTAATGGTATTTGGGACAGATGGACGCACAACAATGGCCCAACAGGGGTGATGAGTGGCGACCCATCAGCGATTGCCATTGCTAACTTTGTGGCATTTGGCGCAGATAAGTTTGACATTGAGGGCGCGTACGAGTCTTTGTACAAAGCCTCAACAGTGCCAACAGAGTACGATTTATCAGACGTGGGTTGCCCGGTTTTCTGTCGTGGTCAAAAACCATCTTTAGATGAATGGCTAACGCTGAATTACTTATCTGATCAATCTAATTCGTGGGAAGGGGCGAGCGAAACCTTAGAGCAAGTCTCTGCTGATTTTGCCATGTCACAATTTGCAGCGCGCTTAGGTAAAGACGTACACAGCACTGAAATGCTCACGCGTTCAGGTTATTGGAAAAACCTTTATAACCCTAAAGCGACCTCAGAGCTTGGCTATATTCAGGGCCGCAATAAAGATGGTAGCTGGAAAGAAGCGTTTGACCCATTCAGTGGCCACTTATTTGTCGAAGGCAGCCCGGCTCAGTATTTATGGATGTTACCGTTTGATGGCCAAGGACTAAGCCAATTATTAGGTGGTGATGAGATAATGTCTGAGCGTTTAGATTCACATTTGCGTAAACCTGATGGCACTTGGGTGTTATATCGTGATTCAGCGCAATATGCTGACGTTTCGAATCAGCCATCAATTGCCACGCCTTGGATGTATCTGTACACAGGCGATGCATATAAAACGCAGCAGACGGTGCGTGAGACCATGAAGCAACTTTGGCATAACTCAGTGTCTGGTATTCCAGGTCAGGACGATTTAGGTCAGATGTCATCTTGGTATGTATTCTCGGCATTAGGCATGTATCCGTTTTACCCGGGTCGAGCAGACATGGTGTTATCAAGCCCAGCATTTGAACAGGCAAAAATTGGTAATATTACCATTCAAGCGCCAGCTGCAAGCGCCGAACACATTTATATTAAAAATCTAAAAATCAATGGTAAAGACACGCTAAATAGCTGGATTGACGAAACCCATGTTAATGCGCCACAGCTGCTAGAATTTACCCTAGATACAAAACCGAGCCCCGAGTTTGGTGGTGCACTTGAGCATCGTCCACCATCTTATTCAGTCGCAGCTCCTCTAGTTGCAACTTCTGAGGCGAAGTAATCATGGCGAAGCAAATTAATCAAAAAATGGCGTTTTATGCCATGACCAGCTTGTTCTTTATTTGGGGTTTTATTACCGCGTTAAACGACATTCTGATCCCATTCTTGAAAGCAGAATTTTCACTGAGCTATACCCAAGCTATGTTGGTGCAGTTCTGTTTCTTCGGTGCTTACTTTTTAGTGTCGCCATTGGCTGGTCGCGTGGTGGCGAAATTTGGTTATCGTAATGGCGTGTTTATTGGCTTATTGACGTTAGCTCTGGGCTGCTTGCTGTTTATTCCAGCAGCAAGCGTAAAAGAGTATACGTTATTCTTAGGCGCACTATTTATACTTGCAGGCGGTATTACCGTGTTGCAAGTATCTGCAAACCCTTATGTTAATTGCTTAGGCGAGCCAGAGCATGCGGCCAGTCGCTTGAATTTGGCACAGGCGATTAATTCATTGGGTCATACGGCTGGGCCATTGTTTGGTACGTTTTTCATTCTTTCGGCAACCAGCAGCAGTACCGGTGCAGAGCAAGTTCAACTGCCTTATTTTTTAATCGCACTGGCAGCCATCACAGTGGCTTGTTCGTTCAAATTTATCGAACTGCCTAAGCTGAATTTTGAACAGCAAAAAGACGTTGAAGTTAGCGATTCAATTTGGCAGCAAAAGCACCTTGTTATGGGGGCGCTGGGTATTTTCTTATATGTTGGTGCTGAGGTCTCTATTGGTGGATTCTTAGTGAATTACTTCGAACGCCCTGAAATTGGCGGTTTGACGGCAAAACAAGCGGGCAACATGGTGGCTTACTACTGGGGCGGCGCGATGATAGGTCGATTTATCGGCTCAATTTTGATGCGTAAATATGCGCCAAGCTTGGTATTGGCATTGAATGCTGTCATGGCCGCGGTGCTATTGATGCTCACTGTGTTTAGCACCGGCAAGTTAGCAATGTGGAGTGTATTAGCGGTTGGTTTCTTTAACTCGATCATGTTCCCAACGATTTTCAGTTTAGCAATTCGTGGTCTAGGTCAACTAACAGCAAAGGGCTCGGGCTTACTATGTCAAGCAATTGTTGGCGGTGCTGTTTTCCCTCTACTTCAAGCGGTCGTTGCTGATAAGTTCTCAGTACAAGTGAGTTTCTTAGTGCCGCTATTCGCCTATGTCTACATTCTATTTTTTGCTATGAGCCAGTATAGAGGTCGAGCGCAAGAGGTGAGTGCTGCATGAGTGGGGTGTTATGTTATGGCGAAGCGCTGATCGATTTTTTGCAGTTTCAAAGCCAAGAACAAGATGGTTTAAACATTAACGATTATCGACAATTCCCTGGTGGGGCGCCTGCCAATGCTGCGGTGGCTTTGGCCAAACTCGGTGGGCGGGCGCAATTTGCCGGACAGGTTGGGAGCGATCAGTTTGGTGAGTTTTTAATTCACAGCCTTACCCATTACGGTGTTGATACTCAGTTTACGTTAAGACACGAGACTGCACCCACGCCTCTGGCTTTTGTGCACTTAGACGCAAGCGGTGACAGAAGCTTTACATTTATGCGAAAAGACAGCGCTGACCTTTTGCTCACACCAGAGCAAGTAAGCGAAGCATGGTTTGCAAATAACCGAATTGTGCATTTATGTAGTAATACTTTGACTGAATCAGGTGCTGCGGCAACCACGCAAACTGTGCTTGAACAAGCAAAAGCGCTTAGCTTACAGGTATGTTTTGATGTGAACCTGCGCGCCAATCTTTGGAAAGATCAAAAAATTGATATTGTATTGGTGAACCAAGTGGTGAAACAAGCCGATATCGTCAAGTTTGCTAAAGAAGAATTCGAACTGTTAGCACAAGGTAATCCTGAGCAGTACTTAGCTGATTGTTTAGCGGCAAATTGTCAGCTTATTTTGATCACTAATGGCGGTGATGAGATTGAGTATGTGAGCAAACAATTCCGTGGTCACGTGAGCCCAGCGAAAACGAAGGTGGTTGATACCACTGCAGGTGGCGATGGCTTTATTGGCGCGATTCTATACTTGCTTAGCGAAACCATCCAACTTGAAATCTTATTACATAGCGAAACACACATTCAAAGTACTGTGGCTTTTGCCAGTTGCGCAGGCGCCATTGCTGTGTCAACACAAGGCGCTTTCCCTGCATTGCCAAGCTTCACACAAGTCAGCGACTTATTTAACGAACAATTTAGTGGCACATACGATGCTGCCTTTTTAGAGTAAAACACACGTGAATTTTTATAACTCAGAATTTTTAACAACACACAGTCAATCGATCGTCGACTTTTATAAAGACCGTTGTGTCGACAATGACCTTGGTGGCTATTTTCAAAACTACTTAGACGATGGCACAACATTTAATAATGGCTTTCGTCAGCTTGTCAGTAGCACACGTATGGTTGTGAACTTTTGTCGTGCGGCAAAGCTGTTAAACAACGACGAATACTTAGCCATTGCAAAGCATGGATTGGACTATGTGGAGCAACAACATTGGCGTGAATCATCTAAAGCTTATGCGTGGACTTTGCAAGACAACCAACCGCAAGACATGACACAACAAGCCTACGGCTACGCGTTCGTATTGCTGTGCTACGCCCATTGTTATAAAGCTGATGTAATTGACTCTGATATTAAAATTAGTGAAACATTCGACTTGCTGGAATCGCGATTTTGGCAAGTTGAAGAGGGTATCTATGCCGATACCATTTACGATGATGGCAGCTTATGTGACTACCGCGGTCAAAACGCAAATATGCATATTTGTGAAGCGTTAATCGCAGCCTATGATGCGACTCAATCTCCTATTTATCTTGAAAAAGCACAGCATCTAGCCAATCGTTTTTGTTTTGAGCTTTCAGCGCAAAGTTTAGGTTTAGTGTATGAGCACTTTACGCCAGAGTTAGAGCCAGATCTTGAATACAACAAAGGCGACCCAAAAAACTTGTATCGCCCTTGGGGTTTTCAACCAGGTCACCAAACAGAATGGGCTAAATTACTGATGCAACTTAATACCTTTCAAGCGCGACCTGAGTTTGTTGAAAAAGCACAGTACCTTTTTGATATTGCGTATAGCAAGGCATGGGATACCTTCCACGGTGGTTTAGTGTATGGCTTTGATACTGACTATCAAACCTGTGATAGCGATAAATACTTCTGGGTACAAGCCGAAAGCTTTGCAGCTGCGGCTATGTTGTTTGATGAGACTAAACAACCACAGTATCTAGAGCAGTATACCGAGCTTTGGGACTATTGTTGGCAGCACTTTGTAGATCATGAGTTCGGTGCTTGGTTCAGAGTACTGACTGGTGCAAATCAAAAATACAGTAATCAAAAGAGCGAAGCAGGTGCTAAATGTGACTACCACACACTAGGTGCTTGTTTTGATGTGCTGGAGTTTTCTTTTAGTTAAAACCAAACATTTATAAATTTGGTGACACTGCCCATGTGAGTCATAGGTTTTTGCGCTTTTTGCGTCGTGCAGACTCCTACTCGAAGCATCTTTGCTATTGATTAAAACACTTTGGTGTGGATTAAAGGCTTAGGTGCTTTTTTACTATGTTATAAAGTAACCTTATTGCACTTATACAGTGTATTAGTTATTTTATGTAAAAGTAGCGTGATGTTAATGTAAGGTTTGTTGTGGTAATTTCAGATAAAGCATTGATGGGGCTAGTATTAAGTTTGACAGGCCTATTATTGATAGGACATTTCAGTATTGAAGAACCAGTGTTACCTGACTATCTCGTCATCTGTATGGCGATTGTTTTTGCAGGTCAATTTTACCGTTTTCATCCTAAATACAAACAGAATAATGCCTTAACCAATCAGATCCGTCGTGATGGAGATGTACTTAAAATAAAGAACAAATCCTTGCATACCGTTATGGCGAAGGGAAGAAGTCAAAGTATTGAGATAAAACGGATTTCAAAAGTCACGGTCATTGACGAAGGGCTATCAATTATTGTTGATGGCAATAGCTCTGGATTCGATTTTTTCTTAAACGATAACGCGCAAGATATTATTAAACACTTTCAATCTCTACTCTCGAAGCAAGAGCAAACGCTGATCCAATTCGAAATAATAGCTTAAACCTTTGAGAAATAAGACTGAGAAGTGGGCGAGGGTAAGCCCCTCGTTTTTTATGCTAAGTTGAACATAAGTTACTGATTCGAACCTTTTGCTATATCCAACGCTAGATTGAATTTTTCATCATTACTGTCTATTGCTTGTTCTAATTCAGTTAATGACTTTTCACCCTTTTGATAGACGATTTCAAGACGCAGTGCCTCGATAGTATACTTTAGTAACACAAGATAGATCAGTGGTTGGTTACCCTCACTCGTCTTCTGTAAGTTAAACTTATACTCATTTAAATCGATTAGCGTTTGTTCAGAGAGCGTTCTATTTACCAGACTTTGTCGCATAAATGTGTTTAGGTAATCGGGAAATGGCAGAGGGTTTTTATCAAAAAAGTATGCGCGTGTTTTGTCTTCTTTTGGTAGCGCTAGGTAAAAGTCATACAGATCTTCTGAATAGTCATGACTACTTTCAATGGCTGCGATGGTGGCTTGCATCAGCTTAATAACATGTTGTTTTTCTTTTTGCTCTTCCTCTATGTTGGCAAAAGCCATTGCGAGTAGTACGCCAAATAATGTTGCAATTAAAGTAAGAAAAAAATTTATGCCTATTGAAAAACGATTAATAGCAGCTTGGTACTTAGGTATAAAAGTGAGCATACCAAGTAAAACCAGTAAAATGATTAACAGTGTGTATAAAATCATATCCTTAAGCTCTATTGTTATTTTAAGCCAGCATCATATCATTTTAAAAAAAAGGGGGCTAATGCCCCCCAAAATCACTATGAAGCGAAGGGAGTTATGCAAAGTGATATTCGTTAACCAGTTGCTTGTTGTTATCTAACAAGCTCACTGTTTTTGATTCATGATTAAAAATAGGAGATTGGCTGTTAAAAGAATGTGCGCCAGTTTCAATGTGATTTGCGTAGATTTTGATTTCTGAGCAAGGTTCCATTTTACTCATTTTTGGAAATTCAAAAGTCAAACCATCTTTGATACTTAATACCCAGCCAGATAAATCGACCCAATAGGTGCTTAAATTAATTAACTCAATATGATCCCTATGACTGTCTTTAAACGCTAAATCATCATGACTGATATGCGAAATGATCACAGAGTTGTGTGCTTTTCTTCCGTAAATCCAACAACTCACTACAGAGCCTTCGGCATCAAGTAGTTTTATTTGCGCGCCTTTTTGACTAAACAAAGGAGAGGGACTGTTGAACATGAAAGTGCTTTGCTGCTGCTCAATTTTAATGATTTGATTAGGCTTGATATAACTATTTTTTGGAAAAGTGAAAAGCGCTTGTTGACCGTCAGAAATCTCAATATACCAATTCTCCAAGTCAATAATTGCCGGTCCGGTATTTTTGATTTCTATACACTCGTTTGCTTCACATGTGCTGACATAGTCAATTTGCACTTGCAAAGGAGCCATTAGCTTAAAACAGCTATGCCAGTAAGACTGCACAGCACCATGAGCATGTCGCTGGTTTTGCAGATTTGGCATGGTGTTCAGAGTATTAATTTTAATCTGTTGATGGACTTTATCTAACGCAGAATGAGCATCTGTTTGCCAAATTTCATTGGCCATATTTTGTCTGGTTTCAAAGTTCATAGTTAGCTCCTTTAATGACTTATGAATATATTCATAGGTCGCAATGTAACAAAACAAGCACTACACTTATCCGGCGGTAGTTTTGCTTGATTTTTCCTTCGTTTCCTTTCGCTAAAAATGCTTTTTTAGTTTGTTTTTAAAGTTATAAAAAACTTCAAATTAAATCGTTACAGCGCATTGTAGGGTCTAATTTATCCTAGTTTTCAATAAATTCACACTGCTAAATGCAAGTTTTGTATTTAAATCTATTACAAGGGATTACAAAACCACGGTAAAAGCAATATGAATATATTCATAATTTGATGCTTTTCAACAAGTTATAATTTTTTATATTTTTTGTTGAAAAATCTTCAATGGAATGTCAAATTCTACCATTACGCCACCATTTGCACGATTTTTGAGCTTTAATTGTCCCTGGTGTGCACTAATTACTTCGGAACAAATACTCAAACCGAGTCCGCTTCCTCCTTGTTTTGTTGAAAAGAAAGGCAATGTAACCTGATTGATTTTTCCTTGTGTGATCCCTTGACCTCGGTCGACCACAGCAAAGCGAACCCTGTCATAATCTTTTACGACCTTGATGCCAATATCAGATAGATTTGAACCAGATTCATGGGCGTTTTTAAGTAAGTTGATTAACACTTGTTCGAGTTGTAATACATCGAAGTAGGCATGTTCGCATGGTAAGTCTGCTAATAGTTCAAAGGTATAGAGTTTTTGCACATTCTGCAGTGTTGAAGTGAGGCTTTGTTTGCTGATATTTGGTTTTGGCAAACGGGCAAACTCGGCATACTTTGCGATAAAAGCGTTCAAATTAGAGGCTCTTTGGTTAATGGTTTGCAAAATGTCAGGGAGTAAATCTAGGTGGGTATTTTTTTCTAAAATGGCTTCTGCAGACGATGTGAGCGAAGAAATTGGGGCCAATGAGTTATTGAGTTCATGGCTGATTAAACGAATGGCGTTTTTCCAAAGTTGTAGCTCTTCTTTACCAATTTCTAAAGATAGGTCTTTGCATAAAACCAGCTGGTGGGGTTGGTGGTTATAAGTGACGGTTTGGTTGGCAATATAGTAGCTATGTTTTAAATCATTGTGTTCAAAGCTGATAATGCCAGAGCCTTGCTCAAGCAAAAAGGTGCGAATTGGTGCACTGACGTTATCAAGTAAGCCATATAGCTCTTTGCCTTTTAGCGAGCCTGCAACTTTTAATAGCTCGTTCGCTTGCTGATTGTGATAGACCACCTGCTTAAAAGGGTTAAAAAGCACAATTGCCATAGGCGAGGCTTGAACAATGCTATCTAGCAAGTGCTCTTTTTGGCTTAAAGTCTGTCTTTGCTCAGTAAGGTTGCGAGCAAGGTCGTTATATAAGTCTAGTATGGGGGCTAGGTGTTTATCGCCATCAGGGTGAATGCGAATAGAAAAGTCGCCATCTTTGAAACTTTTAATGCCATCATGTAAAGCATCAAGCTGTTTTTGTTGAAAGCTAACGAAATAGAGTAGGGCGGAAGATAAGCATATAAATGAAGAAGCAAATGCAACAGCGGTTAGCCAAACCCCCTGATACCCGAATTGACCACCCGCTGCATAAATGAACCAAAAAAGTGTAAAGCAGGCCAGTAAAGAGTAGCTTGTTTTGTGTAATAAACTTAACTCATTGTGCTGCATTATTTTAATCCGAACTTTTCCATACGACGATAAAATGCCTGACGGCTAAGACCTAAACTACGGGCTGCTTTAGCAACAATACCTTGATGTTTATCGAGTGCACTTTGGATGTCTTGCAAACTGTATTCGACTTTCTCTTCGACCGGCACTTTTGAAAGTGTAATCCCTAAATCTTTACTTTCAATGGTGTTGTTTTGGCAAAGTAGTTCGGCTCTACCAAGCACATTTTGTAATTCTCGCACGTTGCCAGGCCACGAGTGCGCCATTAATGTGTGTTCTGCATTGGCACTGAGCGATTTATCGGAATCAAGAAATGATTGTATCAATAGAGGAATATCGTCTTTTCTTTGCGCAAGAGGGGGCAGCTTTAGCTCAATCATATTAAGTCGATAGTACAAGTCTTCTCTAAACTCACCGTTGGCGATGGCTTGAGGCAAATTGCTATTGGTTGCACTGATAATACGCACTGAGACTTTACGAGTTTTGGTACTGCCTACGCGTTCAAATTCGCCATTTTGTAATACTCTAAGTAACTTTTGTTGCCCAGATAGAGGCAAGTTACCAATTTCATCTAAAAATAAAGTGCCACCATTGGCTGCTTCAAAACGACCTTCTCTGGCTTTGGTTGCACCAGTATATGCACCAGCTTCTGCACCAAATAATTCTGCTTCGATTAAATCTGCAGGTAATGCGCCCGCGTTTACTTTTATAAAGGGGGCATCTTTATATTGGCTATTGGCGACGATAAGCTCAGCGACTTTTTCTTTACCCGCACCATTTGGTCCAGTGATTAAGATGGGCGCATCTGAATGGGCAACTTGAGTTGCCATCTCAACGAGGTTAATCATACTGTTGTCGGCGAATACCATGCCAGCCAGATCGAAGTTATCACTAAGGTTTTGTAACCGTGATCTTTGCTTGACGTGATTGCTCAGTTGCTGCTGTTGCAGTTGATAGCTTTCTCGTAAATTTTGCACTGTTGTAAGAAGCTTTTGATCTTCCCAAGGTTTGGCAATGTAATCGGCTGCGCCATCTTTTATTAGCGCTACGGCCATTTCAAGATTAGCCCAAGCAGTGAGTAGAATAATAGGAAGGTCTGGGTCAAAATGACGAATTCGATGGTAGAGTGCTTCGCCTTCTTCACCTGAAGTAGTATCTCGTGTGAAGTTCATGTCTTGAATGACGAGATCAAAACCACCTTGTTGCAGTTTCGTCATACCTTCTTCTGGGCAAGTTGCGCCATCGCACTCAATGTCATTAATTAAAAATAAAATCCTGAGTGCTTTTACTATGTCAGGGTTGTCGTCGATGATCAGAACTTTACTTTGCTGCATATTGTTTTTCTTTTTTGTGCTAGAGAGGTTTTATTTCTCTCTAGCTTAGTTTTATTATTTATCGGTTTAACTGGCTTTAGTCACTTGCGCAGGCGCAATTAACGTTGCCTTTCTGGCGGGTAAATAAGCCGCAAAGCAAGTTAATAGCCAAACAAATAAGGTCACCAGTATGCCAACGACAATATCGGGTGTCCCTTGTACCCCAAGTGTTTGTAATAGTGCCATATTGAGCCACAAAGATAAAAAGAAGCCTATTACTAAGCCAACCAGTGCTAGTAGCGAATTTTCGATGATTAGGCTTTTTAACACCATGCTTTTACTCGCGCCCAGTGCTCTTAAAATACCTAAGTTTTTATGACGCATTTTGACCGAGAAGGTAACGAGCGCAATAATGCCTAATGAGGTGATCAGTAAGGCGACCGCACTGATAGCAAACATCACAAAAGCAAAGCTACTTCTGCCATCCCACAAACGCTTTTTAGCACGAGCAGAGAATTCGACACGAGACACGATACGTCCCGGCTCTTGATAAAGTAATGTCTCAATTGTTTCTAAGACTTTCTCTGAGGTATTAGGCGCAACACGAATAATATAGTTTATTTCGTTGTTTCGGCCGTAAATAGCTTCTGGAATAACCATACCGTGATACCAAACTTGCTCGTAAGTCGCGCTTTCTCCAAGCATTTTATCTTCGAAAGTCCCCACTACTTGATAAGGCGTTTTTGAACCATTCAAATAGACGGTTTGACCCAAAGGCGAAGCCTCTTCGAATAGGGTTTTAGCTAAATCATCGCTGATAAGCGCAACACTTGCTGGTGTGGTTGTGGCATCTCCTGTGACAAACTCGTTTGCGTAGAAATCACGACCACTGCTAATATTGAGCATTAAAGACTCAACGCCTTGTTGGTCGACACCAAATAGGGCAATAGAATGATCTTTGGCATTTTCATCAAGGCTATCGTTATACACAACATTGCTCGAGCGACGTGTATCAATGACGTTTTCCTCACCGCTATGCGTTGCTGATACAACTTCAGGGAGTGCTCTAATTGCCGTTAAGTCGCGTTCAATTAGTTGCCCTTTATCGACTTGCTCATCATAGACGTGAGTGACCACATTTAAGATTTGCTGTTCTTCAAGTTTTGATGGAATTAACCAGTTTTGAAGTGTTGCATAGCTAATGAAGGCACTATTGCTGACGATCATAAGGGTAATGGCAACTTGGAAAACAATCAGTATCGAGATGCTTTTTTGTTTCAGAATTAATTTTAGAATATGTTTTAAAGACATGACTATCCCCTAAGCTGCGATGCTGGTGAAATACCGCTGATACGGTAAACCGGATATAAACCTGCAATTAAAATAGCGGCATAAATGAATGCACCAGACGTTAATGCAAAGCTGTAATCCATACTGAAGAAGTGCTTAACCAAACTCGGATCGGCTGAGTAGTCCATTTGATACATGTTAACTTGGAACATTAGTTCAAGGCCTAAGTGGGCGAATAGTACACCAGCTATGATGGCTGCAAAGGCGATCAGGCTTATTTCAATAAGGTGTATTTTTACGATATACCAGCGACTCGCACCAAGTGCACGATAGAGCGAAACCAGTTTGTTTTTAGATTGGTATTTCGCAAGCAAAATACCCACAGTATTCACTAAGCAAATCGCAAATAGTAAATAAGAAAACTGAAGATAAACTTTTTCCCAGCGCATGAATTGCGCAAATTCATTCAGTAGTAACTGTAAATCGTTCAACTTGTACTTCTCTTCGTGAGGAAAGCGGCCTAGGTTTGCTTGTTGTTGGGTGTAATTTCGCGCCCATAAAGTTGCAGCAGCGAGTTGTTGCTGGTGGTTTTGAAGGTCAAACTCAATCCAAGTATGAAGGTAACCGCATTCAGCCGATTTTAGTGCTGACACATTATGTTGGCGATATTCACTGCGTTGGTTTTCTTCTTTTGTCTGACAAGGCATGTAACCTGCTCGAGGCAAGTTCATTCTCTCAGCCGTTGCCATAGGCACTATCGCTAAATCGTTATAACGGTTGCTAAAGCGCATATTTGAAATACGACGCTTGTGCTGAGATAAATCCATCACACCGACAATCTTTAAAGGCTGCTTATCGACTTTGATAAATTGGCCTATAGAGTTTTCTCCTGAGAAAAAGTGGTCGTTGACTTTTTTATCGATCACGATGACGTCACTGTCTGATTGTGTTTCTAACCAAGGTGCACCATAGATAAAAGGCACATTAAACACATTAAAATAATCGATATCAGAGGCAGATGCCGTGGCTATCATAGGTCGAGCGCTATCGAGTTGTTCTGACTCTAAAATAAAGCGTGTGTCATAGTTAAATGACAGATGTTTGTAGTCTAACTCGGCATTTTTAAGTGCCTGAGCATCTTGAAACGTCAATGGCGGATAGCGAAACTGGTTACGGATATCAAAATCGCTATCCATATAGTTGAGGCTAAAGTGATGCATCTGCGGCGCTTTGTCGGTTAGCACACTGTTGCCGCTTAACTTCACTGTGGTACTCATGGTGAGAAGTAATGTAATACCGATCACCAAATTGACTATCATCAAAATAGTGAGTTTGCTTTTTTGTTTAACGCCTTGTAGGGCGAGCTGAAATAAGTCTTTCATGTCGCACCCGCGTTCTAAACAGCTAAGTCAGTAAGTTGGCTTTTGTTGATATCGGTTAACTGGCCATCGAGAATTTGAATATTGCGATGCGCGCGTTGGGCCAGTTCATTGTCGTGCGTTACCATCAGCAAGGTTGTACCTTGTTGATTAATCTCTTGCAGTAAATCCATTACTTGGCGCGCCATATGGGTATCAAGGTTACCTGTTGGCTCATCGGCTAATAAGAATCTAGGTTGCCCTGCAAGTGCACGCGCTATCGCAACACGCTGTTGCTGACCACCACTTAATTGTGCAGGAAAGTGTTTACCTCGACTAGCAAGACCGACCATTTCAAGGGCATTTTCGATGCGTTGCTTACGCACATGGCTTGGTAGCCCTCTGAAAATTAAAGGTACTTCAATGTTGTCGTAAAGGTTTAACTCGCTGATCAGGTTAAAACCTTGGAAGATAAAGCCAATTTTTTCGTTTCTGATTTTAGACAGCTGGCTGTCGTTTAATTTACTAACATCCTGTCCGTCTAAAAAGTATTGGCCTTTATCAAAAGGTTCAAGCAAACCGGTTAAGTTTAAGAAAGTGGTTTTACCAGACCCAGAAGGGCCGGTGACAGCGATAAAGTCTCCTTCATTTACCTCAAAGTTGACATCAACCAAGGCGTGGGTTTCGATAAGCTCGGTACGATAAATTTTGCTGATGTTCTGCATTGATAACATGATATTTTCCTTTTTATTAATTAACCTGAGCATTGGTTAAGAGATTTACTAAAGTATTGATATTCATATGATAAGTGCTTTTTCAAGTCTGCAGCCGGAGACTTTTAGCGATAACAAGGCGAATTTACGCGTCAATAGCTGGCCTATTGCAAGTAAATTCAACGCAGTTAACGTTGAAAGTAGCCGCTGGAGATAGATTTATTATCCAGAGTTCAGGTTAATTACTAAGCATGACGTTTTGTTGGTTTTGAAACGCAGCAAGACTTGAGATGATGAGCTTATCTCCGGCTTTCACGCCCGATGTTAGCTCAACTTCATGAATACTTTTAGCGCCAATGCTGATTGATTGACGTTGTGCTTGTCCTTCGTTTACTAAGTAGGCAACTTTGCCAGCGCCAGTTTCGACAAAAGCGCCGCGCTTGATTTTTAGGACACCTTGTTTTTGTGACAAAATGAGTTGCGCACTGACACGTTGATTTTGTCTAAGTTTTTCTGGTTGTTGGTCAAAGCGAATGCGACCAGCGACACGTCCTTGTTCAACTTCGGGAGAAATCGCCACTAGAGTTGCTGGGTATGTTTGTTGATTGATTTGAATATTTGCGGCTAAGCCAATCGCCAGTTCATCGGCTAAGTTCTCAGGAATAAAGGCTTCGACTTCGAGTTCTGATAAATCAACCAGTGACATCAACTCGGCATCTCGTTGCACATGCTGTTTTTGTTGCACGTTCACAGTGCCCACTATGCCACTTAGCGGTGATTGAATGGTTAAAGCCGCCACTTGGCGCTCGAGTTCTTGTGTTAAGTGCTGCTGACGGGTTAACGCTAGTTCGGCAATTTTAAGCTCAAAGTTAAGGCTTTTTTGCTCTAAATCTAGCGCTTCAATCGCATGCTTTTTATTAAGTTCTGCACGTTTTAGCGCAACGATTTTCTCTTCAAGTTCCAATTTTGAAATGATTTGTTTTTTAATACTTGCATTAGCACGCTCCATGGCACTCGATGCAGCTTCTAGGTCAACACGTGCTAGTTCAGCACGCTGCTGGGTATCGAGTAAGCGTTGCTCTGTGGTGATTTTCTGACGATTAAACTCTGTCTCTAAGCGCGCTAAAGTTGCTTGTTCCTGAAGTAATTGATTTCTTAATTCAGGGCTGTTAATACTCAACAAGTCTTGCCCTTGAGTAATGTTATCGCCCGCTTTCACATGTAAAGTGACCGTACCCGGTGCAATGGCATACACTGCAGGGTTAATTGCTGCAAGTGTTTTACCTTCTACTCGAATGTCTTCGAGCATATCGCCACGTTCAACAACGGCAGTTTGGATCACTGATTGTGAAACCACCAAATCAGTACTTAAAAGCTGACTAAATTTGGGCACTGAATAAGCCGTTAATGCTGTTGTAGCTAGTAAGCCTGATGCAAACAATAACCACTTTTTGCTATTTCGACGTGGTGTTACTTGCTTGTCTTGTCCTTGGGTGTCTCTGATCACAGCTGTCCACCTTAAAAATAATACCTGAATGATAGTTAGGTATTACAAACAGTATGCCAACATATAAGTTTATGAAATTGTTTGTTTTTTATAGTTTGTTAATATTAATAATAAATATCGGACGGTCAGTCGGACAGATTTCGGACGGGTGTTAAACTGTCCGCACACATTTGTGGACATGCGTTATGATCAAGACAGCCCTCAAAGCCGTACTTGGAGGGTAAAGTGATTAAAGACAATATTATTCAGTGGCTAAGTGATGAGAAATAGAGTGAGACGTGCCCCGAAACCACAAGACAATGCTTATATTCAGGAAGTACTGAGTGCCTTGAAATCTAATCCTGAAAAAATCGAGATATTGGCGCGTAATTGTGATGAATATAAGCAGCAAATGCATTTGAAACGCGGGTTTTTAAGGGCCATTGAGCGTCTTGAATGGGTGCTCCATGCCAGCAAAGATATCGAACAATTTGAAAAATCGATACTGGCCGATGACTATATCGGTGAAGTGATCAGACGCTATCCGCTCTTGTTTAAGGGTATAAAGAGTTAAAGGGATAAAGGGCTAAGGTTTAAAAGTGATAGGCATAAAGAGCTAGGTGGATACAGAGTATGATTGATAAAAGTTAGAGGCCTAAATTACTTCATGTTTTAACACACCATATGTAAAGCAGTCTGTTGTGCCAGAAGGAAGCATTAAATTATTTCTGAGCCTTCCTTCTCTTTTCATCCCCAGCTTTTCCATGAGTTTCCACGAGGCTATGTTATCTACAGCGCAAATCGCGTTAAGTTTGTTAAGTTTGAACTGAGTAAAGACTTCTTTGATTAAAGCGTTAGCGGCTTCAAACGCATAGCCTTTACCTTGATACTTGCCAGCTAATCTATATCCAATTTCACCACATTGATGCTCGACAGAAACAAACTTGAACATCAGCTCACCAAGTAACTGGCGGCTTTCTTTACACTCAATCGCAAGTATTAACCTCTCGCCTTCTTTGCCTTTCCAAGGTAATTGAGCTTGCGCAATCCGCGCTTGTGCATCAGCAAGGGTTGCTGGCTTGCCAATAAAGCGTGAAGTAAATGGATCGCTTCTATGTGCTAATACTGCCTCTAAATCAGAGACTTTAAGTCGACGTATAATCAATCTTTTTGTAGTGAATTCCATTTATCTTTATCTCTGACATAGGGTTAGGTTTAATGATAGTTTTTTCCAGCAAAGCCATAGCACAATTGAGCAAGTTAGTACGATAAGAGGCAATATATGTTGGCTGCTAAATAAAATAACATTAGTCAGCCAAGCTAAGGCCGTGAAAAATAATAACTCTATTGCGCCTACTAGCGCATTAGCTGAGCCGGCTTTCTCTGGTTGTAGTAAGCCAATGATGTGCATATAACTTGGAAAATATGCGCCAAACACCATCATGATGAGTGTATAGGCAAACAACATGACTAGTGCACTGATGTGGCTGAATTCAAAAATAAACGCAGCTATTGGCAGAGCAGGCCAGAGCAATTTGACGATTTTCATATAGCTCATACGCTTTTGCATTATTTTTGCTAAAGATGAACCGACTAACAAGCCCGCCATGGGTAACATCATCGCGTAACCAATTTGATCTGTATTAAACTGAAACTGTGCTTGTAAATAAAAAGGTAAATACAGCTGAATAGTTAAATATAGATAAGTAGGTAACCACTTAAAATTAGCCAGTAAAATTAAATTTTTATCTTGTAACAGGGATTTATAAAGACTCGCAAGTGCGCTAGGGCGTATTGATTGCGCTGCGTTCTTTTCAGATTTAGGTAAAACCATAAATCCTAGCCACAACACTAATGCGAAATGAAGCACCATGATAAAAGACAACCCCTGCCAATTAATAAGTTGCGCGAGTGTGCCTGCAATCATAGGTGAAAGTATTGCAGTGACTGAGGCTGCCATAGCAAGACTTGCCATTGCACTTTTTAATTTCGCGCCAGTTAAATACTGGGCTAGTAATGTTCTACTAATCAAAACCGGCGAAGCTGAGCCTATCCCTTGTAAAACTCGGCCTAGCAGAAATTGCCAATTTGACTCCGCAAAACCACATATTAACGTGCCTGCTACTAAAATGAGTTGTCCAGCGATGAGAATTTTTCTATCACCGTATTTATCTCTTAAAGGCCCTGCTATCAACTGGGTTAGCCCAAGCGTGATGAAGAAACTCACTATCACCGCTTGGCTGGCACTTGAACTTAAAGCTAGATCTGCTGCTATGTCTGGTAAAACAGGCATATAAAGCTGGCTTGCAAACTGAGAGCAAGACATCAATAGCACCGCTAGAAATACAATCGAAGACATAACTTTTCTTAAAAAAGTAAACAGACGCATAAAATACTGGCTTTTTACTTTCTTAAAAATAGGGTAATAATAAAAATACTGATTCCTAACAGGAAATAATAAATGGATTGGCTATCAGCAGTTAAAAGCTTTGAGCTTGTCGCCAAAACAAACAGTTTTACATCAGCTGCCGAACAGCAAGGTATTTCTGCTTCAGCGATGAGTAAACGAATTGATTGGTTAGAGAAGCAATTAGCAACCAGTTTATTTGTGAGAACCACTCGACAAGTAAGCCTAACCGAATCAGGACAAGGTTTTCTGCAAAAAGCTTCACCTTGGCTTGAGCAATTTGATGCCATGCTGGAGTCAGTAAAAAGTGCTCATGAAGAGCCACAAGGTGTGCTAAAAGTCGCGGCAACGCAAGCTGTTGGTAGCTCATTGTTAATGCCAAACATAGAGCGGTTCTTACAAAAATATCCAAAAATGTCGGTGCAATTAAACGTGCTTATTCCAGGTAATGATCCTGATTTAAATCATGATTTAGTGATCACTCGATATCATGAAGAGTTCGACTCTGTATCACATAAAGGCACGCACTTAATTGATTATCAAATGAGTGTGTTCGCTGCACCAAGCTATTTAGAAAAACACCCACCCATTGATACAGTAGAAGATCTAGCTCAGCACAAGATGTTGCTCAATAACTATTATCAGCAAAAGGGCGGCATTTTACTTGAAAATGGCGAGTTCGTTGCTTTCTCGAACTATAACTTTGTGTCAGAAAATCTTGATGCAATTCTGAAAGCCGCCATACAAGGTATGGGTCTAATATTCATTTCTCCAAACTATGTCGAGAGAGAGCTAGATATGGGCGTGTTAGCGCCTGTTTTACCTTGCGTGAAAAGCGAAGTTAATCGTTTGTGGGCGTATTACCCAAAGACAAGTTTTACACCTTTAAAGACAAGGTTGTTTATCGATAATTTAAAACAGCAGATGAAGGGGTTTAGGTTGTGACAAACTGTAGAAAATAGATTGCTGAAATTCTGTGTTAAAGCGGGTAATTTAATACCCGCATTTGTTCTGTAGCTTAGATCTCTTTTAATAAAAATTAATCGAATCTTTTTTGAAGGATAATATTATAAGTATCTAATCCACTTTGTTTCTCATTGACTGTAATTGTATACGTACCATCATGATGCTTGATAATACCTATTACATTAGAGTACTCGTTAAAGTCAGTTAAGGGTTGTTCTGAAATAACTTCCAGCTTCTCATTATAAGTTTTTAATATAACTCCATTAGATTGGCCACAAGCAACTATAAAGTGTCCGTCAATAATTTGAGTCATAGCATCTGTTGAAAAAGTGTTGTAATCACTTTGATATGAAACTTCTTGACCTTGTTGGTTAACAACCGTTAGCGCAGTTGCAGGCACTTGTTCTCCTATCAGCAGGTAGTTACCATTTTCTAGTTCACGTATATATTTATTGCTTGCCGATTTGCCTTCGCCAGTGTTGTGATATGACATCAAAGCTTCTAGGTTTTGATCTAGCACTTGAATGAATGCACCATACCTCCAGTACTCTTCAGATTTGGCTTCCTTAGGCATTGTATCTCCAAATAAAATTAAATTGCCTGATTTTGAAGTTGACAATCTAGATTTTATAACTGAAATATTCGAATCAATTTCAGGCAAATTGATTGCATCAGATACCGAATAATTTTCAAAATTCAATTTGTGTATTGTTTGCTGAGTTAAATTACTGAAATAAAAATGAACAGCGAATACACCATTATTTGTTTCTGTGACACTGTCAAACCACCCAGCCTGTTTATCTTTAGGCAAATCGTGTAAAAACTCACCCACCTTTTGACCTTGTTTATCTAGATGTAATATGTAGGCATTGTTTTTATCTGAGGCCATGCCTAATGCGAGGAAGGTGCCATCAGACAATTCATAAATATTGCGTAGAGATGAAAAGCTATAATTGTCCTTTAATTCCAACTCCCAATCTACTTCGCCAAACTGGTTTACTTTGATTATCCATCGTTTGTTTTCAGTACTTTTTACCGCAAGAATAAGGTAGCCGTTATCTGAAGTTGCAATCGTTTTAGTGGCAATCTCGTGATTATTATCACCGAAGGTACGTTTGAAAATACCAGCTTCAATTTCTTTTGTTTCACTCCATGCCCCAGTAACAGATTGAGGGTTTATAGTTCGTACTCGCCAAAAGTATTTTCCAGGCTCTTGTTCTATTTTGTAGTCCTGTGACTCTGATAAAATAACATCATCCACAACAATACTTTGAAAACGCTCATCAATACTTACTTGAACTTGGTAGCTATGAGCAAAGTCAACTGCTTGCCAGTTTAAAGTAATGGGTTTCAGAGTGTTATCTGTAAATTCTAATGTGTGATCTAATTGGCTAGGTGCATCAAGAACAGAATTATTTACTGTGATTGAAAAACCAGACAGATCAGTTGTATCAGTCCCATCTGAAACAGAAATAATAATATCAGAGTAAAGCCCTGCATCTTCATTTCCAGGTTGTCCCATAAGCTGTCCATTTTTTGGATCTAAGCTTAACCAAGTCGGCAGGTTTTTTACTTCAAATGATAAAGTGTCATTGTCTAGGTCAGAAGCTATAGGTTTAAATTCATAGTATTCATTTGCAGTAATAGTGTTTGAAGGGGTTCCTTCAATTAAGGGGGCATCATTAACAGGTACAATCGTTAAATTATATGCAATTTCTTCACTTATTATATTTCCCTGCATTAACTTTATTGTGAATCTATCTTGGCCAAAGAAGTGTGCATTAGGTGAATAAGTAATATTGGGGAACTCGCCACTTACTTTGCCAAATTTAGATTGAGTAATAATACTTAAACTTATGGGGCTATTTGTACCTAAAGGGTTATTTGTTTCAATTGAGATATTAATATCAGAATCTTCTTCTAATGAAATATCTTTGTCCGTAAGATTAAAATCTGAAATAAAAGGGCTTAAATCGTTTTCATCAACAATTCCGTCATTGTCATCATCATCATCTTTAATATTTGGTAGTCCATCTAGGTCACTGTCTAAAAGTTCGTTAATGTCTGGTACAGAGTTTATTAGGTTACCTTCGATCCAACTTAACAGAGTTTCTTGAACTTGAGTGGGATTAATCTGTTTTTGACTCTCTTTCAGACTAACTAATGTTTCATTATCGTCAATGTTTCCGTCAGCTCCAAAGTCTTGCTCAAGTTTGTTTAATATTGCGGTGAGTTCTGCATCTGGAGAAGTGTTTCTATCACTTGAGACATCAATTGCATGCTGGTAAAAAATAGATGATAGCGTAAGTAAATATGCACTAGAGAATGGATCATTAGAGTTGAGAATAGAAAGCTTTGAAAAGTCGACGTTATTTGTGTTTGCAATGACTTTATTAAAGTTAACCGTAAATTCTTGTTCGGCCTGTTCTATAGCTTTCTCGAAATCAGATTCCCCATTTTTGATCAGTTCTAAAACACGATTACTTGTTAAATGTGTGATGATATTGATATTTGCATTTTGTTCTTGTGCATCATTTGCTTTATAAATGCTTCTTAATGTTATTATGCCCTTTGATAACTCACCAGTAATTTCATTTCTATAGTAGCCTGATGCTGTAATTTGTAGGTTTGAATCTGCTGGCACTTTGAAATTAAAGTTACCAAAATTATCTTTTGTATTTGTAACTATTGTTGAATCAGTATGCTCTCCTTGCTCGTTGAGCACGTTAACGGTAACTGATGAGCCAATAACAAAGGGTCCTTTCTCAACGCTGCCATAAATTTTAATATCTTCCTTTGAAGTGTCAGTAGATTGAGTGTAATTAGCGGTAATGGGTTGTTTATTTTCACTATTATGCTCAGAGTTGCCTCCTCCACAAGCCGTTAAGCTAAAAATACAGGTGAGAAACAGGAGTTTGTAATTTATGTTTTTCATTATCTTTCTCAGGTTATTTTACGCGAATAGCCTATAAAATTGCTTAATCAGTTAAAGCTCTTAAGGGCCAACAATCACTTGTTAGCCCATTTTACTTACTTTTTAATTAGCGTGATTTCTTTATCTGTTCTCCAAGTGAAAATATTAAATGTACTTGTGCCATCAGAGTTTCTTAGCCAAGAACGAATAATTGAGTTTTCAAATGAGAGTTGGTGGTTGACCTCTTCAATCTGCTTCAAATTAGTGTCAAATTTGAATGAAGTTAATGTGTTATTTGTGTTTATACTTGGGATCCAAAAGTGCCCAGATTCTTCTGGAAGAATATTCCGGTTACTGTTAAATATATTGGTAAATTCTCTTTGAGATATTGTATTACCTTTACTGTCAATGGTGGCGATTGCAGCAGCGCTAAGCTCAAATGAACCATTACCTAATACAACAAAACTACCATCATTTAATTCAACAACATCATGAAAACTTGAAATCACAAATTGATTTTCGTTGCTCCAAAATAGCTCTACATTCAAATCTAAGTCTAAAACTTGGATATATGCCCCTTTTGTTTGGTAGCCAGACTCAGTTAACTCTAAATCACCAGCGACTAATAGATTATTGTCGTTGGTCTTTTTTAAAGTCTTAGGTGAAAGTACAACACCACTAACCTCAGGAATGGGTTTTGGTGCTGTAACTTCGCCTGTTTCAGATGAAACAGTATGTATGAATGCTTTATCCCACGAACAAAAGTTATCTTCACATTTCCACAGTTGGCTTAAAACATAAATTGTATTTTCTAACTCTAAAACTGAAGCAAAATCAAATCTATTGCTGTATTCTTCAGGCCGGTAATAAATCTCCCAGTCTAAGGTTCCCTCTGGAGAAAGCTTTAATGCAATCGCTTTATTTTGTGCCCAATCTTGGCCTACAGCGATCAAAGAGTCATCATTTAATAAAATAATATCTCTAAGCCTATCTCTTCCTTGCCCTACAGAGAAGTATTGCCATACAACTTCTCCGTTGCTGTCTACTTTGAAGATCCAATCGTCTTCCCCTTGTCCATTTGGTAATAGGTCATTAGAGGCTGTTGTCGCTAATGTTATAAAACCGCCATCTTTTGTAGGAATAGTTTTCTTAGAACTGTCTTGGCCAATACCACCAAACTTCTTGGTAAAAACACCAGCTTGAAGTGACATGATTTCGCTACTAAAACCTGTCTCACCATTTGGATTAACTGTACTTACTCTCCAATAATAATGATTTGGCTCTTTCTCTAAGGTGATACTGTTAGTTTCTATCGTCTCAGTCTGTAAGATTGTTCTAAAGTCTTCAAACAGAGAAATTTCTAAGGTGTAGCTTTTAGCAAAATCTACTTGCTCCCATTTTAACTTTATTTCTTGGAGCTTTTCTTTCGTTGAGCTTGTTTGCTGAAGATTGGTTGGTGCAGCGAGAGTTGAATAATGGACATCAATTGAAAAAGCAGGCAGTTGACTAGTCGTAGTGCCGTCACTGACAGACATTTGAATATTACTATAAGTGGCAACCTGAGCATTTGTCGGAGTACCTTGAAGCATTCCTGTTGAAGAGTCTAGAGTAAGCCATTCAGGTAAATTCTCAACAGTAACAGTTAATTGACTGTCTTCAATATCTGAGATAGAAGGTGAAAAGGAATATTCATTATTGGCTATAATGTCTACTTCAGGCTGACCTTCTATGGTAGGGGCATCATTAACGGCTTTAATATCTACGTTAATTGTAAAAGGTTTACTTTCAATACCATCTTGGAAAAGAGTGAGTGTAAATTTATCTTGTCCATTGAAGTCATTGAATGGTGTGTAAGTAATCTCAGGGAAGTATCCTGAAAGTTCACCATTGGTGGGTCCTTTTACTTGAGTTGCGATAATTTTTACTTCATCGCCCAAAGGAGCATTCGTTGTAAGATCAAGCGTAATACTTTCGTCTTCTAAAACCGAAATGTTTTTATCTTCAACAATAAAGTCAGCTAAATGTGGAGATGAATCATCTTCGTCAGCTATGCCGTCGTTGTCGTCATCGTTATCTTTATTATTTGCGATACCATCTAAGTCCGTATCTAAAAACTCATTGATATCTGGTACGGCATATTGTTCTTTACCAGTTACCCAATCAAAGAGGTTTTGCTGTACTTGTGAAGGGTCAATTAGTTTTTGAGTTTCTTTAATTGCTGTAAGCACATCTTGATTATCTACCTTTCCATCAGTACCAAAATCGCTTTCTAATTCATTCAAAGCTACTGTTAATTCTGCATCTGCTGATGTTTGATTGCTTTTTGCGGTATTAATAGCATGTTGATAAAACATCGAAGATAGGGCCAATAAATATGCACTCGCTTCAGCATTTTCATCTTTATAAATAGATAGGCTTGCAAAATTTGCGTTGCTTGAGCTGCTGATTACGTTTTTAAAGTTTGTTGTAAACTCTTGTTCAGCTCGCTGAATTGCTTCTTCAAAGCTCGATTCACCGGCTTTGATTAATTCTAAAACTCGGTTGCTCGTTAAATGGGTAAGTAAATTTACATTCGCATTTTGTTTTTCTACTTCTGAGGCTTGGTAAATACTTCTTAAAGTTAATTCACCTTCAGATAAGCCTCCCGTTATTTCATTTCTATAATAACCAGAAGCTGAGATTTCAATTATGGAGCCCGCAGGAACCTTGAATTCAAAGTTACCAAGATCATCAGTGGTTTTAGTTACAATGGTTGAATCGGTGTTTTCGCCGTTTTCATTAAGAATATTAATTGTAACGGTTGACCCTATTACAAATGGCCCTTTCTCAACACTACCAACAATCGTTATTTCTTTTTTTTGTGGTTGCGTGTTGCTTTGATCTTGTTTTACATCGTTTTGAGTCTCATTAGAATTACCACCGCCACACGCGGTTAACCCTAACAATGCAACTAAGAGTAATGTTGCTTGGTTTGTTTTTTTCACAAAAAATCCTTATTTAATATTTTACGGGATTTTATTCAAAGAAGTATTTGGAGAAGAGCACGTCACTGTGAATAAATCCCTAAATTGATTTTTGGCAGTAAACACATTTACTTAACAAGGAGTTTACTGCTGAAGTAATGTTATCAATTTAGGTAATTAAGCTCAACTTACGTTTAAGCATCGTTTGAAATGTCGATTGTTGTGAATTTTGGAGGGATTCCTAATTCAAGGCTGTTCACATATGTTTGGTAGTTTGGTTTTTGTGTTAAAGTTCTACTTTTAACATTTGGTTTTTTATGCGAAAGCACTTAGTTCTCCGCTTTTTCTTTTCTAAATTTTTTAATGGAATTTAAGGTTATGAAAAATATAGCTTTTGTGATGACTAGTAAATAACATCAAGCTGGTCTGATGACTGTATTCTGTAAAGTTTTTTATTCAAATTAAAGCGTCTCTGATTATGGTAAATCCGCATTTCTATTTATTCGACTTTAGTATATGCCTTTGTAAAATATAGAAATATTCATATAACCTTCATATTTGAACGCTTTTTGTTCAGTTTTAACTCTACTGCTGTTTATTTCTTGAGCGTGAAAATGTCGCAATGTTAAAACTTTGTAATTTTAAATTTATGTTCTAGACTGATTTCGATCCGTTAACGGGTACATCTGTAACTTATAAGTTAATTTAGTTAAAAAAATACAATAAATTTAATCAGGAACAAGTTATGAAGGATTTGAATTTAATGCGAACAGGTTTTAAACCTTCAGCATTGGTTTTAGCGATACTCAGCACCCCAGCTTTTGCCAGTGTTGATTGTACAAATATCCCTCAGTGGGAAGCTGGCAAAGCTTACACTACAGGCATGAAAGCTCAGCAAGACAAAGTAGCTTATGAGTCTAACTGGTGGAACAAAGCCGAACCAAAGCTTCGCTCTGGTCAGTGGCAAGAGTGGACTAAGTTAGGAAGTTGTCAAACAGATTTGCCAGTTAACGAAGCGCCTAAGGTGACTTTATTAAGCCCTGCGAATGGCAATTTGCTGAACGAAAATGACAGCGTTGCCATTTTGGCCGAGGCCAGTGATACCGATGGTCAAGTTAAGCAAGTTGAAGTCTATTTAGACGGTCAATTATTAACTACGCTTAGCGCTGCACCATTTGAGTTTAATTGGACGGCAGTGGTTGGTGAGCATGTATTTTATGCGATTGCACAGGATGATGACGGTGCGCGAACGGAGTCGGCACGTCACTCTGTGACAGTTCAGAAGAAATCAAATGAGAACCGCGCACCGGTTGTAAGCTTAGCAGCGACTCTACCATCAGAATTAGAAGTCGGTTCGCAAGTAACATTTAACCTGAGTGCGTCAGACGCTGATGGTCACGCGGTTACGCAAACACTGACCGTGAATGGCGAAGTGGTTGTAAATAGCACAAAAGGGGCTGAGCAGTATATTTGGACACCAACAGTTGCAGGCACTTACACATTCACGTTGACTGCTAAAGATGAGCTGGGCCTTGATGCAACTCCTGTGGAGCGTGTTTACATCGTCAAAGAAAAAGGTGACCCAATTACAGGTCATGAAAACTGTCGTCCAGCAGGTCTATATCAAGCGCAAGGTGTACAACCTGCTTACTGTGATATTTATGATACAGAAGGCCGCGAGAAAATGGGGGCGGATCACCCACGTCGTGTTATTGGTTACTTCACAAGTTGGAGAAATGGCGCGAACGGTCAACCAAGCTATCTAGTAAAAGACATTCCTTGGGATAAAATCACCCACATAAACTATGCGTTTGCCCACGTCAATGCGGCGAATGAACTAAGTATCGGCGATCCAAATGCTGCCGGTAACGCGGCTACCAACATGACTTGGCCGGGTGTTGAAGGTGCGGAGATGGATCCAAGCTTACCGTATAAAGGTCATTTCAACTTATTAAATAAATACAAAAAGCTACATCCTGATGTGAAGACGATGATCTCTGTTGGTGGTTGGGCTGAAACAGGTGGTTTCTTCGATTCAAATGGTAATCGTGTGAACAGCGGTGGCTTCTATACAATGACTACGAATGCTGATGGCAGTGTAAACCATGCTGGTATCGACGCATTCGTAGCAAGTGCGGTTAAATTCATCCGTGAGTATGGTTTTGATGGTGTAGACATTGACTACGAATATCCTTCTTCCATGAAAGACTCAGGTCACCCTGATGACTTCCCAATTAGTAATGCCCGTCGTGCAGGTCTAAATGCCTCTTACGATGTGTTAATGCGTAAACTTCGTGAAGCACTAGATGCGGCAAGTGCTGAAGATGACACTCACTATATGCTCACAATTGCATCACCATCTTCTGGTTACTTACTGCGTGGTATGGAAACATTCCAAACAGCTAAATATCTAGATTTTGTGAACATCATGTCTTATGACTTGCACGGTGCATGGAACGATCATGTTGGTCATAACGCAGCGCTTTATGATACAGGTAAAGATTCTGAGCTGGCGCAGTGGAATGTGTATGGCACTAAAGAATTTGAAGGTATTGGTTACTTAAATACTGACTGGGCTGCGACTTACTTCAGAGGTGCGTTACCAGCAGGTCGTATCAATATTGGTCTACCTTATTACACCCGTGGTTTTAGAGACGTTCAAGGCGGTGAAAATGGCCTTTGGGGTCGCGCTGCTTTACCAAACCAAGCTGATTGTGCGCCGGGCACAGGTGTGGGTGAGAAGAATAAGTGTGGTAATGGTGCGGTTGGTATTGATAATTTATGGCATGACACCGTTGATGGCATTGAAGTACCTGCCGGTAGCAACCCGCTATGGCACGTTAAAAATCTGCAAAATGGCATCACGCCAAGCTACTTAGGTGTTTATGGTCTAGATCCGGTAAATAACCCTGAAGACAAAATGGTGGGTACTTATACGCGTCATTATGACAGCGTTGCCATTGCGCCTTGGTTATTCAATCCAGAAAAGAAAGTGTTCTTATCGATTGAAGATGAAGAGTCAATGAAGACCAAGCTTGATTATGTGGTCAATAAAGAGCTTGGCGGTGTAATGTTCTGGGAACTTGCAGGTGACTTTGACTACGACACGCAAAAAGGCGAGTACTTCATGGGGAGTACGATGACGCGTCTTGCTTATGACACCTTCAACCAAGCATCAACGCCTTATGGTGCGCATTTAGGTGACGGTGCATTTGTACCAGCAGCCAAAGCGGTTGATATTAAATTTGAGGCGAAGAACTTCCCAGTTGGCGATGATAACTACCCAATTCGTCCAACTTTCGCGTTCACTAACAACTCAGAAATTGATTTATCTGGTGCAACGATTTCATTCAATATTCCAGTATCTACCTCTGCAATCTTTAAGTCAGATTGGAATGCGCAGAAGAAGTTAGGTATCAAGATTGATGCGAATAACTCTAATGCCGCTGGTAATAATATTGGTGGGTTTGAGAATGAATTCCACCGAGCGTCAATCACACTAACCAATGAGTGGGGCGGTGCAGTTGAATCATTTAAGCCGGGTGAAACGGTAAATGCGCAAGTACTTTACTACATACCTATTACCGGTCCGGTTAACTTCACGATTGAAAAAGATGGTGCTTCGTATGCATTTGCGAGTGAGTATCCAAAACTACCAATCGCGACTAAGCCAGATACAGGTAACCCAGGTAACGGCGACCCCGGAACAGGTTCATGTAATGGGGTTGATGTAACCACCATTAACACTTACCCAGATTGGCCACGCACTGACTGGGCGGGCAACCCAAGCCACGCCAATGCAGGTGATTACATCATACACAACCAAGTCGTTTTCCAAGCCAACTGGTGGACATCGAAAGAGCCAGTTGAAGGCGGCGATTGGAAAAAAGTGTGTGCTTTGTAAGTCAAACCTTTAACTAGAAATTATTTAACCAGAAATCTAAGGGGCTGCTTGCCAGCCCCAAGGAACTATCATGAAAAAAATAATGTTATCGGCTATTGCTGTAGCAATGGGCCTGGGGTTTGCTGACTCTGTTTCTGCCCATGGTTACATGGATAGCCCCAAAGCTAGACAGGCAATCTGTGAAGAGCAAGGCGGGTTTTGGTGGCCTAAAGACGGCAGCAATATTCCTAATGCAGCATGCCGTGCAGCTTATCAAGTTAGCGGGCAAGTGCAGTTTATACAGTTACATGAATTTGCAGCCAATGTACCTGATTATTTAAATCAAGCGGCAGTTGAAGCGGCAGTGCCCGACGGTGAGTTATGTTCAGGTGGTGATGTAAATAAAATAGGCATCAACACACCTTCTGTTGATTGGCAGCGCAACGTTGTTAAACCTAATGCTAATGGCACCATTAAAATTCGCTACCGCGCAACGACACCTCACAACCCAAGTTTTTGGCAATTTTATTTATCTAAACCAAGCGTAGATATTCACGCACAGCCACTAAATTGGGCTGATGTAGAGCTTGTACAAGAGCATGGCAATGTTGAGTTTTTTATGGCGCCTGATGGTAAGCGTTATTACGAAATGGACGTTGCCATTCCAGAGAAATTCAATGGTGAAGCCATTTTATTCAGTCGCTGGCAGCGTAATGATGTAGTTGGAGAAGGGTTTTATAACTGTTCTGACATTACCATTGAACGAATAACTGATCCTAACCCAATTGAATGGCATGTGGCAGGTTACTTCATTAAACAAGGGCAAGAAGCCAATGTAGGCGACACAGTTTGGCTGCGTTTATTTGATGCCAATGGCCAAGAGCTAATTCAGCAACAATTAAAAGTTGCCGCTGATATGCCAAATTGGCAGCAACAATTGGCTGAGCAAGTGAGTCTAGACTTTGCCAATTTAATCCAAATAGGTGTCAAAGATGCACAAGGTAATGTGTTGTTTGATAATAAAAACCTGCTTTCAAACCAAGTGTTTGTAACTGATAAAAATCACACCTTTAACCTTACAGTGGTTGCAGCACCAAAAAATACACCACCAACAGTGCATACGCCAGACACATTGATACTTGATGAAAATACCAGTGCGCATCTACATGTTCATGCCTTTGATGATGAGCAGCAGACCCTTGACTTCTCATGGCAACTGCCAACACCTCTGACATTTACTGGTACAGGTTCAACCATCACGGTACAAGCGCCCGAAGTGACTGCTGATACAGAGTATGCGGGAGAAGTCAGCGTTTCTGATGGCGAGTTTACTAAGACTGTGCCTCTCACTGTTGTCGTAAAAAATGTGCCAATCACAACCCCTGATGATACATGGCAAAAAGACAAAGCTTATTCAGCAGACGATACCGTTGTGTACCTGGGCAAAAACTATCGAGCAAAATGGTGGGTAAAAGGTGAGACACCTGACAGTTCACCAGCCTGGGAATTAATTGATGCTAATAGCGGTAATGAGTGGCAAGCCAACCAAGCTTATAACAGCGGCGATATTGTGACTTTTGAAGGAAAGCAATATCAAGCTCGCTGGTGGACACGAGGTGAAACTCCAACTGGCAGTAACGTGTGGAAAGCGCTTTAAATAACGAATTATTAATATAACAACCCAAAGGATTTTAAATTGAACGAGCAAGTTTAAGGCTAAGCGCCAATGCATTAAGGTGCATGGGTAATGCGGTAAATTTGTGAGTTTAGATTAAGAAACGGCGGGTTTTAACAACAAGTCTGAAGGAACTATAATATGTTTAAACTTCTAACCTCGGCAGTTGCTGTAGCAGCAGCCATGAGCGCAACCAGTGCAATCGCTGCACCGGCAACACCAAGCTTAAATTGGGAACCGCAAAATTACTCTTTTGTCGAAGTCGACTTAGAGGCAATTGGCTCTTATAAAAAGCTGGTAAAAGCCAAGTCAGAAGTACAGATCAATATTCAATGGAATGCATGGTCTGGCTCTGCAGGTAATAGCTATAAAGTGTATTTTGATGATCAAGTTGTCAACGAAGGTTCTGTTGCTGTAGGTTCAAATGGCGGCACAATTTCATTTCCTTACACTAAATCTGGTCGTCATGAACTGCGCGTAGCACTGTGTGACGAGACAGGCTGTTCTAAGTCTGCGGCAAAACCGATCGTTATCGCTGATACAGACGGTGGTCATTTAGCGCCATTGCCATTAGATTTCGATCCAAATAATAAAACTTACCCAAAACAAACAGACACTGTTGTAGGTGCTTACTTTGTAGAGTGGGGTATTTATGGTCGTAAGTTTGATGTCACTAAAATTCCAGCTGATAACCTAACGCACATTCTATATGGCTTCATTCCAATTTGTGGTGAAAATGCATCTTTGGGTGAGATTGAGAATGGCAACAGCTTACGTGCGCTTCAAACAGCCTGTGCTGATTCACAAGACTACGAAGTGGTTATTCACGATCCATGGGCTGCTATTCAAAAAGCACTACCAGGTGTAGACAGCAAAGATCCAATTCGTGGTACTTATGCACAGTTAATGGCGTTAAAACAGCGTAACCCTGACCTAAAAATCTTACCTTCTGTAGGTGGTTGGACGCTATCTGACCCATTCCATGGTTTTACTGTTAAAGCAAACCGCGATGTGTTTGTAAACTCAATGAAAGAGTTCCTAACAACGTGGAAGTTCTACGACGGTATCGACATTGACTGGGAATTCCCAGGTGGCGGTGGTCCAAATGCGAATCTTGGTAGCCCAGAAGATGGCGCGGCATATGTTGCGTTAATGAAAGAGTTACGAGAAATGCTTGATGGCCTTGAAGCTCAAACAGGTCGTAAATACGAGCTTTCTTCAGCGATTGGTACAGGCTACGACAAAATTGAAGACGTAGATTACCAGCAAGCAGCTCAGTATATGGATTATATTTTTGCGATGACGTATGACTTTTATGGTGGCTGGAACACTGTAACGGGTCATCAAACAGCGCTTTATTGTGGTTCTCATATGAGCACTGGAGAGTGTGAAGGTACTGGCTTAGATGATAAAGGCGAGCCGCGCAAAGGCCCAGCTTACACAACTGACAATGCAGTGAAGTTATTGTTAGCGCAAGGTGTACCGAGTAATAAAGTTGTTGTTGGTACAGCAATGTACGGTCGTGGTTGGGACGGTGTTTACCCACAAAACGCTGCGATTGCTGGCAACCCTATGACCGCCCCTGGTAGCGGCAAACTGACAGGTTCTAAAGAACAAGGCATTTGGGAAGCGGGTGTTATTGATTATAAAGGCATTAAGTCTTATATGATTGGTGCAAACGAACAAGGTGTGAATGGCTTTGAAGTAGGCTATGACGACCAAGCTGAGGGTGCATATGTATGGAACCGTAGCACAGGCAAGTTAATTACTTACGATAGCCCGCGTTCAGTAAAAGCAAAAGGCCAATATGTTCGTGCTAATGATCTAGGTGGTTTATTCGCATGGGAAATCGATGCTGATAATGGCGATATTCTAAATGCAATGCACGAAGGTTTAGGTGCAAGTGATACACCAGTAGACCGCGCACCAGTTGTTAATGTTGTTTCAGAAGTGAGTGTTGAATCTGGTAAATCAGTATCAATCAGCGCAACAGCAACAGATCCTGAAGGTAAAGCAGTAAGCTTTACTTGGACAGGTGATAGTGCACTTGTATTGACTGCAAATGGCGCAAGTGTAGATGTGGTTGCACCGAGTGTAACGGCTGACAGTGTTTATACAGTAAATCTATCAGTTTCAGATGGTAAAAACGTCGTTGACCGCCAAGTTAAAGTTATGGTGAAAGCGCCAGTTACTGACAACAAAGCACCAGAAGTGGGTGCAGTTACAGATGTAACACTAGACGAAAATACATCTACAGCACTTTCTGTTACAGCGACAGACCCTGAAAACCAAGCATTAACTTACACTTGGGTTGTGCCAGGTCATACAGTTACAGGCTCAGGTAATTCAGTCACTCTAAATGCGGGTGAAGTTACTGCAACTGAAACGGTACAAGGTTCAGTATCTGTCAGTGACGGTGTGAACACGGTAACTCGTACATTTAGCGTAACAGTAAACAATGTCGATGATAACGGTGGTACAACATGGGACGCTAACACTATTTACAACACGGGTGATGTCGTTTTATACAACGGTAAAGAGTATAAAGCTCGCTGGTGGACAAAAGGTGATAACCCTGCAACGAGCAGTGTTTGGGAAGAAGTAATTCCTGATGATGGAACTGTTCGCGCATGGCGTGCTGACCTTGTGTATAACACAGGTGATGTAGTCAGTCATGAAGGTATGCAGTACGAAGCTCAATGGTGGACACAAGGTCAAACACCAGGTAGCAGCAGCGTATGGCGTAAGCTTTAATCGTTGAAACTGGTGGGTATAAGTTGAAGCAAGTTATACCTACCAGCATTGATGAAACATATCTAAGGTAAGTGTTTGCCAATTTGGCAGGTTCTATATCAAAGATGGCTAACACGGATATTCATCTAGAGGGAAGGACCCCCATTTCTATTAAGAAAGCCACAACTTTGATGTTAGTGTTTTTTCTTACATTTAATGACAACAACGATGAACTTTAGAGCGAGTAAATACAGGAATTATTTAAAAGCTTTCGTTTGTTGATAAAGCCCGTTTTCTACAAAAAATATAAGAAAAATACATGGCAAGACTCTATTTTCATACCATTTTTAATTAATTAAAAAGTGAGAAAAGCTCAGTGACAGTAAAGGCTTTAACAATTTCTTCTTTTCATTATGTACAGAGTTATGAGTAAGTAACTTTTAATCGAGTAAGCATCACAAAATAATATATAAAGACATTTCCGATATTTAGATAAAGCTTTTTTAGCTTACCCCTTTAACAAAGGATTTAGCGATTCGCCCGAGTTGGGCAGGCGCAAAGGACTGCGCTTTTTTTATTTTGGTATTGCTAAATGCGACATTGGGCTCACAACTCCCTGCCCACCTTGTTGAATAACATGAGTATAAATTTGTGTGGTTCTTACATCGCTATGCCCGAGCTGTGCTTGAACCGTTCTGATATCAGCGCCACTTTGTAAAAGATGTGTCGCAAAAGAATGACGCAAAGTATGTGGTGTGACTTGCTTAGCGATTCCGGCAAGTTGGGCTGCCTTTTTTACCGCTCTTTGTACTTGCTTTTCGTCTATGTGATGGCGTCTCAAATGTTTGGTTTCAGGATCTAGACTGAGTTTTGATGATGGAAATAAATACTGCCAATTTAAAGTTTTGTTTTGTCCTTGGTATTTATCTCTTAGGCGATATGGTAACCATACTCCATCAAAAAGCGGGTTTTGTAGATCAAGTTGCAGGTGGCTTCGCACTTGCTGTATTTGAGTTAACAATAAAGGTACTAATTCTTTAGCCAATGTCACGACTCTATTTTTACCCCCCTTACCATCCCAAATACGAATACAATGGTAATCGAAGTCAATATCTTGAACTCGAAGACGCATTGCTTCCATCAGTCTTAAACCACTGCCATAAAGTAACGCGCAGGATAAATAGTGGCGAGTGTTACACATTCTAAATAAAGTGGCGACTTCATCTTTTGTAAGCACCACTGGTAACTTTCTAGCTCCTTGACTTTTATTAAAATTCAGATTTAACGAAAGGGGAGTGCTTAAAATTTCTTTATATAAGTATGACAGTGCATTTAATGCTTGAGATTGCGTGCCCTGAGCAACATTTTGCTGATTTGCTAAATGACTTAAAAACAGTTCAACCTCGGTATTCCCCATAACACTTGGGTGGCGCATAGCATTAAAGCGTATGAATGCAGCTATCCATCTTAAATAAGATTCAATGGTTCGTTTAGCGTATCGGCGCAGATACATGTGCTCTTGCACCATAGTTAGAAAAGGTGATTTCATAGGTAAACTTTAATGTAAAATAATACTGTTTATATAGACAGTGTTTGGTGGTTTGTCCAATAACATTATTCAACTGCGTTTTGTCTAATTTTCACAACTGAGCAAAATTGGACATTTTAAACTCATGTTTACAATAGACTTTTCTTGTGTGAATATTGGGACACGTAATATAGCCCGTTTTGTCGGTATGTATTCTGGCAATTTGGGAGAGAATAAGCTGTTAGTTACTCAGGGAAGTCA
>NZ_PNEC01000018.1 GCF_005886345.1 Pseudoalteromonas phenolica
GACCCCATGCCGAACTCAGAAGTGAAACGAAACAGCGTCGATGATAGTGTGGGTTTCCCATGTGAAAGTAGAACATCGCCAGGGCCTAATTAAAGAAAGCCCGATTCGAAAGAGTCGGGCTTTTTTGCGTTTAAGGTGCTAAATCGTCCTGCACAGTGATGAGGTGATGCACTGTGATAAAAAGACGAATTAGAGCAAGGTGAAGAGAGTAGCCTTCACATTAGCCAGTCTGTTTATTTTGAAACTCTTTTCACGCTTGTTAGTAAACACACTCAAATTTACTTACCTAACGAACATTTATTTCTTCCTTCCTTTACTGAAAAGAGCATTACCTTAGCTACGGTTATAACTAGCTCACTTCACCTTGCGCAAAAGAAGCGTACTCACTGCGTTCGCAGTCGCTAATTTTGCACCTATTTGTACTTAATTCCTTTATCATTAAACACATTAGAGATCTTCAGCGTATTAAGCGTTTTAATTAATTGAAAGGTATTGGTTTGGAGTCCTTCAAAGAGATTTATCAAAGAGCATGTGAAAGAAAGTCAGGTGAGCAAAACTTGAGGTTGTTGATATCCTTACCTCTAACAAAACAAGCGTTGTTGGCACACTCAGATTCGCTTTGGCTCGAAGCGTTTACTAAGAAAGTATTTCAAAGTGGTTTTTATTGGTCAGTTATCAATGCAAAGTGGCCTGGCTTTAAAGAGGTGTTTTGGCAATTCGATATTGATGCGCTATTGATGATGTCGCCTGAGCAACTTGAAGAAAAGTCACAAGATGAGCGTATCATCCGTAACTTTAAAAAAGTACAGACGATCCCGCATAATTGCTACATGATCTATGAAATTGCACAAAAGCATAGCTCATTTGCTAAGTTTATCGCTGAATGGCCTGAAGATAACATCATTGGTCTTTGGGCTGAATTAAAGAAACAGGGGGCGCGATTAGGCGGTAACACAGGGCCTTACGCATTACGCGCTATGGGCAAAGATACTTTCATTTTGTCACGAGATGTAGAGTCTTATCTTAGAGCGCATAAAATTATCGATGGTGGTTTGCAAACAAAGAAATCTCTTACTGCAATTCAATCTTTTTTTAATAAGCTAGTAGAAGAAAGTGGGTGGTCTTTAACTTCGCTAAGTCAGCTTATTGCTTATAGTGTTGGTGATAACTACGTTAATGTAGAAGGGGGTGAGTAATGCAAAATGATTACACGGAAATTACAGAAGGCTTTGCTGTTGATTATCCAATGGCTCAACCAAGTTCAGCCAAACTCGTTTTATTTAACGAAGAGCTGTTTGAAAGATTAGAGTTAAATTGGACAGAAGAAGAAATACTTTCCTACCTTTCTGGTTCAAGTAGCGTTGAGGGGAACCCAGCATCTGCCTTAGCTTACTCAGGTCATCAATTCGGTCATTTCAATCCAACACTTGGAGATGGTAGAGCACATTACTTAGGCACTACTCAAGGCCATAATACCTCTGATTTACAGTTAAAAGGCTCTGGGGCTACACCATTTTCTCGGGGCGGTGATGGGCTTTGTGCACTTGGTCCAGCAGTACGAGAATTTGTCATGAGCCAAGCTATTCAGTCACTTGGGGTCAATACGACAGAATGTTTGTCTGTGATCACAACAGGTAACGATGTTTATAGGCAAGGTTATGTACCAGGTGCGGTAGTTTGCCGAGTGGCATCTAGCCATATACGGGTTGGTTCTTTTCAGTATTTAGCGTTTCAGGAAGATAAAACTGGTATGGAACGTTTATTAGACCTTGCGATTAAACGGCATTACCCACAGATCCAATCTGAAGGTGATGATAGAGTATGTGATTTCTTAAAGCATGTTTGTAACAACCAAATCTCATTGATTATTGATTGGTTAAGAGTGGGTTTTATCCACGGTGTTATGAATACCGATAATTGTTTGGTGTCTGGCGAGACCATCGATTTTGGGCCATGCGCTATACTTGAGGCTTTCGATTTCAATGCTGTATTCAGCTCTATAGATAAACAAGGTCGTTATGCATTTGGTCAGCAACCAAATATCGCCCATTGGAATTGCGCACGTTTAGCTGAATCTCTAATGTTAATTATGGAAGATGATGAAGAGCAAGCACTTGCCAAACTGACTGATGTGCTGAATGATTTTTCTAAGTCTTTTAACGAAGCTTATCATATTATGTGGTCCCAGAAATTGGGATTACCAGAGTGGCAAGATTCAGACAACACATTACTCTCGGAGTTGTTGGTGTTAATGAAGAATCACCAACTAGACTACACCAATACTTTTGCTGCCTTGACTTCACTGGCTATCAACAAAAAAGTGCTATTCACGGTTCCTGTAGAATTGAATGAATGGCTAGCTAAGTGGCAAACACGCATCTCAGAGTTTGATGCTGCTGAGGTGGCTACTTTGATGTCCAATGCAAACCCAGCAATTGTGCCACGTAATGAATTAGTTGAAAAAGTCATTGAGGAATTTTATGAAACAGGACACAGCCCTATACTTGAAAAGTGGCTACCCTTGTTAAGTAACCCATATGAATATAAAGAATATGACAAAGTATTTACTTCGCGTCATTCGAAACCTGACACCTATCAAACTTTTTGTGGTACATAATGCAAATACGTTCTGGCGAGCCACTAACTTGGCAAACAATTAAACAGAGTGTGCTTGCACATCGTAAGTCGCTTATTTATGCCCATATCATTGCACTGTTGGCTGCACTAGTTAGTGTACCTATTCCTTTAATGATGCCTTTATTAGTGGATGAGGTGCTACTTGAAAAGCCAGGAGCAGCTATTGAGTTTATGAATACGCTTCTTCCTGATTCTGCGCACAATGCAGTTAGCTATATTCTCTTTGTGTTATTGAGTGTTGTGCTGATGCGTTTATTTGCATTAGTGTTGGGTGTTTTGCAATCTCGACAATTTACGATTATTGGAAAAGACATCAGCTTTCAAGTTCGCAGCTTGTTGTTAAATCATTTGCCACTTGTGCAACTCAAGGAATATGAAACCCAAGGTGGTGGTGCGATCAGTTCTCGCTGTATTACTGACGTCGAAACTCTCGATAATTTTATTAGTCAAACCTTGTCACGGTTTCTAATTAGCTTATTAACTATCATTGGCACCGCGGTTATTCTGCTCTGGATAGACTTAACATTAGGGGCCATTATTCTACTGTTAAACCCTGCTGTTATTTATTTTTCTAGACAGTTTGGCAAACGCGTTAAAGATCTCAAGAAAAAAGAAAATGGTGCATTTGAGGCGTTTCAATCTTCACTAGTAGAGACTTTAGATGCGATTGCGCAGTTAAAAGCAATTCGCCGTGAAGGAAAATATTTCGAGCAAGTGAAAGCGACAGCAAAAGATCTAAAGCATTACTCAGTTCAATCTCAATGGAAGACCGATGCCGTTAGTCGTCTCAGTTTTACTATTTTTTTGCTAGGTTTTGAGGTGTTTAGAGCCATTGCGATGATCATGGTCGTGTTCGCTGATTTGACTGTTGGGCAAATCTTCGCGGTGTTTGGTTACCTTTGGTTTATGATGGGGCCAGTGCAAGAGCTATTAGGCATGCAATATGCCTACTATGGTGCATCCGCTGCATTACAGCGTTTGAATCAAGTATTTGCGTTTGAGACGGAGAAGCCTGCAACTACTCCAATTGTTCAAGCATTTGAAAATCCGCAAGTGGATATTCGTTTTGAAGAGGTTAACTTTGGTTATCATAGCGAGCAGCCGGTACTAAAAAATGTTTCTATGCATATTCCTGCTGGTAAAAAAGTGGCGGTTGTAGCTGTTTCTGGCGGTGGAAAATCAACGTTAGTGCAGCTGTTACTTGGCTTGTATGAAAAGCAATCAGGCAGTATTCTGGTTGATGATAACCATATTGAGCAGATTGGTTACCCGCAAGTGAGAGAGCATGTAGCAACAGTCTTACAACAGCCCGTTATGCTTAATGCGTCCGTAAGAGAAAACTTATCAATGGGCGGACAGTTTACTGATGAGCAACTATGGCAAGCTTTAGCTATTGCTGAGCTAACTGAAGCCATAGAAAAATTAGATGAGCAACTAGATGCTTTAATTGGTCGTAACGGAGTGCGTCTATCTGGTGGACAGAAACAGCGACTAGCAATAGCAAGAATGGTACTTGCAGATCCTAAAGTGGTTATTCTGGATGAAGCAACCTCAGCATTAGACATAGAAACTGAAGCTAAAATTCATCGTAATTTATCTCACTTTTTGGAAAATCGAACAACTCTAATTATTGCCCATAGGCTGAGTGCAATTTCTCAGGCTGACTTGATCTACGTATTAGATGATGGAGAAGTATCTGCTTTCGGTGAGCACAACTCACTGATAAGGCAAGAAGGTTTATATCAAACTCTATTTTCTCATCAGTTGTAATCTGAATATCTTATGAACAAATTAGTATTTAAGTATTAAGTAGAGATTAAGCTTAACACTTTTACTATAATGTCATGCAAGTGACGGATTACGTTACTAATCATAATGATAAACGGGGAAATACGATGAAATTTAAAATGCTAAGCCTAGCAGTTGCTGTTCTTGCTTCTACTACAGTTAATGCACATGAGCACAAGAATGAAGGTGTATACCTAGGTGTATTCGGTGATTATTACAAAGCTAAGTGGGAAGAAATCCGTGATGCTGCTGGTGTGAATGTTGATGACTCAACATCATGGGGTGCAGAGCTAGGTTATCGCTTTAGTGATTACTGGAGTGCGCGTTTAGAATATGCTGATATGGACTTTGACTTATCTGGCTCACAAACCGGTTCTTTAAGTGGTCATCGTGTGGGTGTTGATGGTCTTTACCACTTTAATGGTGGTCCTTTTTATGCATTATTTGGTCTTAAATCAATCGATGCTTATACATCAAATACATTTGCAAATGTTGGTGCAGGTTATCGTCATCACCTAACTGATAATTTATTTGTTAATGCGGAAACTGCTTTATATCAAGGTATTGACCGAGGTTATACTGATGTAGGTGCAAAGCTTGGTATTAACTATGCGTTTGGTGCTAGTACCTCTTCAAAGCCTGTTAAAGCTGCACCGGCTCCAGCGCCAATTGCAAAACCAGCTTCTAAACCTGCTGTGGTAGCAGTCCCACAAGATGCAGACAAAGACGGTATTGTTGATAATGAAGACAAGTGTGCAAACACACCAATGGTAGATGCTGTGGATGCTATGGGTTGCACACTTTACCGTGATGAAGAAGTGACGGTGAGCCTATTAGTGCGTTTCCCCAATAATAACTCTGCAGTTTCTCAACAGTATTTAAATGATATTGAGGCTGTTGTTAATTTCTTAAATGAATATCCTGATACTAAAGTGCGCTTAGAAGGCCATACTTCATCAGTAGGTAAAGCAGAATATAACAAATGGTTATCTCAGAAACGAGCAGATGCAGTGGCCAAGCAGTTAATTGCAGAAGGTATCGCAGCGAGTCGTGTAAGTGCCATCGGTTATGGTGAGGAACGCTTAAAAAATACAGCAAATACTGAAGCTGCGCATGCACAAAATAGACGTGTAGAAGCGAAGATAATTTCAGTAAAACGCGTAAAAGTTAAGCGTTAATACATAGTTCTACCTTTATAAAAACCAGCGACATGCTGGTTTTTTACTTTATTAAGCTTAAGTTAATAATCAACCTTGACTCCCTATGGGTGTGTATTAAAATTGTTCGAAAATGTAATAAGTTGTAATCAAGGAATGAGCTACAATTAACCTTGATTTACTCACTCTTTGTTCAAGGTCATATTATGAAAAAGGTTTTTCTTCTAACCAGTGCTTTTTTATCCACCACTGCACTGGCTGCGCCAAATCCATCTTTTAGTGAAATCAGACTTGGTTTCGAAACTATCGAGTATCAAGAAACTTTAGGCAATCTCGCTGGGATCACTAACTTAAAACAAGATGCTTCAGTGACTAACCCAACAATTCGCCAGCTGTCTTATACTGGAATTGATGATAATTGGGGCTTTTATATTGATAGTGCTGCGACAGTAGCAACAGAAATAGATACAGAAGTTTGGTCAACTAGTGATTTTGGCGCAATTCAGCAAAATGACTTCAAAACAAAAGCAAATGAAATAGGGTTTACTGCTGCATATAACTTTACCAAAGCATTGCAATTCACCTTTGGTGCGCAGATCAAAACAACGAGTTTTACGCGTTCAAACTTTAAAATTGTAAAGCCTGGTGCTGATGCCTTCGACAAAGCGTTAATTGATTTAGAGGCCAGATTTAATTTACCAGGACAAACAAAAGATTTAGATGATCCTCTTATCAACAACCCGCAAGAGTTATCTCTTGTAGTATCAGTAACTGAAGATCAAATGAACTTAAACGCTGCCCTAGGCGTTCGTTATGATAGCCGATTAGCAGATGCGTTTAATGACTTAAGTTGGTATGCCGAAGCAAAAATAAATACGCCGCTTTACTCTCGTACTCAAAGTACAAGTATTGAAGAGCTTACATTAACAGATAGTTTCAATGGTTGGGGGGTCATGGCAAGAGCTGGGATCAGGTATCAATTAAAAGAGCATATTGCTGTGATGATTGGTGTTGATGCTGATAAGCATGAACGAGATAAGATTGCATTTGAGCAAGTAGATGGTCGCCGTCGTACAGTACCAGATATTTCATATTCAAATGTATCTGTTTCAGCTGGATTACAATGGAGTTACTAAGCATGAAAAAGACGTTAATCGCTTTAGCGCTTGGGACGCTCTCTTTAACTGGCTGTAAAACACTAGATGCTGTTCCAGGTGGTTTAGGGGATTTAGTTGGCACAAAAGAAGTCGATCAAGCGCAAGTTCAGGCGGTTTATAATAAAGCACAAGAGGCTTATTTATCCGCAAAATCAGCAATGCGGAGCATTGCTACTGAGTCACTGGCAGACTTTGATCCTTCAAGGGTAAAAGATGCAAATAAAATCTGGAATGACCTACAAGAAGAGTTTGCGGAATTAGAGGCCAAGCCAGAGAGAGCTTTAGAAAAAGCCTCTTTATTTTCTTCGAATACCGTTGCTGATGAAGTAATGGAGCAATCTCAAGAAATCACCACACTTATTGCTTCGGCGCAAGCTGCAAAAGATGCCATTGTTGCAGTGCTTGAGCCTGTGAGGGCACACTTTGCAGTTCTTGATAAGATTGAAGCTCAAAAGAACTTTCCTAAGCAGTATGAGCAACTTGTTGAACGTCACGAAGAGCTAAAAGGCATGTTAATTGACGGAGAACAAGCTAAAGTCGAAGGTTATTTACCTGAGTTAAGTAATCGTTTGCATAAACTTGAACAAGATGCAGTTGAAAAGTTTTATTTAGGGGAAGTGCTGTCTGACCTTAAGGTATTAGCTAATTCTGATAAGTCTGAGGTTTTACCAGCAGTGTTTGTTGATGCGAAAAACAGTGCAGAGCTAGCTCAGGCTTTTGCTAGAAATAATGTGCGTCAATATCAGGATATTGAAGCAAAAACGTTACTTGCACAGCTACAAGTAAAACGCATTAATCGTTTATTTGAAGAGCATATTCGCCGCAAAGAGGCGCTTAAGAATGATAGTGTAGAGAGTCAACTCTTGGCATTAGAAAAGCAAATCTTTCAGTTAACACAAAAAGCCGGTTTAGGTGATCTGAGGCATTTAAGTTTTTCAGAGCAGTTAGCTGAGTTAAATAAAGTTAACTAATACAAACAAACGTTCAAATGACCATAGAAAAATGCGCTTTTTGGCGCATTTTTTGTCTCAAAAATGACCCCTTTTATAACAAAAAGTAATTGCCCTTTCTTTTTTAGAATTTTTTATTAATTAAGGTGAGATAATTTAGTTTTGCTGGAAAATTAACCTACGCTTATTTTGCCGTAATTTCTAATAAAGCGCTTTTATAGCACTTTTACAAAACAGCACAGGATGAGCCATGAAAATAGGAAAGCAAAAACTTTGGCGGATGATCGTCGCGCCAATGGTATTCAGTATAGCATTAACAGCTTGCGGTGGAGGGTCCGATGATCCTGCGCCTAGCCCTAGCCCTAGCCCAGATCCCACCCCTGAGAACCAAGCCCCCACAGTCAGTATTGCTGAGTTAGAGGAAGCCAAAGAGCAAGAGGCGTTCACGTTGACTGCGACTGCAACTGATAGTGATGGTGATATCGCAAAATATGAATGGTCAACGGATTCTTCTTTAGACTTCACACTAGCAGGTGTAGACACAAATGAATTAACGGTTACTAGCCCTGATATTTCTGCAGATACCCCTGTAACTTTTAAGCTGACGGTGACCGATAATGGTACGGCGGCTAAAACTGCCAGTGCAGAACAAACTGTGCTTATTAAGCGGAAAGTGTCATCAGTCACAATTACAGGGATTGTAACGGATGAACCTATTGCCAATGCCAATGTCACGGTGTCCGCGGGTGAATCATCCGTTCAGACGCAGTCAGGCTCTGATGGCAAATACACCGCAGAGTTAATTGTTGATGAATCTGAAGTAACAGATCTAGTTCAGATTAAAGCTCAAGGTACTGGTGAGCAAAACCAAGTGGAGTTTTGGTCATTACTTAACTCAGTTGAAACGGTGATAGAGCAAGCAGGTGATGATGGCATATTACAAAGAGAAGAGAATTTCTCAGTGAATGTCACAAATGTCACAACTGCGGAGTATGCACTTATTTCACGAGATGGTGAGATCCCAAATGATGATGAAGCATTAAAAACGGCATTATTAAATGTTGATGCAGATGAAAAACTTCAACTGGCAACACTCATTAAAGTTGTTGTTGATAACCCTGAGTTTTCTTTACCTGAAGGGGTTAACAATACCTTAGAGTTAGTCTCATCAGTTGAAACAGCGGAAGCTTTTGAAGCTGAGGTGAATGAAAAAGACCCAACCATTATTGAAGAAACTAAAAAAGAAATAAAAGAAGATACTGACTTAGTAACTGGCCCTTCAGGCTCATTAGTTGGTGAGTATATTCTTCAATCACCTCGTTACTACAATAACCTGGCTTATCATTTGAGTCTTAAAGAAGACAGCACAGGTGTAATTCATGGTATTGACCAGCAAGTTATCAGTAATTGGACGTTAGATGGTAACAAGTTATCGCTTGAATTTGCTAATGCCCTGAAAAAGTCTGTTTCAGAAACTACACTAGAAGACCAATCTACACAGCGTGTTGAGACATTCGTCAGCGGTATGAGTATGGTGGTCCTCGGTGAAAATGAAGTATTTAGATCCGTTGAAGTGACAGAAACGACCTATCAAATGATTGGAGAGGTTGAGCAAACACCTGAAACCGTCACTTACATTAGTAATTTAACAAGTAAGATGCAAACAGCAGAACCGACAGCAGAAATGCTTACTGCTGGTGATGCGACTTGGTATATAGATTTAGACGACAGAGATTTTACCCTTAACGATAAACCAGAAGATGAAGTCTCTAAACTTATATTTAACCTTGATGGCACAATTACTTCAGACAAAGCCAATGAAGAAATAACTTGGATTATTGAAGATCGAGCGCTTGTTATCAGTTACAAAGGTTTTGTTGATGAGACTAAGCAAGAGGTTGAGTTCCAAGGAGCAGTGTCTATTTGGCTAACCAAAGTCCTAGATGCAGGTTATCAGGTTGTTACTTTAGATCCGAGTGATGAAGAATGGCCGAATACTGAATATGGTCTATTTATCAAGTCAGCAGATGTTACTGTTAACGAGACAACTATGTCAGGTCGTTGGCATGGTTTCTATGGCTTAAATCAAAGTTACTATATGGACTTGTACCCTGACGGCTCTCTATATTTTGGTTTAGAGCGCAGTGACTACGTTTGGGATATTGACGGTACGACTATGGTGCGCAAGGTATACATGCAAAATGGCCATCGCGTTGAGAGTTGTTTTGAAGAGAGAGATGACTGCTCGCTTGTTGGCCTAACGAATCATGAAATATTAGCTATGGTCAATGATCGCTATTATATCAAGCGAACTTTCCTTTGGATGAACCAAGAAGGCATCATGGAAGTTTCACAAGTAGGGCTCTTTATTTTTGAGTATAACAGTGATCTGAGTATTACCTCATTTGATCAAGTGTTACCAAATTACGGAGACACTTATGTGTGGATGCAAGATGCATCAGGGAATTTGGTTTTAGTCCAAATTAACCGTGACAGTGAAGAATCTGATGGGGTGATCACCATAGCTAATCAAGAATATGCCTTTAACTTTGCTGATGGCACCATTGTGTACGAAGTAGAAGGGGTTAAGTATGTTCTTGAAATCACAGCAAGCTCTCAGGAATACCTTTCAGTATGCTTGTATGTTGAAAGTGTAGGGTGTACGGATGAAGGTAAAGCCAAGCTTTGGAAGCAAATGCCATTAATGGGTAATTCCATCATTAATAATTCAGATTTATATGTTGGAGAGGCAGTAGGCTTAAGTCTAGATCGTTGGGGTAATGGTAAGTTGAAAACAGCTATGACGGAGCACGATGTATATTGGTACGTTGCACCTGAAGGCATGATTGAAATTAACCTACAGTCTCCATCGACGATTTATAGTAATAATAATAATGGTGTGATGACAGAGCATAAACTCACAGGTTATCACGTTAAACTAGATGCCAGCGATGCCATGAAGGTCTCTGTTACAAAGCGGGTCGATGTTTACACCGATGGTAGTATGACCGGTGATATGCATCATGACTTTATGGCTAAACTCTATTATGAAAGAGATTTCTTAGACTTATCAGGAGTTGATTTCGTAGGAAAATGGGTTGCTTACGACCAAGCCGATGGAAACCAAATTAGTCGTGTAGAATTCAAGGCTGATGGTACTGGTACCGTGAAATCTACTTTTGATGAACCAGATGAAAACGGTGATTTTACTTGGTCTGTAATGGGCAATGCATTGCAATTACAGTTTGGTGATACAGAGTACGACAACCTCCACATGACCAAAGACTTAGCGGTTGGTTATCAATTTGTTGATAACTTTACTGACGTTGGCGATGTATACTCAAGCCAAATTGTGGCAGGTATCTTAATCAAAGATACCGCTCCTGCATTGAGCAAAGCAGATTACCAAGGTCGTTGGCTGTACTTTGATGGCACAGAGCAAACTAGTGGTCAAAATGGCACAGAGATCTACCCTGAAGCAGAAAATGACAGCTACCTGACTTTTGTGTTTGGTACAGTTATTAGTTCATATCAGGGCCGTTATGAAGATGGACAAGTGATAAGAGCTCGCTATGTGAACCCAAGTAATAACGAGCGGATGAGATATTGTGAGCCATCAGATACTTGTGTATTACAAGGTGAAATGCGCTATCAAATGGTTGCCGAGCATGAAGGTCGTTACTTCTGGGCGAGAGAGTTTAGTAGCTTTGACACTGATGGTAATGAATACCCTAATTCGGGTGTGATGTTTGTCGGGGAACGTAGCGAGTCTACAGATATTGCAACGCTTGAAGACTATCATGTTGACTTCTTCTACCTTCACCAAGCAGGCGATAACGGTTCGATAGCTTGGTATTCAACGAATAGCACAAATGAGATGGGTGAATCTATACATACATTGCAGATAGGTGATGCCGAAGCTGTACCATTTACTTTTGAAAATGGTCAGATGCATCTAATACTCGATGGTCAAGATACCATTATTGAGCTGGTACCAGGCAGTAATAACAAAGATGGACTAACATTGTGTAAATATCTCAAGGACAATGAGTGTACTGCACAAGACCATGTGCCTTTGTTTTTTAACGCTCCATGAATTAATAATATATCTGATGAAGGGCTCTTAGGAGCCCTTTTTATTGAGCATTAAATTGTGTGCTTAATAAAAGTTGGCCTAATAGTTTGTTGAGCGATTAGCAATAAAGACATATAATACACGCCTTTTTTTAACGTGATTACTTATTTTTTAACATTGTGGAGGAAATACTTTGTTAAATCACCGTCTCAGAAAGGGGCCAATCGCAGCGTTGTTAATGTCATTAATGTTAACAGCATGTGGTGGCGGAGAGGACTCTCCTTCGGAACAACCTAGCCCAACCCCTCAGCCAGCTGAAAATAAAGCACCTACTGTAAACATACAAGGTGTGGCAGAAGCCAAAGAACAAAAAGCATTTGAACTGATTGCCAATGCGTCTGATAGCGATGGCTCAATTGCCAGTTATACTTGGTCACATGATTCAGATTTAGAGATTGCATTTAGTAATAAAACAGCTGCAACGACTGAAATCACAGTCCCGGATATCTCTGAAGATAAAAGTATTACGTTCACTATGACAGTTGAAGATGACAAAGGGGCCAGTGCTTCTGAGTCTGTTACTGTTACAGTTAAAAGAAAAGTATCAAGTGTCACAATTACCGGTATTGTGACCGATAAACCAATCGCCAATGCCATTGTTGATGTATCAGCCGCACAGGCGTCTGAGCAAGTAACCGCAGATGCAAACGGTGGCTACTCAGCGACTTTAGTCGTAGATGAAAGCGAAGTTGATGCGCTTGTAAGAATCTCTGCAAAAGGGGTGGGCGCACAAGAAAAAGTGACATTTGTCTCTCAGCTTAACTCAGTAGCTAAACTGGTTGAGCAAGCGGGTGATGATGGTATTTTAAGTAAAGAAGAAAACTTTGCAGTTAACGTTACCAACGTGACGACCGCTGAATACGCGCTTTTAACTCGAAACAACACCAGTTTCACCAATGATGAAGAGCTTTCAGCTGCACTACTTAATGTCGATGCGAATGAAAAGATTGAGTTAGCGACGCTAATTAAAATCGTGGTCGACAATGATGACTTTGAGCTGCCAGAAGGCGTAGAGTCAACCTTAGACCTGATTGATGACGAGCAGACGGCGAATGAATTTACCGAGCAGGTCAATGAGACCAACCCAACGCTTTTAGAAGAAACCAAAGAAGAAATTAAAAAAGACACTGACCTTGTTGATGGCGCCAAAGGTGAACTGACAGGCAGTTATATTCTTCAATCAGTCAAATACTATGATGCCCCAGCGTATCACATTGACATCAATGACAATGGCGCAGCACAAATTACGGCGTATGATACCCAAGCAGCACAGTGGCAATATGAAGGTAATGTATTAACCATTACACCGACTGAGCCTTTAACCTTATTTAAAGGAAATTCAGCCGATAAAGGGGCAGTGACAATCACAGCCACAAGCCTAGCCCTTAACGTGTTAGGTGAAAATGACGTATTCAGAACAGTTGATATTGTTGAAGCAAGAACATCAACGTATGAAGACGGCACGGTAGAAAATACTGAGTACAAAGCCACATCAAACCTATTAGATAAAGCAAAAACCATCACGTTATCAGAAGCAGATTTACTCGGTGATTGGGTGTTAGAGCTCATTGACCGTGATAACAGCAATGGAGATGAGCCAGCTGAAAAGTTACGTTTCTCTGCAGGCGGTAAACTTGAATCACTAGAAGAAGGTGATAACAACGAAGAGCTATCATGGCGTCTTGCTGACAATGTACTAGTCGTAAACTACAAAGATACCAAAGAAGATGGCTCTATCGAAGAAGGTGAAGCATCATTTTGGTTCACTAAGTCACTGGCAAGTGGCTATCAGTTTGTTCTAAAAGACACCTCTGACCCGCGTTGGTCAGACACAGAATACGGTGTACTACTTAAAATTGATACTAACCTGCAAGTATCAGAAAGCGATTTAATTGGTCGCTGGACAGGCTTTATCGGCCTGCAACAAGACCTATACACCATGGACTTATTTGAGTCAGGTGAGCTATACCTTGACGCATATGACCTAGAGCATGCTTGGTTCTTAGATGGCAATGTGATGCACCGCCAACGCTTCATCCAGAATGACTACACCGTTGTGAGCAAGTGTGATGTGACTGAATCAAACTGCTACCTTTATGAAGATGTGAGACATGAAGTTCTCGCCATTGAAAACGGCTACATTGCACTAGAAAGAGAATATATTCGTTTCAATAACCTAGGTGAAATCACTTTTTCAGACAGCAGTGCGTTCGTTTATCAATACAGCGCTGAGATTGCACAAACAAAACTGCAAGCATCAATGCTGAGAACAAACATGGAGTTCTTCATTGAAGAGAGCGAAAAAGGAAATTGGACCCCAGTTCGAATTGAATACTTCAGACCAAATTGGTATCCAAGCTTCATTTACTTCGGTGACGAAAGCTACGAGGTGACATTAGTTGACGGCATGCTGAAATACAGCACAGCTGAAGGTAATAAAGTCCTAGAGCTAATTGAGTATGGTGTTTCTGGGTGGGTTGTTTGTATGCGTGATGAAAACGCACAATGTGATGAGTCAAACAAGCTAACACTGCACTTTGATGTGCCACAAGTCACTATTACAGTCGAATCAAATGAAGGTGGTAATTTGACACCTGAGAGCACTACAGTGCCCTTTGGTAGCTATGTGGAGTTATTTGCGAATCCAGCACCAAATTATGGCATTGCAAATGTTGAAGGGTGTAACGGTTACTTAAACGGCGATATCTTCGTAATCCCATCAGCAACAGAAAGCTGTAAGGTTACGGCCACGTTTGAGCCTTACTTAAACTTTACTGCAACAGCGTCAATAGGTGGCTCTGTAACGCCTTCTGATATTTGGGCACCAGCGGGTAGCTATGTAGAGTTTATGATTACTCTTGAATTGGGTTATATGATTGATTCAATTTCAGGTTGTGAAGAAGGTGAGCTATTAGAAGGTGGCATTTTCGCCATTAATAACCCGACGATGGCGTGTGAGCTAAACGTTCAGTTTAAAAATGTACTGAATAGTAGTTTTGTAGTTTACTCAGATGAGTTCGCTACTCGCCCAGCCTATCATTTTGAATTAAATGAAGCGGGTGATACGGGCTTTGTAAGCATGGTGAATCGTGTTGCTATCGCATCGGTAAACCCATTAAATGAGTTTGAAACCGAGTATGTTTTATCTGAGCCATTGATTATTTCTCAATCTCAGCGCCACAAGAGCGATGAAAATGGCGATTATGTCTACGACGACATGGGTAATCCTGTTTACGAGTCTTTAGAAACCTCTACAGAGGTTGTGTATGTATCCATCATATCTGATACGAGTGATTTAATTGATGCGAGCCTAAACTATTCTGCACGCGTATATGTTGATGGTGTAGAAGATTCTTCGTTGGCTTATCAAAATACCTTAGCGCAAAACCTAGTTCATAAGCAGACTGTTTCATTACCGAGTGAGTCTGAACTTATTGGTACTTGGGTGTTTGATTTCAATGACAATGCGCTAGCCCAAGATATTGACTTAGTGGAAACTTTCAGCCTGTCTGCGAGCGGTGTGATGACGCGAGAAGAAGATGAATATAACCAAGGTCAAAATATTACTTTTAGCTGGTCTTTCGATACTGAGCGCAATGCTTTAGCAATTAAGCGTGAGGGTGATATCAATGACACCACCTATCTGTGGCCTGTTAAAAATCTAGAGGCAGGCTATCAGTTTGTAGCGCAGGTCGAGAGTGTTGAGCCATCAACAGCCAAAGCAAAATGGGGCCGCATGTTCAAACAGCAAGCAGGTTTGAATGTAACTGAAGATCAAGTAATTGGTCGTTGGCTTGGCTTCATCGGTAATGAGCAAGATTTATATGATCTATGGGTCATTCCGAGCGAACAATGGGGGTTAGATGTTCGTTTTGGTTTAAGTGGTGACTCTAGTTATGATGGCCGTGTTGAAGACGGCGTGTTTTACAGAGAACGTTATTTCTCTGAGGGATACGGAAAAGTAAAATGGTGTGATGTTAGCCTTGATACTTGCTGGAAAGGTCTTCGCATGACTCATAAGTTTGTTGCTATTGTTGGTAATAAGTATTTCATTCATCGTCGAATAGAAGATGGAGATTGGAAAAATAACGAGTTAGCTGTCAGCTATGATTCTTTATTTATTTATGAGTATTATCCAGAGACAAGTTACAGTAGTTTTTCTGTTGGTATGTTCCACTCGGGTTTAGAGGAGTTCTTTATCAAGGACGAATATGGCAACCTATCTACTATTGCAATCCAGTATGAGACTGATTATGAACAAGAGGGCAACCCTTTTGTAAACCAAATCACCATTGATGGTTTGAGTTATGATTTAACTATCGCTGATGGTAAGTTATTCTATAATGACGGCAACCAAGATATGGTTGTTGAAATGTTAGATAACACAGGTGCTGAGTTTGTCGTGTGTATTTATGAGGCTAGTTTAAGCTGTGCCGAAGGAACACAAGTAACCTGGCATTTTGAACAACCAGCAATCGACAGCTTTTATCTAACTGATACTAGTTTATATACTTCAGATGTGTATCACTTTGAATTTAATGCAGGTGGTACTGCCAATGTTTTGATGACGCCGTATGAACAGGGTTCTCAAGCGATTGCTGCAACTTGGACAAGTAGCGATGTGCTAACACTGACTCCTCAGACACGTACGGTGACGAACTCATGGATGACAAGCGATGAGTCAGGTAACTCTGTTCAACGAGAAACAATTTTAGCTGGGTGGGAAGTTGCATCTGAAGGTGACTTTGCCACTGTAAAAGTAACCTATCATACAGAAGATGATGGTGTGTTTGTTTCTGAAGAGGTTTTTGAATCTCGTTTGAACAAACTAAAACTCGGTGAAATGTTGGTTGATACGAGTACACAGGATTGGACTGGCGATTGGGTTCTATCAAACTTTGACGGTGAAGATGGCAACAATTATGCCGGCCATTTGACTTTGAATGATAACTTCACCGGTACGGCTGAGGTGGCAGGCTCAAGCGAAGTAGAGCAGTTTAATTGGGCGGTTAGCAATGGTAGTTTGGAGCTAGATTTTGGCAGTGATATCAAAGTAGCTGTTGAGTTAAATCGCGATATCAACACAGGTTACCAATATACTCAGTTTGTTACTGAGGGCACAAATACTGTGAGTGTCAATGGCGGGTTGATGATCAAGAAGCAGTCTATCACTATGACTGAACAAGATTATTATGGTCGCTGGGGTTATTTTGATGGCGCAGAACACACTGATTACTCGTTCGCCATGGAAATTTATGATGATCTTAGTGTACGTTTTGGTCTAGTCGCGTCTACACTTCAAGGCCGCTTTGTCGATGGGCAATTTGTCCGTTCTGTGTATTACGATACAAGTACTCAAGAATACTTTAGATTTTGTACACCAGAACAAGTTGATTGTCAGCTTTATTACGAATTACGCTACACGCCAGTTACCACTGATGGCAGTAAAGTATTTTTCTTAAGAGATTCTTATAAAGGCGACGGTGCTCAAGGTGCAATTTATACATCAAGCTATATTCTTGTAAAAGAAAAAATGCCAAGCATGGAGATTGCTAAAATTGAAGACTTCCACTTAAACAGTTTTTCAATGAAAGATGAGAATGATATAAGCTGGTATTCATGGAGTACCGATGCTGATGGTAATCGTTTATTGACAATAAATGGACAACAATACCCGTTTATTTTCAATGATGGTGTAATTGAAGTGACGCTTGATGATGGTTTCATGTATTTCATTGAGCTAGTTGCTGGTTCAAATACGAAAGAGGGCGTGACCTTGTGTAAGTATTTACAAGGTGATACCTGCTTAGAAGAAAACCATGTTCGCCTAAGCTATACAGTGACTTATTAAAGATCATATAAATCTTTGTTAGAGCAAATGCCACTCAATCGAGTGGCATTTTTGTTTTAAGTTTGCTCATTTACATAAACTAAGCTAGTTAATAGGGAACTATAATTAAAAGGAATACTAATGGCCAAAGTCACTTCATCGTCAATTTCAGCTTTTTGCTGGGCAGAATTATGTTCATCAGATTGGGCGGGCGGAAAACAGTTCTATACACAACTCTTTGACTGGCAGTTTGACGATCAACCCATAGGTGAAGGTTGTTATTACACTATGCTAAAGAAGCAAGCTGATGATGTCGCGGCCATGTATCAAATGATGCCTGAGCAAAAAGAGGCGAATATCCCCAGTCATTGGTTAGGCTATATTGCAGTCGAAAATATCGATGAAACCGCCGATAAAGCAAAGCAGCTAGGTGCAACGGTAATTCATGGCCCTTGTGATGTGATGAGTGCCGGCCGTATGGTGATGATAAGCGATCCAGGCGGTGCGTTTGTGGCATTTTGGCAAGCTAACGAGCATATTGGCACACAGAGAGTATTAGAGAAGAATACGCCTTATTGGCATGAGCTAGCTTGTCGAGGCAGTGAAAAAATCGGGCAGTTTTATAGCGAACTATTAGGTTGGCAGATCCAAATCGAAAAAATGGAGCACATGGATTACACCTTGTTTTGTAATGAGCAAGGGCCTGTTGCAGGTATGCTCGAAATGACCGAAGAGTGGGAGGGTATTCCTCCTCATTGGATGATTTATTTTGCTGTGGCAGATTGTGATGTGATGTCTGAAAAAGCCACGTCTCTAGGCGGGCAAGTTTGTGTGCCACCCACCGATATTCCAAATATAGGGCGTTTTGCTGTTATCACAGATCCGCAAGGTGCAGTATTCTCAATTATGCAATCTTGCAATGACGATATTGATTTGGATGCTTGATATTAAAGGTATTTGCCCCAAGTTCAGTAGGCATTAAAAATACTAGGAGAATACAATGACAAAACATGTGGTTATCACTGGGGCAAACCGCGGTATCGGCCTTGAGTTTGCAAAACAGTATTTAGCCCAAGGTTATGAAGTAACCGCTGTAGTGCGAAAACCATCTGTTGAGTTACAAGATTTGTCGCTAAACATCATCGAAGATATTGATGTGAGCCAAAGTGATGATGTTGCTCGATTAGCATCAGCGCTTAGCGGTAAGTCTATTGATGTGCTTATTAACAACGCAGGTATTTTTGAAAACGAAAGCCTTGCCAATATGGACTTTGAGGCCATCAATGCACAACTTCAGATCAATGCGGTTGCGCCAGTGCGAGTCACACATGCTTTGCAAACTAACTTAAGCAATGGCAGTAAAGTGGCGATGATCACCAGCCGTATGGGCTCAATCGCTGATAATGGCTCAGGTGCTTATATAGGTTACAGAATGTCAAAGGCGGCACTCAATGCAGCTGGTGTCAGTTTATCGCATGAACTAAAACCTAAAGGTGTAGCCGTTGCCCTATTGCATCCGGGTTTTGTGCAAACTCAGATGGTAAATTTTGCCGGTGACATCTCACCTCAAGTTGCTGCAGAGCGATTAATGCAACGCATCGAAGAACTGAACTTAGACAATACAGGTAGTTTCTGGCACTCAAACGGTGACATTTTATCTTGGTAAAACGAAGCATATAAAAGATGAACAGATGGCAGGCAATGCTTTCTGTTCGTCGCGTGTTCAGGTTAGGTTTGCTAAACTTGTGGCAATGATCACTTATCCTGAACAATTATCATGGAATTAGAACAAAACACACCACTCACACTGCCGCTTTTTTTACTTGATGAGCATATCGAACAGCGCGACCTTGAAGCCTCTGATTTAACACTCAGTGTGATCTTAGACGAAACCTTACTGGCTAACCTGTGCCAAAACCCGGCAGAAAATCAAAGTATCAGTATAAATTTAGAAACTTACCAGTTATTTGCAGATAACTCTCAATTCAAACCTGTGATCAGTGAAGCACATCAAGCGCAGCTATTACTGAACCGAGGTCCAGTACTAAGTGCCGTGGTAAGTAGTGGTGAGCAAGTTTTTATTTCTCCCCCCGTAGAAATGATGCCAACATTTGATCTAGGCGACGAAGAAGAGGAGGCATAATGCCTTTTAAAAAAGGCGCTGTGCTTACTTGCTTACTATTTCTAAGTGGTTGTGTTGCACTGGCTGCCAATCACTATGAAACCCTGTTTGGGCCAGCACAACCACAACAACGTGAGGTCGTTGCAAATACACCTCATGCGACGCAATACCTCAATGACGTAAAGCCGATTATTGAGCAGCGCTGTGTGGTGTGCCACGGTTGTTACGATGCACCCTGCCAGCTAAAGCTCTCTTCTCCTGAAGGCATAGACCGCGGCTTGAGTAAGGAGCCCGTGTATGATGGTACTCGTTTATTGGCGCAAACACCGTCACGCTTATTGATAGATGCCACATCTACACAACAATGGCGCGATAAAGGCTTTACTGCGGTGCTTAACGAACATCAGCAAAGTGCTGATGCAAACTTAGCAGCCTCTGTGATGTATCGTTCATTATTATTAAAACAAAATACTGAATTACCCGCACAGCAAGTGCTAGGTGATGAATTTGATTTTAGTCTAGACAGAACGGCCTCTTGCCCGAGCATTGAAGAGTTTGACAATTATGCGCAAAACCAGCCTCATGCAGGTATGCCCTATGGTTTGCCAGCGTTAGAGCAAAGTGAATTTGCTGTATTACACGATTGGTTAAAGAGCGGTGCTAAAATGGCCCAGATTGCGCCGCCGACCTTAACTGAGCTTGCACAAGTCGAAATCTGGGAAGCTTTTCTAAACCAAGATAACCTCAAAGCGCGTTTGTCAGCGCGTTATATATACGAGCATTGGTATCTGGCGAATATTTACTTTAATGAAGCTAATAAATCAGATTCACCTAGTTTCTTTAAGTTAGTACGCTCTAAAACTCCTCCGGGAGAGGCGATAGATATTATTGCTACGCGCCGACCTTTTGATGATCCAAAAGTTGAACGTGTGTTTTATCGTCTTCAACATCAAAGAGGTACTTTGCTTTCTAAAACCCACATGCCTTTGGCACTCAATCAAAACAAGCTTGAGCGTGTCACGGCTCAGTTTATAGAAGAAAATTACCAAGTTACTCAGTTGCCTAGTTACGAGCCTGAAGTGGCTTCAAATCCATTTAAGAGCTTTGCCGAACTGCCAGTTAAGTCTAAATATCAATTTATGTTAGACGAAGCGCATTTGATCATCAGTGGCTTTATTAAAGGGCCGGTTTGTCGGGGTCAAATTGCATTAAATGTCATTAATGATCACTTTTGGGTCGCCTTTGTCGATCCTGATAAAAACAGCTCACCTCAGATCAGCGAATTGTTGTTAAACCATGAAGATGATTTGGCACTCCCTGCTGCAGAGCAAAGCAATGCTTTACCACTCTCTAGTTGGGCAAAATATGCCAAACGCCAACATGAATATTTAAATGCTAAAACTCAGCTGGCGAATAAAGTGTTTGCCGACGGTAATAAATTAAAGACAGATTTAATATGGCAAGGTGAGGGGCATAACCGTAATGCGGCACTCACTGTGTTTCGCCATTTCGACAGTGCAACAGTGGTGAAAGGGTTTGTCGGACAGTCGCCGAAAACCATGTGGTTATTAGATTATGCTTTATTCGAGCGGATCCATTACTTGCTGGTGGCGGGATTTGATGTCTATGGCAATATTGGTCACCAGTTAATAACTCGTTTGTATATGGATTTTTTACGTCTTGAGGGGGAGCAGAACTTCATCAATTTATTGCCGCAACCTAAAAGACAGGCTGTAAAAAACTATTGGTATCGTCAGTCACATTTAAGCTTGAGCGAATTTATTAATCGAAAGACAATTCTGGCAGCCCCTACGGGGATCCAATTCAAAACAGACGATCCGCAAGCAGAGTTGTATAGCAAGTTTAAACAGCATTTGCAGCCAGTATTAAGTGAGAGGCATGCGTACCAACTTGTACCAAAGCCGTTATTGTCATTAAGCTCTTTACCAAGCAAAGCGGTTAATGTGTTGCCTCAAGTTTCATTTATTTTGGTCAAACACGGCGAGCAGCATAAAGCGTATACGCTTATTCGTCATAACGCTCACTACAATATTTCAAGTTTATTGAATGAGCAAGGTCAGCGAGCATATGATGAAGACACGGTTACCATAGTGCCTGGGTTTATTGGCGATTATCCTGCAGCTATATGGTATTTGCCGAATGAGGAGCATGTGCACAGCTTTGTCGAAAATATGCATAATATGAAAAATGAAGAAGACTATCGAGCTTTAAAGCTGCAATTTGCGATACGTCGAAGTCATCCGCAATTTTGGCACTATAGTGACCTGTTGCATGAGGTGGCTAAGCAATATAAAGGAATCGAATACGGTTTGTTTGATTACAATCGACTTGAGAATCGATGACCTTATTCACCTTGTAATATAGATAAAAGCCCAAGAAATTGGGTATCATAACCGACAATAAAAACGAAATTAGGAAGTGCACCATGTCTGCGAACACAACAAAGCTAGTCGTTATGCTAGAAATGCAAAACGCCATGAACACTAAGGTTCATGAGCAATGGTTTAACCAAGGGTTTGAATGGTATCGCGCTATTTGGGTTGAGTGTGCTGAAATGTTAGACCACTACGGTTGGAAGTGGTGGAAAAAGCAAACTCCAGATACTGAGCAAGTGATTTTAGAGCTCGTGGATATTTTCCACTTTGGCCTATCGCTTCGTATTGATGGCGTTAAAAGCTATGAGCAGTTAGCAACTGAACTGGAAAAAGAATTAAGCGAGCCGCAACTTTCTGAAGACTTTAAACAAACACTTGAACAGCTAGCTGCAAGTGCGGTGGCTGATAAGTCTTTTAACGCGCAAGCATTTGCTGGCTGCATGCAGCAAATCGGTATGAGTATTGATGATTTATATCGTGGTTATGTGGGCAAGAATACCCTGAACTTCTTCCGCCAAGATCACGGTTATAAAGACGGCTCTTATATCAAGGTGTGGAATGGTCAAGAAGACAATGAGCATCTAGTTGAAGTTGTGAAGAGTCTAGACACTGAGCATGCCGATTTTGCTAAGCAAGTTTATGCAGGGTTAGAAGCGCGTTACCCTGCATAATATTTGTTCTAAGTTATCGGTAATAAAGTGCCATAGTCAGTAATTGATAAATAGCCAGTGATGTCTTTCACTGGCTGTTTGCTATCTGGGTTAGCAATCGCCAATAAATGTTCAATGCCAAATTGTTTAGCTGAAGCTAGTACGCTTAAACTGTCATCGACAAATAAGGTTCTACTTTTATCAAACCCCAAATCAACTTGAACTTGTTGCCATAAGCTTTGACTTTCTTTACTTACACCATACTCATGGGTTGAAATCAGCTTATCTAGGTATTGGTCAAACTGCGTGCGTTCGACCTTTAAGCTCAAGCTATCAGGGTGTGCATTGGTGAGTAGAATTAACTCTTTTCCTGCAGCTTTTAACGCCTTTAAAAACTCAGGTACATCGTCACGCACAGTGATCAGGTGCTGTATCTCTCGTTTCAGCTCCATAATGGGGAGGTCGAGTTCTTTTTGCCAATAATCTAAGCAGTACCACTGTATTTTTCCTTCTACAGCTTGGTAGCGTTTTTCTATATCAGCAAAAGCTTCTGCGACACTGATATTGTGTTTTCTTGCGAGCTGTTCGGGGATCACATTTAACCAAAAATGGTTATCAAAATGCAGATCGAGCAGAGTACCGTCCATATCTAACAAAACGGTATCGATTTTTGACCAATTTAACATAGGCATTTGTCGTTAAAGGCTTTATGATTAAGTTAACTGCCATATTAGCAAATAAACGCCTATGTCACAGAAAAAGCATCCAAACCCACCCGAAATTATCCACTGCGATGTAGTGGCCAAAAGTAAACTTTTTACAGTTGAAGCCTTAGATTTGACCTTTTCGAACGGCGAGCAGCGTCAATATGAACGAATTCGAGGCGGTGGCCGAGGTGCTGTGATGGTGGTGCCAATCACTGCTGACAATGAGCTTCTATTAGTCAGAGAATATTGTGCGGGTACGCATAACTATCAACTCGGTTTTCCTAAAGGCTTAATTGACCCTGGTGAAACCGCGAAGCAAGCTGGCAACCGCGAGCTAAAAGAAGAAGTGGGTATGGGCGCAGAGCAGTTTGATGAGTTAAAAACACTATCACTGGCACCGAGCTATTTTAATGCGCGTATGCACATTTTGGTTGCGCAAAACCTTTACTCAGAAAGCTTAGAGGGTGATGAGCCTGAACCGCTGGTGGTTGTAAAATGGCCATTAGAGGAATGGCAGTCGTTGCTTGAGCAAGAAGACTTCACTGAAGCGCGTAGTGTGGCAGCACTTATGTTGTTACAAACCTTCCTAGCAGCAAAGGAGTAGCATATGCAGTCATTATTAGAGCCTTGTATTGAGCTTGCCCAAAAAGCAGGGCAAGCCATTATGGATATCTACAAACAAGATGATATAGGTCAACAAGAAAAATCTGACCATACACCAGTCACCAAAGCGGACTTGGCCTCCAACGAAGTGTTGATGGCTGGCTTACAAGCCATAGCGCCCGATATTCCAATTATATCTGAAGAGACCCCCATTCCAACTTTAGCGGAGCGACGTCAATGGAAAAGATATTGGTTGTTAGATCCTATGGATGGCACGGGTGAGTTTATTTTGCAAAGTGGTGATTTTGCGGTAAATATTGCACTGATAGAAAACAATAAGCCTGTGCTGGGAGTCATATTTTGGCCGGCTAAAAATACCACATATTTTGCTTATGCAGGCTTTGGAGCATTTAAAAGAGTAGGTGAAGAGCAACAGCAAATTAGCGTTGCTTCGCCTGAACACTTAACCTTAGCGGTGAGTCGTAGACAAAAACTCGAAGCGGTCAGCCAATACTTAAATAGCCAATTTGATACCGTTGCGCTTGGCTCATGTTCACTTAAAGCGTGTATCATCGCTGAAGGCAAAGCCGATTGTTTTTTACGAATTGGCCCAACAGGCGAGTGGGATACAGGGGCTTCACAAGTAATTGTAGAAGAAGCCGGTGGCTGTATCACTGATTCTGAGTTTAACCCTTTAACTTATAATCAGCGTGAAACCACAGAAAATCCTGACTTTATCGTGATGGGTCATCCTGATTGGCAGTTCCAGAAGTTGATCACACCGCATCAAAGAGTAATAAATTGATTTGTATGTTTTTTGTTTCATTGTTATCTTGAAAGTGTTTCAAACAAGGAGAAGATGATGAAACTAAAACTTAATTGTAAGAAGTTAAAGAAATTAAACAAAGACAGCAAAAGCTTAGATAAAGCTCAAACACAGCAAATTGCAGGTGGCTGGGTAACTTGGGAGTGTTTATCAGGTCTTTGGGATTGTCGTTAACTGTTCAAAAGCTAGCAGGTAATGCTAGCTTTTTCGGTACTTTGCTAGACTTTTGTTTTATTTTTATCCATTTGAATGCGATTTCGTGTTTTATGCCTTGCAATAAAAATTTAATCCATTATTATAGCGACCTCTTGAAAGGGAGACCTTTCAAAACTCATTAAAATAATTCAATTTATTTTAATGTTACAGGCGCGGGATGGAGCAGCCTGGTAGCTCGTCGGGCTCATAACCCGAAGGTCGTCGGTTCAAATCCGGCTCCCGCAACCAATTCTTTTAGAGAGAATTAAAACCTCTAAGGCTCGTTTGCTTATGCAAACCATTCGGACGCGGGATGGAGCAGCCTGGTAGCTCGTCGGGCTCATAACCCGAAGGTCGTCGGTTCAAATCCGGCTCCCGCAACCAATTCTTCTAGAGTGAATTCAAGACTCTAGGGCTCGTTTGCTTTATGCAAACCATCTGACGCGGGATGGAGCAGCCTGGTAGCTCGTCGGGCTCATAACCCGAAGGTCGTCGGTTCAAATCCGGCTCCCGCAACCAACTTTCTTATCTTAAAAATCTATTTATCAAATCCCCTTTATTAGATTAGTTTTTTGCTTCAAATATAATTTTTAACTTTCGTCTGTTTTGTTGGGCTCTCTTATTATTCACAAAGGTCATCGGTTCAAACCCTGTTCCCGCAACCAACTTTCTTACCTTAAAAATCTTTTTATCAAATCCCCTTATCAGATTAGTTTTTGGTTCAAGTATAATTGTTAACTTTCGTCAGTTTTGTCGGGCTCTCTCTTATAATTCACGAAGGTCGTCGGTTCAAATCCGGCTCCCGCAACCAACTTTCTTACCTTAAAAATCTTTTTATCAAATCCCCTTATCTGATTAGTTTTTTGGTTCAAGTATAATTTTTAACTTTCGTCAGTTTTGTCGTGTTCCTTTATATTAATTCTTATTTGACTTCCAAAGTGATTAATAATTAATTTCGCTTATCGCTTATCGCTTATCGCTTATCGCTTATCGCTTATCGCTTATCGCTTATCGCTTATCGCTTATCGCTTAAACTGAACTATTTTTACTCTGGACTGACCAGTTTGGTTGAAAAATTTTTAGTCTTTTCAAAATTAGAAAATTTAGCCTTATAAATTTATAAAATGCATTATCAATGTAATTATTGATGTTTGTGTGTGTAATTTAAATCAATTAACTGCTCGAAATAGATTAAGATCTGCGCCAATTCTATAATCATAAACGAGAGCAACATGACCGCAGTAAACAACCAGAATTTGCTTCAATTACGTTTTATTCAACAGCCTCATATTGATGGTGTAAAACCATTCTTTGATCATCTACCTGATAACCCATATGCAGACGGTGCTTTCCGTAAACGTCGTTATTCAGTATTGAAGTTTGTTGATAATGAAGTAAGCCTTCAACCAACTAAAGCGTTTGTTCAAGACGACTCAATTAACAACTTTCAGGGTAACATTGAGCGCGTTTATGAGAATTTAGAAACCGATTTAATTAATAGCGATGCATTTAAGCACTTACTGACTGAATTCAGAGCGATGACAGGCATTGAAGAGAGCCGTGACATTGAAGTTCATCAGTTCAGAATGTTAGCGATTGAAAGTGACACCCCACCGGCACCTGAAGGTGTTCACCAAGATGGTTTTGATCATGTGTGTGTATGTGGCGTATCGCATGAAAATATTGCAGGCGGTGAGCTGCTAGTATATGAACACAAAGAAGCTGAGCCTTGCTTCAAGATGGAAATTAAAGACGGTTTGTTTGCACTTGTAAATGACCGCGAAGTTTGGCACAACGCAACACCGATGAATAAGCTAAATGCCGATGAAGTAGGCTATTTAGACTGTTTCGTATTCACAGCATAGAGGCCGAAATGGAACTACAAAAATTGCGTCGTCAGTTCCCTGCACTTATGCAGCAGGTGAATGGTCAATCCCCTATCTTCTTAGATGGTCCGGGTGGCTCTCAAGTACCTCAATCGGTACTCAGTGCTATGTCGGCTTATTTGGGTTACTACAACTCAAACTTAGGTGGAGCATTTTTCTCAAGCGATAAAACGGTCGACTTGATGAATGATGCGCGTCAGGCTGTAGCAGATTTATTAAACGCACCGAGCAAAGAGCAAATTGTGTTCGGCGCGAATATGACTAGCCTAACATTTAGCTTTAGCCGTGCAGTATCACGTAATTGGCAAGCAGGTGATGAAGTGATAGTGACCAATGCTGATCACTTCTCAAATGTGTCTTCTTGGCGTCAGGCTGCCGAAGATAAAGGCGCACGTGTAAAGGCTGTAAAAATCAACGAAGCAGATTGCACACTTGATTTAGCACACTACAAGTCACTGTTGAATGAGAAGACTAAGCTAGTTGCTGTGACATACGCATCGAACACCACGGGTTCTATTAACGACATTAAACAGATCGTAGAGCTTGCGCACCAAGTTGGTGCGTTAGTGTATGTGGATGCGGTTCACTATGCGCCTCATGAGCTTATCGATGTACAAGCGCTTAATTGTGACTTCTTAGCTTGCTCGGCTTACAAGTTCTTTGGCCCGCACGTAGGGATTGTTTATGGTAAGCGTGAACATTTAGAAGGTTTTACGCCATACAAAGTGGAACCTGCAAAAGATGTGATCCCAGGTCGTTGGGAAACTGGCACGCAAAGCTTTGAAGGTTTAGCGGGTGTTATTGCTGCCATTGATTACATAGCTAGTCTAAGTGATTTACCAGAAAGCACACCACGTCGTGAGCGTCTAGCTCAGGCATTTGCAAACACCAAAGAACATGAAATGGCACTGAGTGCCTATTTCTTAAAGCGACTAGCTGATTTTCCTCAGATCCGTTTATACGGTATTACAGATGAATCTCGCCTTGCTGAACGTACGCCAACTTTTGCCTTAACATTTGAAGGCTTAGCACCGCGTGAGGTGTCTGAATTCTTAGGCAAGCAACATATGTGTGTGTGGGATGGTAACTTCTATGCGCAAGGCTTATGTGAGCAGCTTGGTGTAATGGATAAAGGGGGTGTTGTTCGTATTGGTTGTATGCACTACAACACCATTGAAGAGCTAGAAAAATTATTCAGTGCGTTTGAAGCGTTACTGAATCGCTAATTTTGCTTGAATAAAAAAGGCGCTAATAAGTGCCTTTTTTATTTCTAACGGTAGTCTTAGCAGTAATCTTTATTGCTAACGCAACCTAAGTAGCTCATACAACGCCAAGCAGGCTGTGTCCAATTAGGATCCCAACCTCCGGCTACTTTTGGGGTAACAGCTTGTGGTAAATCGCTGCTGTTTTTTGACAGGCTTTTCATTTTCTTTTTGTTTAATTGCAACTTCATATTATTTTCCTTAATTAAAGTCAGCTTGTTTGAGTGAAAAATAATCGCTGCAATTACACTAGAAGTAAAATGAAATATATTAATGTATGAAAAATAGGCTAAATATTTTCTTCAATATAATTATTTAGCTTTGCGATTCGCTGGCCCATACCTTCAATAATTCTATCTTTAATTTTTTCTCTGATCACACTTGGTAGGCGAGTTAATGCTTCTGGTGTAATGGTCAGTAAAATACTGTCGCTGAATGCTTTGGCATTGGTACTGTGTTCACGTTTACAAATAAATGCGCCTTCACCTATGAATTCACCCGGACCGACCTTGCCGAGCTGACTGAGTTCTTCTTTTTTAAATATAGCGAGCTCACCGCTTAGAATAATAAATAAACGGTTATCTTTATCGAAGTGCTTGAAGGCATGCTTGTCTTTTTGGACGAGATATAAATGGCTGAAAGACTCAAGCAATACTTGTCTTTCAGCTAAAGTGAAGTCACTAAAAAAAGGCAGGCGATTGATTATTTCTAGCTGTTTAATCAGCGGTACATGTTCTAGTAACTTCATAGATAATATTCAGAATAGTTTTAACTATCCTGAATATTGCGCTCTTTTAATTTTCGGGTCAATGTATTACGTCCCCAACCAATCCGTAGCGCAGCATCTTGTTTATGTCCGTGGCAAGCATTTAAGGCGGTTTTTATTAAGCGTGTTTCGAGCTGGGCTTGAACAGCTGGCCAGATATTTTCTTTGCCGTTCTTAAGCTCTTGATTTAGCCAAACTTGAAAGGCATCAAGCCAATCACCTTGGGCTTCAGTAGTGACTTCTGAGTGTTGAAGTTCCTCGGGCAAGTCAATTTCACCGACCATCTCACCTGGCGCCATCACGGTCAGCCATCGACAGGTATTTTCAAGTTGACGCACATTCCCTGGCCAGTGATAGAGTTGCATAACTTTAATGGCTCCAGCGGAAAGGGTTTTACTTTCAACTTGAAGATCTTTTGCACTTTTGGCTAGGAAGTGAACGGCTAAGCGCTCAATGTCTTCTGGGCGATCTCGCAATGCCGGAATCTTTAAACGGACGACATTCAAGCGGTGAAATAAGTCTTCTCTAAATTGACCTTTCTGTACTAAGGTTTCGAGGTCTTGGTGCGTTGCAGCAATGATCCTTACATCGACTTTAATACTTTGATGACCACCCACTCGATAAAACTCTCCATCGGCTAAAACGCGAAGTAAACGGGTTTGTACATCGAGCGGCATATCTCCAATTTCATCTAGAAATAGCGTGCCGCCATCTGCTTGTTCGAAACGGCCACGACGTATACTATCAGCACCGGTGAATGCGCCTTTTTCATGACCAAATAACTCTGATTCAACGAGATCTTTTGGAATAGCCGCCATGTTTAGCGCAATAAATGTATTGTTTTTACGAGGGCTATGGTTATGCAGTGCGCCTGCGACTAATTCTTTACCTGTGCCTGACTCTCCATTTATAAGCACACTCATACTCGATGCTGACAGCTTACCTATGGCTCGAAACACTTCCTGCATTGCTGGTGCTTCACCAATAATATCAGGGCTATTTTGTGGCGCTGTAGGGGGCGTTTTGGTTTTGCGGTTCTGCTGTTGTGTTTCGTAAGCCCGCTCTACTAATTTTGTCGCTTCGTTTAAATCAAATGGTTTTGCAAGGTATTCAAATGCGCCTTTTTGAAATGCATTAACTGCCGAGTCTAAATCTGAATGCGCGGTCATAATGATCACTGGCAGATTAGGGTGATCAGTGTGAATTTGTTCGAGTAGCGCCATACCATCCATTCCCGGCATTCGCACATCAGAAACTAATACTGCAGGTTGATTATATTCTAGCGCGGTAAGTACATCTTGGCCGTTGGTAAAACTTTCTGTGGTAAAGCCAGCTCTTGAAAGCGCTTTATCTAAAACGAACCTGATTGATGCATCGTCGTCTACTAGCCAAACTGATTTCATTCGTTAATCCCCGATGGTTATGCTGTAAATGGCAAATATATATTGAACTCGGTATGACCCGGCCAGCTGTCACATTCAATACTGCCACCATGTTGTTCTATTAAGGTTTGCGCGATAGAGAGCCCTAGGCCTGAACCACCATCTTTGTTCGTTACCATAGGATAAAATAAAGTATCTTTGAGTTTTTCGTCGATACCTGGACCATTGTCACTGATCTGGATTAACAGTGCCTTCTTGACGACATGATCACCCTGTCGAACACGATGTTTAAATCGGGTTTTTAATTTTATTTCTCCACCTTGCTTGAGCGCCTGTTGTGCATTACGAACAATGTTTAATATCACCTGCTGAATTTTAGCTTGATCAATCACAACATCAGGAATGCTAGGATCATAGTCCTTTCTTAAACTGATATGATCACCAAGCTCAAAACTACTGAGTTTGATCACAGATTCTAACAATTGGTGGATATTGCACGAGGTTTTATTTGGGAGTTGATTAGGCCCTAATAATTTATCTACCAATTCAGTTAATCTGTCAGCTTGCTCGATGATGAGTTGCGCACATTGCTCTCGCTCTTGCTGGCATGTTTCGTACTGCAATAATTGCGCCGCACCACGTATGCCCCCCAAAGGATTTTTTATTTCGTGAGCTAAACCACGGATGAGCGTTCTTGCTGCATGATGTTGGTGCATTTGTTTGGAGGCTTGATCAAACTTAACCTCGTCATCAATTTTTCGACATTCCAGTAAGATATAGGCTTGGTGTTGATGCACTATTTTACGGCTATAAATATTTAATGTGGCAGAGCGATTATCTATGAAAACCACGTCTACTCTGTGCTGCTGGCAATCAACGCCTTCATCTAAGACATATTGAGAGAGCTTTTCTAGGTCAATATGATGATGATTAAAAATACTCAGTAAAGGCTGCTTTAAAAGACGCTTTAGTCCTAAACCAAATAACTCACTACATGAATTATTGGCAAATTGAATCGTGTAAGTATCATCAATGACTAAGATACAGGTTGATAAGTTTTGCCAGACATTTTCAGCAAAAGAAGTAAGTGATTGTGCCATTGTGGGTCAGTTTTCTCTGTTGTGCACCAAGTTGGTGCGATTTATCATACGTCTACTTGGCGCTGGCATCAACGATTAGCGACACTGGCTTTATGAAGGAAGAAGGTACTCTCAGGGCTTGTTGCTATGGCTTTACCCTGAGGGTTATATACTGCCATTTTAAGTTTATGTTCTCCGCGAGATAAAGACTTCAGCACAAAAGAAGTTGTAGATTGCTTAGGACCCACAGCATTTCCGTTATGAAAAAGTTGCACCATAAAACCTTTATGAAAACTAGGTGTGACTTGCCCAGTTACATACACAGTACCTGTGTTCTCTCTAATAGTTTGCTCATGGCTAGGTGAAGAAATGCTGGCTTGATAAGCAATAGGTTTAGTGTTTTGATTCGATTGAAGAATATCTGTATTGGTGCTGGGCATGACCATAGGGGCGTTGAGTTTTACTTTTTGTGACCCTTTTTTAGGTTTGTCAGAATACACCCAGTTTCCATTTTTATCTTTCCAACGATAAATCTTTGCTTCAGCAAATGTGTTAAATAGCATTGCTGCAATGCATATCCCAGTTAATGTCCAATTCATTATTTAGCTCTAACCCATGCCACATATCTCAACAAATACTTTAGTTGCTTATCAGTTGCTTTACCACAAAAAAGCCCGCTTTCGCGGGCTTGAGAACACATATGATTTAGGTGCGTGCCAGTTACACGCTATAGACCATTTCTAAATTATTTCTCAGTGAGTAACTTAGCCATGGTCTTTAAAATTTAACTACTTAAGTTAGCAATTAAACGTTGTAGTACATTTCGAACTCGTCACATGTAGTGTGAGTTGTCATGCACTTTAGAATTTAACCACTTAAGTTAGCAATTAAACGCTGTAGTACATTTCAAACTCGTCATGTGTGGTGTGAGTTGTCATGTTCTTATCAATTAAACACTGTAGTACATTTCAAACTCAACTGGGTGAGTTGTCATGTTCAGTTTTTCCACTTCTTGTGACTTAAGCTTGATGTAAGCATCGATTAAATCATTAGTGAATACGCCACCTTGGATAAGGAATTCACGATCAGCGTCTAATGCTGAAAGTGCTTCTTCTAGTGAAGCTGCAACAGTTGGGATTTCTGCTGCTTCTTCTGCAGGTAGGTCGTATAAATCTTTGTCCATTGCATCGCCAGGGTGGATCTTGTTCTTGATACCGTCAAGACCAGCCATAAGCATTGCAGAGAATGCAAGGTATGGGTTAGCTGTTGGATCTGGGAAACGTACTTCGATACGACGTGCTTTCTCAGAAGGAACAACTGGAATACGGATAGATGCAGAACGGTTACGTGCAGAGTATGCAAGCATAACTGGCGCTTCGAAACCAGGTACTAAGCGTTTGTAAGAGTTAGTAGACGCGTTAGCGAATGCGTTGATTGCTTTAGCGTGCTTGATGATACCACCGATGTAGTATAGCGCTTCTTCAGAAAGGCCACCGTACTTGTCACCAGCAAAGATGTTCTGGCCATCTTTACCTAGTGATTGGTGACAGTGCATGCCTGAACCGTTATCGCCTACGATTGGCTTTGGCATGAAGGTTGCCGTTTTACCATATAGGTGCGCCATGTTGTGGATAACGTATTTCATTTCTTGAATTTCGTCTGCTTTCAATACCATTGTATTGAAGCGAGTTGCGATTTCGTTTTGACCCGCTGTAGCTACTTCGTGGTGGTGCGCTTCAACAACTTGACCTAATTCTTCTAGAACTAAACAAGTTGCAGAACGCCAATCCTGTGAAGAATCAACTGGTGCTACTGGGAAGTAACCACCTTTTACGCCTGGACGGTGACCTGAGTTACCGCCTTCGTAATCTTTGTCAGAGTTCCAACATGCTTCTTCAGCATCAATTTTATACATAGAACCAGACATGTCAGTTTTGTACTTAACATCGTCAAATAGAAAGAACTCTGGCTCAGGACCGAATAGAACAGTATCTGCAATACCTGTTGAACGCATATATTCTTCGGCGCGCTTAGCAACTGAACGTGGGTCACGCTCGTAACCTTGAAGTGTAGCTGGCTCAACTACGTCACAACGTACGATAAGCGTTGTTTCTTCTGCGAATGGGTCAAGCTTTGCAGAATCTGCGTCAGGCATAAGCACCATGTCAGATTCGTTAATGCCTTTCCAACCAGCGATTGAAGAACCATCAAACATTTTACCATCTTCAAAGAAGTCTTCGTCAGCTTGGTGATGAGGGATAGAAACGTGTTGTTCTTTACCCTTAGTGTCAGTGAAACGTAGGTCAACAAACTTAACGTCGTTTTCCTTGATAAATTGTAAAACTGTATGAGACATGTGTGTCCTCCAAAACTCGTTGGGTTAGTTATTTTGCTATAACTTTCGTTATTACTGCGCAGCTATAAGCGGGTATTGTGCCAGTTTTTTATCTAAATGAATTTAAAGGTTTTTTGGCTTTTTAAATTTATTTTGCACCTTTGTTGTGCACCAAAATGATCCGTAAATGCACGTTGGTGGTGCAGCTCTAGTATAGTGCATGATGCTTTTTTGCCCAGTTTTTAGTTGCTTTAAGTTGGTTTATTTAAGACTGAGACATAGAAAATGAAAATGTCATCTATCTAACATCATCATGATGTAACTTTAGGATAAAGAAATAGGTGTTGGCGCTGTTATTACATGGCGTATTGAAGCTTAGCTTCTATAATAAATTGACCCTTTAATAAGCGATTAGTCGTGCGAGCTGAAAAAATAATGCTGCATAAACTTTCATCTATGAGCTTATTAGGGGATAATACGCCACTTTAAAATTCTAGCAGGCTAAAATTTAGTCTGTTTTGCACAATTAGGTGTATAGGATTAACCCACTCTTTCGAGTAATTATCTGAGTTATAAACATGAGCATTGAAAAATTACGTAATATCGCGATTATCGCGCACGTTGACCACGGTAAAACGACCCTAGTAGATAAGCTACTAGAGCAATCGGGCACGTTAGAAACACGTGGCGGTAATGAAGAACGCGTGATGGATTCCAACGACATCGAAAAAGAGCGTGGTATTACCATCCTAGCTAAAAACACCGCGATTGAGTGGAACGATTACCACATCAACATCGTAGACACTCCGGGACACGCTGACTTCGGTGGTGAAGTAGAACGTGTTCTTTCAATGGTTGACTCAGTATTACTACTAGTTGATGCGCAAGAAGGTCCAATGCCGCAAACGCGTTTCGTAACGCAAAAAGCATTCGCACTAGGTCTTAAGCCAATCGTTGTTATCAACAAAATCGACAAGCCAGGCGCACGCCCTGATTGGGTAATGGACCAAGTATTCGATCTATTCGATAATTTAGGTGCAACTGACGAGCAGCTTGATTTCCAAGTTATCTACGCTTCAGCAATTAACGGTTGGGCAACGCTTGATCTAGACGAGCCTTCAGACAACATGCAACCAATGTTTGAAGCGATCGTTGAGCAAGTAGAAAAGCCAGATGCAGATCCTGCAGGCGCATTCCAAATGCAGATTTCACAGCTAGACTACAACTCATACATCGGTGTAATCGGTGTAGGTCGTATTAAGCGTGGTACAGTTAAAGTAAACCAGCAAGTAACAATTGTTGGCGCTGATGGCAAAACTCGTAACGGTAAAGTTGGCCAAGTACTTACTTACTTAGGTCTTGACCGTCACGAAGCGCAAGAAGCGCAAGCGGGCGATATCATTGCAATTACAGGTCTAGGTGAACTTAAGATCTCTGATACTGTATGTGATGTAAACGCAGTTGAAGCACTTCCAGCGCTTTCTGTTGATGAGCCGACAGTAACAATGACGTTCTCTGTAAATACGTCTCCGTTCTCTGGCCAAGAAGGTAAATTCGTAACTTCACGTAATATCCTTGAGCGTCTTCAAGCTGAACTTGTTCACAACGTAGCATTACGTGTTGAAGAGACTGATAACCCAGATAGCTTCCGTGTTTCAGGTCGTGGTGAACTTCACTTAGGTATCTTAATTGAAAACATGCGTCGTGAAGGTTACGAGCTTGCAGTATCTCGTCCAGAAGTAATCCTTCGTGAAGTAGATGGTCAATTAGAAGAACCATATGAAACAGTAACCGTTGACGTTGAAGAAGAGCACCAAGGTGCGATCATGGAGCAACTAGGTCTTCGTAAAGCTGAAATGACTGACATGGCACCAGATGGTAAAGGCCGTATTCGTATGGACTTCATGATGCCTTCACGTGGTCTAATCGGTTTCCAAACTGACTTCATGACACTAACATCTGGCTCTGGTCTAATGTACCACACGTTCGATCACTACGGCCCACACAAAGGCGGTAACATTGGTCAGCGTAAGAACGGTGTACTTATCGCAAACGCGGCAGGTAAAGCACTAACTAACGCACTATTCAACCTACAAGACCGTGGTAAGCTATTCATCGGTCACGGTGTTGAAGTTTACGAAGGTATGATCATCGGTATTCATGCTCGTGATAACGACCTAACGGTAAACGCACTGAAAGGTAAGCAACTTACTAACGTACGTGCATCTGGTACTGATGAAGCGCAAAATCTTGTGCCACCAATCGTTATGACACTAGAGCAAGCGCTTGAGTTCATCGATGATGACGAGCTAGTAGAAGTAACACCTGAAAGCATTCGTATCCGTAAGAAACTACTTACTGAAAGCGAGCGTAAGCGCGCGAGCCGTGAAGCTAAGAAGTAATCTTTTACGAGATGTAAAAAAACCGCTCAATTGAGCGGTTTTTTTGTAGCTATAAAAAGCAAAAGCTGTTGATTTAGTTTTAAAGCTTTACCTTTAAAGCAGTTAAAACAAGCCGTAGTTTTCAGTCTCTTCAGGCTCATAATCTTGTAAGTGTTCTGGTCTGAAAATTGAACTTGGGTCTATCAATACACTATGTGTTTCACCACGTTTAATTAACCCTTTCATCATTTTCTTCGTTTGTGAATCAATCTCGAAGCCTACATTAGTGATTTCATTTAATGATTTAATCTCACTCTCATCACAATGGATATTGTCTTGCACCTGGTCAACTAACAAACCAATATGTGGCTTTTGTCCATCTAAAGTTGTAAAAACAATAATAGGTTTATGATCAAGCGTGATCTGATCTCTGGCTGATTCAAACAAGCGGATCAGTTTCTGGTAAGTCGTAGTCCGCTCTTTTTCGAGTATTTGGATCGCTTTTTCTTTTTCACCTTTTGTACATAAGTCGAGCAACTCCCCAGACAAGTTAAGCAGTTTGGTATGCGGCTCTTCGAATCGGGCCAATAACGCCTTTAAATCTTCATTCTCAGTTTTAAAGCTATAAAACCATTTACCAAACTCACTTTGATGAGGGTCACGCGCTTTTGTGAAAGCGGCACCATCACGAATGCTGTGCTCCAAAGCTATTAACCAAGTTTTTTGATCTTGCTCACGATCATGGAGCAACTTAACTAATTCCTGATTTACTTCTGAAGATGATTGGTTGTTTAAAATCAAACCTAAATCAAAGATCGGTGTTGGCGTGCCCATGTAATCTTTAACCCCTAAAAAGCTAGGGTTACCATTTGGCAATGAGGTTAGATTTCCTTCATAGCGCTCGGTAAGCAATATATCCAAAATTTTTAAAGAAATTGTTTTTTGCCCAACACGAAAGTTAATTAAATCCATGTATGCCTCACCATGATTAGTAATATGATCTAATGATAGATCAATTATGTGTGATATGAACGGAAAATTGGTAAATTCTTTTGCATCGCTTTGATCTTAAATAAATGACGTAATTCAGGATCTTGTTTAATGACATTATTCAGTGCTTTTAAAACACACGCGTTATTGTAGGGTAGTGGGCACATCTTTGCGGCACGGTTGAATACAAGTGCATTCAAGTAGCCTTCAAAAATGGCATGGGTTTCGGGCAATCCATGCTCTTGTATCGCAGCTCTAAATTGCTCACAAATTTTGCCTGTACACTTAGTGGGACTAGGCACTACTTCAGTAATCATTAATTTACTTGGCAACTTTAATTCGTTAAATAGGTCTTCACCTGACGCAAAAGAGACACAGGTAAAGACAAACTGTTTGTTTTGTTTTTGTGATAAATGAATAAAGTGTGCGAGCGGTTTAAAAGTACCAACCATTGCAACGGCGGTTGCATTCGCTTTATTTATGAGCTTAAGCGCCTTTTCGACTTCATAGGTATTTCTGCGAAAACGACCAATAGCCTGAGGTGTTGAACCTTTAATTTTTAAAGCTGTGGTTAAACTTTTTTGAAGTGTAATGCCAAATTCGTCAGCTTGGATCAGCAAAGCTATTTGGTAGTGTCCTAATTCATCGACTAGATAATTAATTTGCTCTATTGCTTCGTCTAAGTAGCTTGCCCTTAGATTAAAAACGTTGAAGCTTGGCTGCTTTCTTAAGAAGGCTGTGCCCGTGTAAGGCATCAATAATAGTGTTTGCGCATGTTTAAGAATAGACTTTATAGCTCAGGTAGTAGGCGTACCCATATAACCAAACAATGCATGGACTTTTTTATCGTAAATAAAGTAGCGAGTGTTGTTTACTGTGTGATTGGGCTCATAGCCATCATCTTTTACTTCCAATTCTAACTGAGCGCCATGAATACCACCTTCTTTATTAAGTTGATTAAAGTAGATTTGCGAATCTTTGGCGAGCTGCTGGCCAATTTTGCTTGCTGGTCCGTTCATTGCCACCGACATACCCAGCTTTATATCGAGTTGTGATCCAGATGCAATAAGCTGTCCTGCCCATAAAAGACAAAAGGTAAGCAAGATTGAAAGCTTAAATTTGGACATAAAGTTCAGTAACTAAGTTGTGCAGTTGTTGGTTTAATTGTTTTTTAGAGTGAAGCTCAAAGTCACTCAAAATTACTTCTTTTGTATTATTTTGTAATACTAGCTTAATTATTAGCCGTTGTGAAATAGCCGAAAGGTTGCATAGTAAATCGGGTCTCTGTAATGCTAGGTGCCAAATTTGTGGCAACCCTTGCTCTACATTAGCTGGTTGAGTTGTCAGGCTTTGTAAATAATGCTTTTGAATTTCAGAAGCTTCAATTTTTGGCCTTGATAATAATATACATAAAACTAGTTCGTAGGGTAGTTGCTTATAATGACTGAGAAGCTGATAGGGAAACTGTGAGTCAAAGAGCGCTTTTAATGTCGCTAATTGGGTTTTTAGGGTTTTCGTTTTAACAACAAGTGCAGCATATTCGCCACTGGCTTTGTCTTGTTTAAAGCCTAATTTTACAATTTGATACTTGTTCTCTTGCCAGAACTTTAATAACTGTGCGGTGCAGCCAAAGCTACTGCCAAAGTAATCGACCTCATCTTGTAGTTGCTGCTCGGTGTAATTCAATAATTGCTGACCCAGCTTTTGGCTTTGAAAATCAGGTGCGATAGCGATTCTGACAACTCTAGCGGCTTTATGATTCAAAAATGCATCTTGTTGTAGCAAGTGGTAAAGCTGTTGAGGTAGTAAGTGCCCTTTAGGTCGCCTATTCTGTTGCGCAATCATTGCGATACTATCAGCATTTAAGACGCCTTCAATGCTGACCAGGCAAATACCAAGTAAATGGTTTTGCTGTTTGATTGCAAAGAGTTTGTTTTCAGGTTGGTCGAGTAATTGTCTTAGGTCATTAACGCTGGTTTGGTAATGAGCGAGCACCAATAATGAAAATGCTTGTCTGAGTAGATGCTCATCGTGAAGTAAATCTTCAGATGTAATATGAGTGAACTCGAACTGTTCAAGCTGCTTAGGCGCATTAAACTCCGCGTCGAGCGCGAATAGTTTGTTTATGCTGCTTTCTAACGGATCACACTGCTCATATCTAATCGGCGCATTGAGGGTCAATTGCTGATAGGTGGGATAGTGTTTTGCTAAAAAACGTTTGAACCTTAGCGTATAGCCTCGACCATTACCTTCATAGCCCACTAAAGTCGATGCAAATACACTTCGCTTAAATTTTTCCGCTATTTTGATGAGGGTAGGCACGGGTAAAGCTGCGGCTTCGTCAATAAGAATGATGTCATCGCTGATATTTTCTTGAAGTAACTTATCTGGTGGACAAAAGCGAAGATTAGCGAGTGTTTTCTCATTGCCTGAATACTCAACCCCTAGTGCTTTTGCCAAATGGGTAAAACTACTTTTTACTGCTTGATATTGACGTGCACATATCACAAATGATTGCTCAGGCATTTTGCTCGCTAATAAACCTAAAGCTGATGATTTACCGCGGCCTCTATCGGCTGTAAGCAAAATATGTTGCTGCGATTTGGTGAGTAATCCAATGAGCGTTTCAATAACCTTATCTTGCTCACCTAATCTATGGTTAAGCTCTGAAGCAGGTTTTAAATCTGGCAAAGACAGCCTTGTGTCATTAGTTTCAGAAATAATAGAGATAGGTAGCTGAGCAAATAAGCGCTGCCAACGCGCTAAAAATGGACTTGTTGTTAGCGATTGCTGATGATTTTGCCAAGTTGTGATCCCTTCGTCACACCAAGAATTTAATTGCGCAAGCTCAGGTAATACGAGCGCAAGTATGCCGCCTGCTTTTACTGTGCCACTGAGTGCTGCCAGTTTATTGGGGATAACCCCTGAATAGCCATCGTATATTGCGACGTCGAACTCTTGACCGAGAATTTGATGAAGATGCTCAGGCCATTGCGCTTGATTAAAAGCGGCTTCTTTTGACAGCGTTAAGAAAGAAGTAGCCTTGCTTGTGAGTTTATTCAACTCGGTGGCAGCCCACTTCTGTGGGCCGCAAAACAACACTAATTGGCGATGCTGATTAAAAGTAAGGCGCTCAAATAGCGCCTCTAAATTATATTTTTTCGAGTCTTGCATAAGCAGTGACAAGCCATTTCGTACCCACATCGTCAAAGTTGACTTGAATACGCGATTGCGCGCCATTCCCTTCGTAGTTTAAAACAGTGCCAGTACCAAACTTGGCATGTAAAACACGTTGACCAAGGTTGTAACCGCTATCTTCAAAGGTTGCCAAAGTAATGGTGTTACTAAAGCGGCCTGTACTTGCTGGGCGTGAAACTTGCGTTTTAATGCGAATTTCTTCTACACAGTCTTCAGGGATTTCACGTAAGAAGCGCGAAGGACTATGATGTTTTTCTTGTCCATACAAACGACGGCTTTCGGCATGGCTAATATAGAGTTTATCCATTGCGCGGGTCATACCGACATAACATAGTCGGCGCTCTTCTTCTAAGCGACCCGACTCTTCATGGCTTTGTTGTGAAGGGAACATGCCTTCTTCTACGCCAACCATAAATACAAGCGGGAATTCTAGGCCTTTTGCCGAGTGCAAAGTCATCATTTGCACCGCATCTTCGTGCTCATCGGCTTGCCCTTCACCGGCTTCGAGTGATGTATAAGCTAAAAAGCCTTGCAGTGGCGAACTAAAGTCTTCATCAATAGGCGGTTCATATTGACCACAGGCACTGATTAACTCTTCTAAGTTTTCTACTCGAGCGCGACCTTTTTCGCCTTTTTCGGCTTGGTACATTGCCATAAGGCCTGAGACTTCAATGGTTTGCTTGGCTTGTTCACTTAATTCTAGCTCATCGATTTTATCGCTGAGATGCTCGATAAGTTCAACGAATTTAGTGACGGCAGTTGCAGCTCTGCCTGCTAAATGCTTTTGCTCTAGAATCGCTTTTGCGGCGTACCATAATGGCATTGATTCATTGCGTGCACAGTCACGGATATGGCTCAAAGTTTTGTCACCAATACCACGTGCCGGGGTGTTGATTACACGTTCAAATGCGGCATCATCTTGGCGATTACAGATCAGGCGTAGGTAACATAAAGCATCTTTGATCTCTTGGCGTTCGAAGAAGCGCGTACCGCCGTAAATACGGTATTTCAAGCCTTCTTGTAACATGGCCTCTTCAAGAATACGTGACTGGGCGTTGTTACGATAAAGAATGGCACAATCTTGTAAAGCATTACCCCCATTCAGCCAAGTTTTGATTTTACCTACCACAAAACGGGCTTCATCTAACTCATTAAAGGCGGCATAAATCGAAATAGGCTCGCCTTGGTTGCCATCGGTCCAAAGGCTTTTGCCCATACGTTCGGCGTTGTTTTCAATCAGCGCGTTTGATGCTTTTAGAATGGTTGCCGTAGAACGATAGTTTTGTTCAAGGCGAATAGTCTCTGCATCGAAGTCATCTAAAAAGCGTTTGATGTTTTCAATTTTAGCGCCACGCCAGCCGTAAATGCTTTGGTCATCGTCGCCTACGATCATGATATTGCTGTCACCGCCAGCAAGTAGTTTTAACCAGCGATATTGAATGTTGTTGGTATCTTGGAATTCGTCTACCAGCATATGACGGAACCGCTGCTGATAATGGCGTAGTAATGTTGGCTGTTGTTGTAACAGCTCAAAGCAGCGTAATAAGATTTCAGCAAAGTCGACTAAACCCGCTCTGTCACAAGCTTCTTGATAAGCCGTATAAACGCGTAACATGAGTTGTTCGTTCACATCATAAGCTTGAATATCTTTTGGACGTTGACCTTCATCTTTACGAGCACTGATATACCAGGCGATTTGTTTTGGCGGCCATTTCTTTTCATCAATATTCATTGCTTTCAACAGACGGCGGATCATACGTACTTGGTCGTCAGTGTCTAAGATTTGAAACGCTTCTGGTAAGTTAGCTTCACGGTGATGAGCGCGAAGGATCCGGTGAGATAGACCATGGAAAGTACCGATCCACATGCCGCCGACAGGTGATTTGAGCGTTTCTTCAACACGGGTACGCATTTCTTTGGCGGCTTTATTGGTAAAGGTCACAGCAAAAATACTATAAGGAGAGGCGTGCTCTACCTGCATTAACCATGCAATACGATGAACAAGTACTCGCGTTTTACCTGAGCCTGCGCCAGCAAGCACCAGCATATTCTGCAAAGGAGCAGCTACAGCTTCGCGTTGTTTATCGTTTAAGCCGTCAATTAAATCAGAAACGTCCATTAGGTTACCTTGCCAAATCAGAATGCAGCAAAGTATACCTAGGCTAGCGTCTATTTCCCAGCAAGACACACATTTTTACTATGCGTAAAAACTTAACTTTTTGAAATATATAAAGAATGAAAATAAATTAAACTGTATAAATAACCAGTCTACTGACCGATGTATTCTTTTAAACGGTTTTGAACTTCTTCTACTAATAAGTCTGGCTGGAATTTAGATAGAAACGCATTACAACCTACTTTTTCAACCATGGCTTGGTTAAAGCTACCACTCAAAGACGTATTCAAAATAACGTAAAGATCTTTAAGGCGAGGATCATTCCTAATTTCATAAGTTAAGCGGTATCCGTCCATCACAGGCATTTCGGCATCGGTGATCACCGCAAGTATTTCTTGATTAATGTCTTTGCCTTCATCAGCCCACTTTTTCAAAATGTCCAAAGCGGCTTGCCCGTCAGTTGCCGGAATAATTTCAATCCCCAATTGTGCAAGCGTGTCTGACACTTGGCGACGTGCAGTTGGTGAATCATCCGCATGAAGAATTTTCTTACCTTGAAATTCAGGCAGGATTGATTCATCTAGTACATCGTCTGATATTTGTATGTCGTAGCTAATAATCTCAGCCAATACCTTCTCTACGTCGATAATTTCAACGAGGTGCTCTTGGCCGTCACGCTTTAGTTTTGTGAAGGCAGTAAGATAATGGTTTTTACCCACAGAACTTGGTGGAGGCATAATATCCGACCAAGTGGTATTGACGATTTGGTCAACTTTACCGACTAGAAAAGCTTGAACAGTACGGTTGTATTCAGTGATAACGAGATTGCAGTCTTCATCACGCTGACATTCTGGCAAATTGATTGCTCTACGAAGGTCGATCACTGGGATGGACTCTCCACGAATGCTAGTTACACCACATACTTTCGGGTGCGCGTTTGGCATGATGTTTAGGTGTGGCAGCTTTACAACTTCTTTTACTTTGAAGACATTTAAAGCAAACAGATGGCGGCTATGTAAATGAAATAACAACAACTCAAGTCGGTTTTCACCCACCAGTTGCGTTCTTTGATCTACAGAAGCTAAAACACCAGCCATGTCGTTATCCTTTAGAAGAAGATAAATTCAGTATACCTAACACGAGGCATAAATCTAATAAACCTAAAATGAGGTCATCTATAAGTCTATCCTAGATTTATTTAAAGTGGTATTTGCAAGCAAATAGATATCGCGTATTGTGAACAAAAATCATTAAATTCAATTATTTTAGCTATGCCTCTGTATTTAAAAAAACTAGCCATGCTCTTAAGAGCACATATAGACAAAGCTAGTTGGCAGCTATTAATGGCAGTAACAGTGTTGCACATAGCTGCGACTTGGTTATTGCTTCTTGCTGCAAACGAAACCGAGCTATTAGGGCTCAACACCTATTTTTATTATTATGTTGTTACCACTTCAACGGTAGGATATGGCGATATGAGTGCCGTAACCCCTATGGGTCGTTGGGTCGTGGCACTATTTCAAATTCCATTTGGCTTAGCGTTATTTGGTGTTTTGCTTGGCAAAGTCGGGCAGTTAGTTACATTTTGGGTAAAAAGAGCAATGACGGGAAACAAAAACTTAGCACACTTAACTGATCACATTGTTATTTTTGGCTGGCATGAGCAGAGAACAAAAAAGATTGTTGATTACATACTTGCCGATAATAAAAGAAAAGACCGACAAATCATTCTTGCCGTTAATGATCTCGAAGAGCACCCTCTAGCTAACTATTCTGAAGTTGAATTTGCCCATTTAACGAGTTTTACAGATGAAAAAGAATTGGATCGTATTGCGATTTCTCAAGCTGATAAAATTATCATAGATGGTAAAGATGACGATCAGACCTTCACCACTGCACTAATGATAAGTCCGTTAATAAAAGAAGCAGCACATATTAGTGCGCATTTTATTGATGAGAGTAAAGTCAGTCTGCTTCGCACTCACTGCAAGAATGTAGAGTGCTCTAGTACAAAGTCAGCTGAGATCTTAGTGCGTGCGATGCAAGATCCTGGTTCGAGTCGAGTGCAAGAGGAATTACTTTCAACTTTACATGGTGACACTCAGTTTAGTGTACGGTTACCTGAGCATATTGCAGCACTTCCTTTCTCGGCTTTCTTTCATTACTTCAAAGAAAAGCACGATGCAATTATTTTGGGAGTTGCCCACGACTTGAATGCATTTAATATGGACTTAAATCCGCCTCTGCATTATCAAATTAAAGGCGGTGATATTCTTCACTATATTTCACCTGAGCGTATTTTACCGTCAGAAGTAAAGTGGTCAGAAATCAAATAGTCTTGTTGAGGTCGTCAAAATTGTAATTGTTTTACGGTAGATAACAGCGAGCAACTATCATTGCTCGCTATGATGGTAATGTTTTAATAATAAAAATTCTTCCTCTTTAACAGGCATGATAGACAATCGGCCAGCTTTTTTGAGTGGTAAGTCGATAATTCTAGGATCTGCCTTAATCTGTTTCAGAGAGATAGGCCTTAACTTTTCTCTAAACTGAACAGTGACACCAAACCATTTTGGGGAGTCTGGCTTAGATTTTTCATCAAAGTAATCACTGCTTGGATCGAATTGGTGGGGATCAGGGTGTGCTTCTTCTATCACCTCTGCGATCCCGACAATTGCAGGAACTTTACAGCTGGAGTGATAAATAAAGATCTGATCACCTAATTTGACATCATCTCTTAGAAAGTTTCGTGCCTGATAGTTTCTTACACCTTCCCAAAAAGTGCTTTGCTCTTGTGCATTCTTCAAATCATCAATAGAAAATGTATCGGGTTCTGTTTTGAATAACCAATAAGCCATAAAAATCTTCAGATAGTGTTTTTTAATATTGTTGATGAAATGACAAAGCTGAGCAAGGTAAATACACTATAAACAGATACGTGTAGTATGATTAAAGCGTTATGTTGTTTGAGGGTAATGAGTTATGAGTCAGGTATTAGAGAATTTACTGTCACTTCTTTCATTAGAAGAAATTGAACAAGGGATCTATCGAGGGCAAAGCCAAGATCTCGGCTTTCCACAAGTCTTCGGTGGTCAGGTGATGGGACAGGCTTTATCTGCGGCCAAGTATACCTTGCCAGCAGATCGCTATGTTAATTCTTTACATTCATACTTTTTACGACCAGGCGATGCCAGCAAACCAATTGTTTATGATGTTGAAACTATCAGAGATGGGAGAAGCTTCAGTACACGCCGTGTTTGCGCGATCCAATATGGTAAACCCATCTTTTATATGACAGCTTCTTTTCAAGGGGATGAAGAGGGATTATCTCATCAAACAGAGATGCCTGATGTGCCAGCACCAGAAACCCTTAAGTCTTCGCTTGAGTTTTACCAAGAGCACGCGGATCTAATTCCTGAGCAACTGAGAAATAAATTTACCTGCGAAATGCCTATCGAAATGCGCCCGGTAAACTTTCAGAACCCGTTTAAACCAAAAAGCACTGAAGCTAAAAGGCATGTTTGGTTTAGAGCAAATGGCACAATGCCCGATGACAGGCGCATACATAACTACTTATTAGCATATGCGTCAGATTTTGAGTTTTTGCCAACGGCATTGCAGTCGCACGGACTTTCTTTCTTGCAACCTAATATGCAAGTTGCAACGATAGATCATGCTATGTGGTTCCACCGTCCATTTAGAATGGATGAATGGTTGCTATATAGTGTCGATAGTCCAAGTGCGAGTGGTGGCCGTGGTCTAGTAAGGGGGCAATTCTTTAATAGACAAGGTGAATTAGTTGCTTCCACCATACAAGAAGGCGTGATGAGACTAAGATCTAACTAGATCTTAGGCTTCAAATGCAAATAACCTGTATTAAATGTTAGCAAAAAGCGACTAAAAACAGGGTTTTGATTTCTTTTTGAGCGGTTGAACACATTTCTTAAAATTAATTTCAAAAAGGGGTTGATCAAAAAAATGATCTCCCTATAATGCGACCCCACTGACACGGGGCGAGGCGCTGAAAAGCAAATCAAAACGATGTCGAGTCAAATAAAACTTAGCTTTAAACTTTCTCTTAAGAAAAAGATTAAAATTAAGTGTTGACATAAAAATTGAAGTCGTTATTATAGCGCTCCACTTCGCAGCAACGCTGCGGTAACTCATCGAGTTACACCCGGGTAACCGGAATGTTCTTTAAAAATATGAAGC